>CAMAYC010000068.1 GCA_945862125.1 Reyranella massiliensis 521
TGATGCTGCCGCGCCAGCAAGGTCGTGGGGCCGATGACGGCCACCTGCTTGCCCGAGAGGGCGGCGACGAAGGCGGCGCGCAGCGCCACTTCCGTTTTGCCGAAGCCGACGTCGCCGCAGATCAGCCGATCCATCGGCTTGCCCGAGGAAAGATCCTCCAGCACGTCCGAAATCGCCTGGAGCTGGTCGTCGGTCTCGGCATAAGGGAAACGGGCGCAGAATTCCTCGTAGAGCCCGTCCTGTGGCACCATCGTCTCGCCGCGCCGGATTGCGCGCTCGGCCGCGATCTTGATCAGCCGGTCGGCCATGTCGGCAATGCGCTGCTTCAGCCGCGCCTTGCGGGACTGCCAGGCGACGCCGCCCAGGCGGTCTAGAACGGCGCCCTCCTCCGACGCGCCATAGCGGCTCAGCACGTCGATGTTCTCGACCGGCAGGAAGAGCTTGTCGCCGCCTTCGTAGGTCAGCCTCAAACAGTCGTGGCGGGCATTCTGAATCTCCAGAGTGACCAGCCCTTCGTAGCGGCCAACACCGTGCTCGCGATGGACGACGAGATCGCCTTCGCTGAGCGCCGATGCTTCGGCGATGAACCGCTCCGACGGCCGCCGCTTCTTGGCCGGTCGTGACAGGCGATCGCCGAGAATGTCCTCCTCGCCGATGACTTCCAGCCGATCCAGCACGAAGCCGTGCTCGAGCGGCCAGACCGCGACGCCGACGACGCCCGTCGGCAAGCCCAGCATGGTGGCGAGGTCCGGCACGGGAACAGGCGTCGTGGCGCCGTGCTCCTGCAGGAGATGCTGCAGCCGGCTCGCCGAACCCTCGGTGTAACCGGCGACCACCACCCGGCGTCCGGCACCGTTGGCGGCCTTCACATGCTCCGCCACCTTGTCGAACAGGTTGACGCCCTGTGCGGTCCGGGCCTGCGCGAAGCCCTCGTGGCGCCGCCCGTGAAGGTCGATCGTGTTCGTGGCCGACGGCGACGCGTCGAAGGTGGTGAAGGCCGCCACCGTGCGTGCGTCGAGCAGGCCGTCCCACTCCTTCGGGCTGAGATAGAGCAATTCCGGCGCGATCGGCTTGTAGTCGGCGGCACCGCTCATGCCGCCCTTGCCGCCGGTCTTGCGCCGGGCGTCGTAATAGTCGGCGATCAACTCGTGCCGTGCCTGGAACGCCTCGGCGATCTGGTGGTCCGACGTCACGGTCGCGTCGGGGCAATAGTCGAGGATCGTCTCCATCCTCTCGTGGAACAATGGCAGCCAGTGCTCCATGCCGACGTGGCGCTGACCGGCCGACACCGCCTCGTACAGAATGTCGTCGCCGGCGACATTGCCGAACAGCTCGCGGTAGCCGCTCCGAAATCGCGCAATTCCTTCTGGCGTGAGCGGCACTTCGCTCACCGGCAACAGGACGACTTCGTCACGTGGCCCGGTCGAACGTTGGCTCATGGCATCGAAGGAGCGGATCTCTTCAAGCGTGTCGCCAAACAGGTCGAGACGCAGCGGCTCGGCCGTGCCGGGTGGGAAGAGATCGACCAGGCCGCCGCGGATCGCGAACTCGCCGGGCTCCATTACAGTCTCGGCGCGGCCATAGCCGTTTTCGCCGAGAAACTTCGCCAGCCAGTTCACGTCCACCGTCTGGCCTTTGCGCAGGACGACCGCGGCATCGGCATAAAGGCTGCGCGGCGGCACTTTCTGAAGGGCAGCCCCGACCGATGCCAGGATGATCCTGCCCGGCGCGCCCGGCTTCCTGGCCGCCGCGAGCTTGGCCAGCGTCGTTAGCCGTTCCGCCACGATGTCCGGGTGCGGCGACAACCGGTCATAGGGCAGACAATCCCACGCCGGAAAGACCAACACCTCGCGCTCCGGGGCGAAGAAGCGCAATCCGTCCTGGAGCCGCTCCAGCCGCTGGCCGTCGCGCGCCACGTGCAGAATGTCCTGCCCGCCGCTGGTGCGCGCCAGATCCGCCAGCACCAGTGAATCCGCGCCCTCCGGCAGGCCGGCAATGCTCCAGCGGCCGGCTTTGCGATGGATCGCGGCCAGTGTGTCGGCGAGCGGCATGGTCACTGGAAACTCACCCGGAACGCCATGACCAGTCGCAGGACGGGCGTATCGGCTTCCGCCGGAACATCGGCCTTGCCCGAAACCCAGTCGAAAATGTCGTTGTCGCCGGTATCCAGCAGCCGTTCGTACTGGTCCAGTTCGCTCGAACCGAACGAGCCGATATGCGCGCGCGCGAATTGGCCAAGGAGAATGTCGTTCTCCTTGTTGCCACGATAGATGCTGCGATAGAGCAGCCGCTTGCGCCGGGTCTCGATATCCGCCTCGCCGCTCATCTTTTCCCCAGGTCCGACCCGAAAAGGGGCGTAGCATATAGGCGGCGGCGATGGCGGAGTCACGCGGCCCCACAAGCCTGCCCACGCCGACATCTCACGAATGCGCCCGCAAAGCCTGACCCCTCTTTTCGCCCAAGTGACATCGCTGCCCGGAATCGGGCCGCGGTTGGGCAAGCTCGTGGAAAAATTGACGGGACCGCTGGTCGTCGACCTGCTCTGGCACCTGCCCTTTGCCCTCATTGATCGCCGCAACGCCCCGGAGATCGCGGGCGCCCAGGCTGGTACAATCGCCACGCTGACCGTGACGGTCGACGAGCATCTGGTACCGCGCAACCCGCGCCAGCCTTACCGGGTCTGGTGCAGCGACGAGACCGGCCGGCTTTGCCTCACTTTCTTCAACGGGCGCGAGGACTATCTGAAGAAGCTGCTGCCGGCTGGCGAGATCCGCGTCGTGAGCGGCCGGATCGATCTCTACCAGGGCGAAGTGCAGATCACGCACCCCGACCATGTCGTGCCGCTCGACCAGCGTGAGTCGATCCTGCGGGTGGAGCCGGTCTACGGCCTCACCGCGGGCCTCACCCAGCGGCCGATCCAGAAGGCGATCGCCGCCGGTGTCGAGCGCGCACCCGAACTGCAGGAATGGCAGGACGCCGCTTACCTCGCCCGCAACGGCTGGGCCGGCTGGAAGGCGGCGCTTGCCCAGGCCCACGCGCCTGCCGAGGAGTCCGACCTCGCGCCCCTGCATCCGGCACGGGCCCGCCTCGCCTTCGACGAATTGCTGGCGAGCCAGCTCGCTATTGCACTGGTTCGCCATCACAACCGCACGGTCAGCGGCCGCGCCACCAAGGGTGACCGCCGCTTGCATAAGGTCACGCTCGAGACGTTGCCGTTCGAGCTCACGGCCAGCCAGAAAGGCGCGGTCGAGGAGATCGCGGCCGACATGGCCAAGCCCGAGCGGATGATCCGACTGCTTCAGGGCGATGTCGGCAGCGGCAAGACGCTGGTCGCCTTCCTCGCCATGCTGATCGCCGTCGAAGCCGGAGCCCAGGCGGCCCTGATGGCGCCGACCGAGCTGCTGGCGCGCCAGCACTACGCCACGATCGCGCCGCTTGCCGAGGCGACGGGCGTCCGCCTCGCGCTGCTCACCGGGCGCGACGGCCAGAAGCAGAAGAAGGAGACGATGCGCGGCCTGGCCGATGGTTCGATCGATCTCGTCATCGGCACGCATGCGCTGGTCCAGGAGGAGGTCGAGTTCGCCGATCTGGCGCTGGCCGTCGTCGACGAGCAACATCGCTTCGGCGTCCATCAGCGCATGGCGCTTTCCTCCAAGGGCCAGGCCGTCGACCTGCTGGTCATGACGGCCACGCCTATCCCGCGCACATTGATGCTGGCGGCCTATGGAGACCTCGACGTTTCCAAACTCACCGAGAAGCCGGCCGGTCGCCTGCCGATCGACACCCGCACCTTGCCCCTGGAACGCCTCGGCGAAGTCGTACAGGGCGTCGGCCGCATGATCGGCCCCTCCTCCTCAAGTCCTGGCGCCCGTGTCTATTGGGTCTGTCCCCTGATCGAGGAATCGGAGGAAGTCGATCTCGCCAATGTCGAGGAACGATTCCAGCTCCTGAGCGCCCGCTTCCCCGGCAAGGTCGGCCTGCTGCATGGCCGCCTGAAAGGTACGGAGCGCGAGGCGACCATGGCGGCATTTGCCGATGGGCGCCTGTCGATCCTGGTGGCGACGACGGTGATCGAGGTCGGTGTCGACGTGCCTGCCGCGACCGTCATGGTCATCGAACACGCCGAACGCTTTGGTCTTGCGCAGTTGCACCAGCTGCGCGGTCGCGTCGGGCGCGGTGCCGGCAAGTCGAGTTGCCTGCTACTCTACGCCCAGCCGCTCGGCGAGACGGCCAAGGCGCGACTCGCCATCATGCGCGAGACCGAGGACGGCTTCCGCATTGCCGAGGAGGATCTCCGCCTGCGTGGCGCCGGCGAGCTTTTGGGCACGCGCCAAAGCGGCCTGCCCGACATGCGGCTGGCCGATCTCGCGGCCCATGGCGAACTGCTGCAAGCCGCTCGCGATGATGCCCGCCTGGTGATCGACCGCGATCCCGACCTCAAGTCGGAGCGCGGCGCGGCACTCCGGACCCTACTCTACCTCTTCCGTCGCGACGACGCGGTAAGGACGCTGCGAGCCGGCTAGCCGAGCTGCGCCACGAACGTCCGGAGTGCATCGCGCGCCGTCTCGACCGCTTTCTCCGCATCGACCTTGCGCTTGGCCAGCGCCTCGAGGTCGCTTTCCTGCTTGTCGAGCGTGGCAAGGTAGCGGCGCTGCAGGTCGCTGTTGGCAGGCACCCGGGCAAGGTTCTCGCGTAGCCGTCCCTGCTCCTGCACGATCGCCTGCCGCTCGGCATCGACCTGTGCGCCCCTGCGCTGCGCCTCGGCGACGGACTGCTGCAGTTGCAGCACCTTGGTGAGCGCCTCGCGGGTCTTGGCGTCGAATTCGCGCGCCTGCGCATAGACGCGGATCTGGTCGGCGGCGCCGTCGACCAGGCGCAACTCCTGCTGCTGCGTCTGCTCCTGCACGACTTCCAGAGTCTGGGTCTGGTCGCCGCCCGGCAGCGTGAACGGGATGCGGTAGTTGCCCTCGCTGATGTCGATGCCTTTGGCGTCGGGCTTGGTGAGCGTCCAGCCCGGCAGCCGGCGCTGCACGACGATGAGCTGGCGCGGCTCCTTGGCCGGGCCGCGCACGCGATAGGTCGTGGTCTGACGCACGATGCGCGAGAGCTTCAGCACGCCGCCGGAGATGGTTCCCGTGGCGAGACGGTCGGTCTGGGCGACGTCGCGCTCGATGGTAATCTTCTCGTCGAGCGCATAGGCGAGCAAGCGCGTCTCGCCGACCGGGAAGCCCGAGAGACGGGCGTCGCCGACATAGGCCACATTGCCTGCCTTGTCGCGTTCGTAGAGCGTGATGATGCCCGGCGGCAGGCCGCTCTCGCCATCATTGGTGAGGCGGATGGCCGCCAGTGGGTTACGCGCGGCGGTGTCTCCCTGATAGAGCGCCATCCGCAGGGCCGGAACCTGGCGGTCGATGATCGGGATCGACAGCGTGCGCCCATTCTCGACGCTGACGGCGCGCGGGAACTTGAAGATGACCTGGGTTGCGGCGTCCGAGGCCTCGATCTGCTCGGCGGCAGCGGCAACGGGAGGCGGCGGTGGTGGCGCGGCCGCCGGCGACATGGTCCGCTCCTGCTGTGCCCGGTACGGCGCCGGTGCCGGCATGGCCGGTGCCGATCCCTTGCTCCGCTGATCGGCCTCCACGCCACCGCGGTCGATGCCGGGCATGAGGCGGCCGGCGACTTCGACGGGCACTTCCGGACGCGTCACATAATAGGCGTTGTAGAGTGCCTGGCGGAAGGCGACCGGCCGGCCGGAGACGAGCGTGAGCTCGACGTCCTTCCAGTCCTGGCCGCTCATGTTCTCGATCGTGGCCCAGCCTTGCAGCGCCGAGCGGGCCGCCGTCGGGTCTGCGCCCAGGGTCAGGCGATACGACGCCTTCCACACCGGCGCTTCGACGATGTAGGCCACGCGCACCGTGCGCTTGCCGGTGCCACGGGTCGACAGGTCGATGGTCCGGGCATCCTTGGCGCGGTTGCCCTGGATGGCGATCAGCGCCTGGGCCACCTTGTCGCGCAGCGCCGCATCGGAGAACTGCAGGTTCTCTGCGTCTTCGAGGATAAACTGCTGCAGGCCGAGGCCGGTGAACAGGGTGACGCGCGTGCGCGTGGTCGTGCCCTTGTCGTTGCCGAGCGCGACGGTCTCTTCCTGGACCGAGACGATGCGGCCCGAGATGGCGCGGCTGCCGCCCACCGTGATCTGCGCGCCCTTGAGGGTTGCCAGCAACTGGCTGGGCGAGCCCAGCGAGTCCTGATCGAAGGGCAGATCCTTGAAGGCCTGGGCCAGCGGCTCACGTCCCGGCAGGCTGAGTCCGCCGACACCGCCCTTATCGTCATAGACGACCAGGCTCTTCAGCACGTCGTCGACCTGCTGCAGCGAGACCGTAAGCTTCAGCGTCGCATCGCCATCGACGGTGGCTTCATACTCGAAGTAGCCCATGCCGCCCGAGGACAGCATCACCCGCTTGAGGACCAGGTCCTGGGCAGAAGCGAAAGTGGGAAAGGTGAAGAGGCTCAGAAGAGCCAGACTGGTAAGAAGATATCGCATGAGGCCTCCCCGGCGCTGCCCGCGCACCGTGAGCGCGGACTATGACGCAACCGGGGCGCTGTTGCGACGAATCTACGAGAGTGCGTCTTTCAGGGCTTCCAACGGTAGCAGCACGCACTCCTGCCTCGACTTGTGGGCGGCGACGGGCGCGAAGGCCGCGAATGGCTCCCGCGCCTCTCCGGCTTCACGGCCGACCGCACGTTCGGCATCGTGCCGGATCTCAGCAATCCCCGCCGCGTCGCGCCCGACAGCAACCGAGGCAAGCGCCGAGGCCGAGGCCTGACAGAGCAGGCAGCCACGCACCTGATGGGCGATCTCGGCAATCCTGCCCTGCCCATCCAACCGGACGTCGATCGTCACCCGGTCGCCGCACAGGGGATTGTCGCGGCGGGCCGACTTGGTCGGATTCTCGAGCTTGCCCGCGCCGGTCTTGGCCTTGGCGAGCGCGACGATCTGTGCCTGGTAGAGCTGATCGCTCATCGCAGCGTCTTCGCGGCGTGCCGAACGCCGGTGAGCAAGGCGTCGATGTCGCTGCTGTCGTTGTAGGGCGCCATGGAGACGCGGGTCGTGCCGTCGAGGTCGAAGCGGTCCATCAGCGGCTGCGCGCAGTGATGGCCGGCGCGGACCGCGACGCCGAACGAGTCGAGTGTCTGGGCAACGTCGTGCGGATGGACGCCGTCCAGCATGAACGACACGACGGGATAGCGGTTCTGCAGCCCGGCCGGACCGAAGATCCGCGCACCGTCGATTTTCTGCAGGCCGTCCATCAGATGCTGCACCATCGTCATCTCGTGGGCATGGGCACCGGTCCAGTCGAGCGCCCGCATCCATTTGCAGGCAGCACCAAGTCCGATCGCGGGAGCGATCGGCGGCGTGCCGGCTTCGAAGCGTCGCGGCGGTGGCGCCCAGGTGGTCTCGGCGAATGTCACGCGGCCGATCATCGAGCCGCCACCCATGAACGGCGGCATGGCATCGAGCAGCTCGGCCTTCGCCCACAACACGCCGATGCCGTTCGGCCCATAGGCCTTGTGGCCGGCGAAGACGTAGAAATCGACGCCGAGTGCCGGCAGATCGATGGGCCCGTGCGGGGCGCGCTGCGCACCGTCGAGCATGACTTTGGCGCCAACGGTCCTGGCGGCGGCAACGACGGCGCCGACATCGACCATTGCCCCCGTCACGTTGGAAACATGCGCCAGCGAGATCAACTTCGTGCGCGGCGTGATCAGCGCCGGCAACTTGTCGAGATCGATGCGGCCATCGACCGTCACCGGCACCATGTCGATCTCGATGCCGGCGCGCGCACGGAGCATCTGCCACGGCACGATGTTGGAATGGTGTTCCAGCTCCGACAGCAGGATGCGGTCGCCTGGCTTCAGGAGAGAGCCGTAGGAATAGGCCACCAGGTTGATCGCCGCCGTGCAGCCGCCGGTAAAGACGATTTCCATGGGCGCGACACCCAGAAAGGCCGCGACTTCAGTGCGCGCATTCTCGTAGGCATCGGTCGCGCGCTCGGCGAGCCGATGGACGCCGCGCAGCACGTTGGCGCGGCCGGTGGTCTCGTAGGTCCGCACGGCATCGAGCACGGCATTGGGTGTCTGCGCCGAAGCGCCATTGTCGAGATAGTGGACCGACCGGCCGTCGATGATTTCGGACAGGATCGGAAACTGCCCGCGGACGGCGCCGACATTGAAACTCATACCGGACTCCGCTCCCGCCAGGCTTTTAGCGCCTCGGGCGTGTCGATGTCGGTGATCGCCGCCTCACCCGTCATCTCGACCTCGCAGACGAGGTCGGCATGCTCGCCGATCAGATGCTTGGCGCCGCTGTCCCCCGACAAAGTGGCCATCTCGGGAAAGAAACGCCGCGCCCACAGGACGGGATTGCCGCGCTTGCCGCCGACCGTCGGCACGCAGATCGCACGCCCCTCGACCGGGCTGAAGGCCGCGATCAGGCGATTGAGCAGGCCGGCGCCGACTCCGGGCATGTCGCCCAGCTGCACGATGGCGGCATCGACGTTGCTGCTGAGCGCACCGATGCCGGTCCGCACCGACGTGCTGAGGCCGTCGACGAAATCCGGATTGGTGACGAAGCGCAGACGCGACCGGCCGGGGATGGCATTTTCGATTCCCGCCCTCACCTGATCCGCCATGTGGCCGAGTACGACGACGATCTCGACGGCTTGCGATTCGAGCGCCGCCTTCACGGCATGGACGACCAGCGGCGCACCATTGGCGTCGGCCAGCATCTTGTTGGGGCCGCCCATGCGCGTCGACCGGCCGGCGGCCAGGACCAGCACGGCCACGCGCGGCGCTTGCTGCGGGCCTTCGCCTTCCGAGGGCTCGTCGTCGCGCGGCTGTGGCCGGCTCGCGATCTCGGCCAGCAGGCCACCCGCGCCCATGCGCACGATCTCCGCCCGGCCCACCGTCAGACCCGCGGCCAGCCGCTCCAGCACCATGTCGAAGCCGTTGTACTTGGGTGACTTAGCGCAGCCCGGCAGCCCCAGTACCGGCTTGCCGTCGAGTTCGGCCGTCAGCAGCAGGTTGCCGGGATCGACCGGCATGCCGAAATGATGGACCGTGCCGCCGGCTTCGGCGATGCCCAACGGCACAACGTCGTGGCGATCCACGATCGCCGATGCGCCCGCGATCAGGAAGAGGTCGCAACCTTCCGCCTTCAATTCCTTCAACGCCCCGGCAATGGCCGCGGCGTCGTGTGTCACGCGGCGCTCGCCGCTCAGCATGCTGCCGAGAGACGTCAGGCGCTTGGTCGTCGTGCCGAGGGCCTTGTCGAGCACCTTGTCGCGCGTGCCCGGGAGCCTTGTCTGCACCAACCCCGCCCGCATCGCACGGAACGGCGCTACGGAGATGAGCGGCCGGTTGGCCGAGTGCGCGACTTCGACCGCGCGCGCCACCGCCGACTTCGGCGCGCCATAGGGAATGATCTTCACTGTCGCCACCATCTGGCGCGGTTCGACCCGCGCGAAGGGCGGCAAGGTCGCAACGGTAACCGACTCGTCGAGTTCGTTCAGCGCGTCGATGCGGGCGTGATCGACGACGGCGAGCCCAGAGCCACGGGCAAAATGGTTGCAGCGGCCTGTAAAAGGCGCCGTGACCTCGATGCCCTCACCTGCCAGGGCCTTGGCGACGGTCGCCGCCGCCTCGTCCTCGTGCACATCGTCGGCATCCAGCCGTGCGGCCACGACCGTTGCGACGCCGGCGGCCTTCAGCTTGCCGACATCGTCGGCCGACAGTCGCCGCCCCTTGGAGAAGTTGATCCCACCCGAACGCCAGCTATGGCCCAGAATCGCGCCCGCGGCCTCGTCGATGGGAGTATCGCCAAATCTCACGCTGCGACCACCTTTGGTCCGGCCAGGATTTCGAGACGACGCGCCCGCACTTCGACGATCTGGCCAAGGATGGACACCGCGATTTCGGCCGGCGACTTGGCGCCGATATTGAGACCTACCGGCCCGTGGACGCGTGCAAACATCTCGTCGGTGATCCCGACCTCGGCCAGCCGCTCCTTGCGCTTGGCATGGGTCTTTCGGCTGCCGAGCGCGCCGATATAGAAGACATCGGACTTCAGCGCCGCTTCAAGCGCCGGATCGTCGAGCTTGGGATCGTGCGTCAGGGTGACGACGGCGGTGGAAACATCGAGCCCCATCGCCTGGAATGCCTCGTCGGCCCAGTCCTGGATCACCTTTACGCCGGGAAAGCGCGCGCTGGTGGCCCACGCGCCGCGCGGATCGACGACGGTGACATCGAAGTCGAGCATGGCCGCCATCGGCGCCAGCGATTGGGCGATATGGACCGCGCCCACGATGATCAGGCGCGGCGGTGGTACATAGACATTGAGGAAGACCTTCTCGCCGCCGAGATCGACCGTCTCGCTGCGGCCGATTCCCAGCGCGCGATGCGCGGCGGCAAGCAGCGCCGCATCCTTGGCGAGGACACCCTCGGCCCGGTCGGCATAAATCAGCGTCTCGCCGGCATCGCTGAGACGGGTGGCGAGCACCAGGGGGTGGCGCTTGGTGCGCGCCTCTTGCAGCGCCGCGACAGTTTCGGCCTTCATCGCTCAGCCCACCTTCTCGACGAACACCTGCACCTTGCCGCCGCAGGCCAGGCCCACATCCCAGGCCTGCTCGTCGGTGACCCCGAAATCGAGAAGGCGCGGCTTGCCGTCGGCGATCGCCGCCAACGCCTCCTTCACGACGGCGCCTTCGATGCAGCCGCCCGATACCGAGCCGACCATGGCGCCCGAATCATCGACGCCGAGCTGGCTGCCCACGGGGCGCGGCGACGATCCCCAGGTCGTGATCACCGTAGCGATGGCGACCCCCTTGCCTGAACTCTTCCACTTGCCGACCTGATCCAGCACATCGAGCGCGTCACTCATGATGTCTACTCCTTGCGCAGTTCTGTCTGCCACGTGGCCAGCCGTCGATCGGCGCCGGGCGTCACCGCGCCGAGGGCCGCGATCAGCCCGGCCAGGCTTTCGAGATTGTGAACGGGCCGGAACTCGTCGACATGGGGCAACATGGCCTTGTTGCCCTGGGATTTGGGTTCGTAGGCGCCGTAGCGCAAGAGCGGGTTGAGCCAAACCAGCCGCGAACACGACTTGTGAAGTCGCTCCATTTCGGCCGCGAGGCCGTCGCCGCCTTCGCGGTCGAGCCCGTCCGTGATCAGCACGACCACGGCCCCCTGCCCCAGCACGCGCCGCGACCATTTGTTGTTGAACTCATGCAGTGACTGTCCGATCCGTGTGCCACCCGACCAATCTTCGACCTGCGCCGAGGCTTTGGCCAGCGCTATATCCACATCCCTATAACGCAAGGAACGCGTCACGTTGGTCAGGCGGGTGCCGAAGGTGAAGCAGAAGACCCTGTCCCGATCGTTGGTAATCGTGTGCATGAAATGCAGGAACATGCGCGTGTAGCGCGCCATCGACCCCGAGATGTCACAGAGCACGACCAGCGGCGGCGGGCGCCGGCGCGGCTCGCGGCGGCGTAGCTCGGTCAGCCCTTCCGGCCTGAGTGCGCGGCGCAGCGAGGCGCGGAAATCGACCCTGGGCCCGCGTCGGGCCGGGCGGAACCGCCGGGTCCGCCGCTCCGGCACCGGCAGGCGCATCCGGGCGATGGCCCGCAGCGCGTCGTCGATCTCCGCCTGCGACATCTGCTCGAAATCCCGGTGCTGCAGGATCTCCCGATCGGAAACGGTAAAGGTCGCCTCGACCTCGACTTCCGGCGGCTCGCCCTCATCCGGCGGCGCCTCGCCCCGGCCGGGCTGCAGAGCCTCCTGCAGGCGGCGGCTGAGCTGCTTGCGCTCGTCCTGCTCCGCCGGCACGCCAACCTGCGGCAGCAGCATCTCCATCATCTTTTCCAGGAGCCGCGGATTGCGCCAGTAGACGTGGAACGCCTGGTCGAAAATCTCGCGCTGGTCACGCCGGTTCACAAACACCGAATGCAGCGTCCAGTAAAAATCGTCCCTCTTCCGCAAGCCCGCCGCTTCGACCGCTTCGATGGCGCGCAGGACCTGCCCTGGCCCGACGCGCAGTCCGGCGGTCCGCAGCGTGCGGGCAAAGTGTACGATGTTGGTGGCGAGCTTGCCCTCGCGCGGATCAGGCGCGGGTGCCGATTCGGGCAGCACGTCCATCACCCGGCCTAGCCCAGCGGCTCGGCGGCGATATCTGACTTCACCTTGCGCAGAATCTCGGCCGCTTCCGTGCCCTGCAGGCGCTGGATGTCGTCCTGGTACTTGAGCAGCACGCCCAGCGTATCGTTGATGGTCCTGGGATCGAGATCGAGCGTGTTCAGCTCCGACAATGCCGTCGCCCAATCTATCGATTCAGCGACGCCAGGTGCCTTGAAGAGGTCGAGCTTGCGCAGTTCCTGGACGAATCCCACGACCTGCCGCGACAGGCGCTCGCTCGAACCCGGCGCCTTCACCTTGAGGATTTCCAATTCGCGCTTCAGGTCGGGATAGTCGACCCAGTGATAGAAGCAGCGGCGCTTCAGCGCGTCATGAATTTCGCGCGTGCGATTGGAGGTTACGATGACGATCGGGATCTCGGCCGCCTTCACGGTGCCGAGTTCGGGGATCGTGACCTGAAAGTCGGACAGCAATTCCAGCAGGTAGGCCTCGAACGGCTCGTCGGTCCGATCCAACTCGTCGATCAGCAGGATCGGTGCGCCTTCGGTATGCGGGCTGAGCGCTTCGAGCAACGGACGGCGGATCAGGAACCGCTCGTCGAAAATATCCGCCGCCAGCTGTCCGCGATCGTGCACGCCTTGCGCTTCGGCCAGCCTGATCTCGATCATCTGCCGGGCGTAATTCCACTCGTAGACGGCGGATGCGACGTCGAGCCCTTCGTAGCATTGCAGGCGAATCAGGGGACGCTTGAGGGTTGCGGCCAGAACCTTGGCAATCTCTGTCTTGCCGACCCCAGCTTCGCCTTCGCAGAACAGCGGACGGCCGAGCTTCAGGGCAAGGTAGAGAACGGTGGCGAGGCTGCGATCGGCGATATAGTCGCCGCTCTTCAGGAGCTCGACGGTGGCGTCGATGGATGCCGGCGTGGCGGAGGACATGCAACTCCTGAAAAGCGCTATAGGGGGGAACGCGGAAGCGTCAGTGTAGCGGATGGCGCGGGGCGCCGATATGGTGGGAATCGCTAGGCAGTTCAAGCGCTTGGGAGACAAGCATGGCAGCGGATTTGTTCAAGGGCCGGACGGCGATCGTGACCGGCGGCGCGCGTGGGATCGGCCTGGCTTGCGCTGCGAAAATCACCGCCGGTGGCGGCCGCGTCGCTCTCTGGGATCGCGACCTCGCCCGCGCCGAGCAGTCGGCCGCCGCCCTGAAGGGCGCCATTGCCGTTTCAGTCGATGTGACCAGCGAAACGTCGGTCGCCGAGGCCCTGGCCAGCACGGAGAAGCGATTGGCGCCGCCCGATATCATGGTTGCGAGCGCTGGCATCACCGGGCCGAACATGACCGTCGCCGCCTACCCCGTGGACGCCTGGCGACAGGTGATCGATATCAACCTGACGGGCGTGTTCCTGTGCAATCGGGCCGTCGCGGACGGCATGGCGAAACGCGGCTGGGGCCGCATCGTCAACATCGCGTCGGTGGCCGGCAAGGAAGGCAACCCGAATGCCTCGGCCTATTCGGCGTCCAAGGCCGGTGTCATCGGCCTCACCAAGTCTCTCGGCAAGGAACTTGCTACGACAGGGGTGCTGGTGAATTGCGTTACGCCAGCGGCGGTGAAGACGGAGATGTTCAGCCAGATGACCGAGCAGCACATCAACTACATGCTGTCGAAGATCCCCATGAGCCGCTTCGGCGACATGGAAGAAGTGGCCGAGATGGTCGCCTGGCTCGCCTCCAGCCAATGCACGTTTGCAACAGGCGCTACCTTTGACCTCTCCGGCGGAAGGGCGACTTACTGATGACCCTCCATACCCTTACTCTGACCGAACTCGCCGCCGGCCTCGCTGCCAAGAAGTTTTCTTCGCGCGAGATCGTCGATGGCCTGCTCGGCCGGATCACCAAGGCCAATGGCAAGCTCCACGCCTTCACCGAAGTTTATGGCGACGCCGCGAAGGCAATGGCGGACGGCGCCGACCGGGCACGCGCCGCGAACTTTCCTTTGCCGCCCCTGCACGGGCTGCCGGTCGCCTACAAGGATCTCTGCGACATCGCCGGCAAGGTCGGCACCGGCGGCTCGAAGATGTTCGAGGGCCGGATCGCCACCGAGACGTCCAACACCGTCGAACGCCTCACCGCTGCCGGCATGATCCCGCTCGGCAAGCTGCACATGGTCGAATTCGCCTTCGGCGGCTGGGGCACCAATCCCCTGATGGGCGCACCCTGGAATCCCTGGGACCTCGCGACCCATCGCGTACCGGGCGGTTCCTCCAGCGGCACCGGCGTCGCCGTCGCAGCGCGGCTGACGCCGGCGGGCATCGGCAGCGACACCGGCGGCTCCGTGCGCATCCCCTCGGCCTTCAACGGCTTGGTCGGCCTGAAAGTCACGTTCGGGCGCATCGGTCTCTCCGGTACCATCATGCTGAGCTGGACTCTCGATTCGATCGGACCGATGGCCCGCTCGGTCGAGGATTGCGCGCTGATGCTGAACGCGCTGGCCGCCCCGGACCCCCGCGACCCGACGACGCTCGGCCAGCCGCTGGAGGATTTCACGCTCGCCACGCAGCCGGGCTCTATCGAAGGCATGCGGATCGCCATTCCCGACACGAAGCAACTGCCCAACTTCATGCATGCCGACGTGACCAAGGCCTGGCAGACGGCGGCGCGGACCTTCGAGAGCCTCGGCGCCACGGTCGAAGCGGTGCGTCTGCCCGACTGGTATTTCGATCTTTCGCGGCCGGCTGGCACGATGATCTCGTCGGAGGCCTATTCCCTGCATCGCGACTATATCGAGGACATGAGCAAGGCGATCGGGCCCGGCGTGCGGGCGCGCGCCCAGGCTGCCAAACTGCTGTTGCCCGGGGCCTATGCGGAGGAGATCCGCATGATGGCCGAGCGTCGGCGGGCCTTCGCCGACTGGTTTCGGCCCTACGATGCCATCGTGATGCCGACCATGGCGATACCGGCGATTCCGCTCTCCGAAGTCGACGAGACCTCGCCGATCCCGGGCTACCTGACACGGCCGGGCAACTACCTCGGCCTCTGCAGCCTCGCGATGCCGTCCGGCCAGTCCGGTGGTCTGCCGGTCGGTATCCAGATTGTCGGCAAGCCCTTCGCCGAACGGGATGTGCTGCGTCTCGGCAAAGCCTTCCAGGACGCGACCGACTTCCACCGCAGCGCCCCCGACCTCTCCACCCTGGGGCTTTAGTCGCGCTGCGGCATTCCCTGCGGCACGATCGTCTGGACGATCGAGGCGTCGAGCGCCTCGTAGTCGTGATAGCGGATGGTGGCGTACAGTTCAGCGCGGGTCTGCATCTGGTCGAGCATGTTCTGCGCGCCGCCGTCGCGCCGGAGTGCCGCGAAGAGCCTCTCCTGCGCCTTGTTCGCGACCCTGAACGCCGAGACCGGCCAGATCACCATCCGATATCCCATGGCTTCGAACTCACTGGCCGTGAAGAACGGCGTCTGGCCGAACTCAGTCATGTTGGCGAGGAGCTTGACGCCCGGCATCGCCTTGGCAAAGGCGCGGAACATGTCGGCACTGTGCAGAGCTTCAGGAAAGATCGCGTCGGCGCCCGCCTCAAGGTACTTCCGCGCGCGCGCCACAGCGCCGTCGATGCCTTCGCTTGCCGCCGCATCGGTGCGGGCGATGATGAACAGATCGCGGCGGGCGCGCGACGCGGCGTGAACTTTGGCCGCCATGTCGTTGGCATTGGCCAGTTTCTTGTTGTTGAGATGGCCGCACTTCTTGGGAAGGATCTGATCCTCGATATGGACCGCGCCGGCGCCGGCCTCCTCGAAGGCCCGTACCATGTGCATGACGTTGAGCGCTTCGCCGTAGCCGGTATCGCCATCGACCAGCACCGGCAGGCCCGAGGCGCGCGCGACCTGTCGAATGAAGAAGCAGACCTCATCGATCGTGATCACGCCCAGATCAGGCAGCCCCATGGACGCCGACATGCCGGCGCCGGAAAGGTAGAGCGCGTCGAAGCCCGCGCTGCGGGCCTGAAGCGCCGCCATGCCGTTGTGCGCACCTGGCATCTGCAGGATGCCGGGCCGCTCCAGCAGCGCCCGGAAGCGCGCGCCCGCCGACGTGGTCGGCAAATCTGCAGCGACGAGATACGGCATGTCGGTCTCCTTAAGTCTTTGTTGCCCGCCTGCCCTGCCAGCCGACCATGAGGCCCGCGCCGACCACCACGGCCGTGCCAAGCCAGGTGTAGAAGTCCGGCACTTCGGCAAACATGAAATACCCCACGATGACCGAGCCTATCATCTGCGTATAGTTGAACGGCGCCACGAAATTTGCCGAAGCGTAGGTCATCGCCTTGGCAACGCAGTAGTGGCCGAGCGCGCCGAAGACGCCCAGCGAGCAGAGCAGCGCCCAGTCGATCCAGTTCGTCGGCATCTTCCACACGAAGGGCAGCCAGATCGACATGATGATCGCGCCCAGCAGCACGCTGTAGAAGATCGAGGTGGCCGGGGCATCGATCCCGGCCAGGCGGCGGATCAGGATCTGGTAGATTGCGTAGCACATGGCGCTGCACAGCAGCAGCAGCGACGCCCATTGGAACACCGCGCTGCCGGGCCGGATCACGATCAGCACGCCGCTGAAACCAACGATGACCGCGGCCATCCGGAACCAGGTGATGCGCTCGCCGAGCAGCGGCCAGGCCAGCAGCACGACGGCGAGCGGGGCGACGAAGGTGACCGAGATCGCCTCGGCGACCGGGATCGACTTGACCGCCGAGAAGAAAAACAGCGTCGACAGCAGCATCATCACCGAGCTCACGAACTGCGTGCCGATGCGACGGGTGCGCAGCAGCCCCAGTCCCATGCGCGGCATGAACACGACCGCTACCAGAACCAGGTGCGAGACGATACGGAACCAGACGATCTGCTGCGGCTCATAGCTCGCGGCCAGCAGCTTCACGATCCCGTTCATGATCGGGAACAAGGCGCAGGCGATACACATTAAGAGGACGCCGCGTAGCGGCCGGGACGTCCGGGCCGGGGCCGCAATCTCCGCCACTTCAGGTGCTCAGCGGAAGAAGCGTTCGAGCGCGCCCAGCAGCAGCGTTCCCGCCGTCGCGATGACGATCAGCGAGGCGGCAATCGTGGTGATGCGGCCAATCTCCTGCGAACCGCCGTCGCCGATGATCAGGCGATGCGCGACCATCGAGGCCATGCCGATGGCGGCAAGGGTAATGGCCATGCCCAACGCGATGGCAATGACACCGACGACACCGGCCCACAGAACACCGAGCGCCGCCGACAGCAGGATCACCACCAGCGCGCCGGCGCAGGGCGCGATCCCGGCGGCGGTCAGCAGCAGCCAGCCCGCGACGGTCCGGCGGGATGACACGCCATGATGCGCATGATGGTGGTCGTGGTGATCGTGATCATGATCGCCATGGTCATGCTCATGAATCCGGCCCGTGATCCCTGCCCACAGGCGCCAGAAGCCGACCAGAAGGATGAGGACATAGGAGACGATCTCGACGTTGCGCACTTCACGCAACGCACCCAGCATCCCGACGCTGTAGAAGAGTTTTAGCGCGCCAGCGAGCAGAAGAGCCGCCAGCGTGTGGGTGAAGGCGATCCAGGCCCCGGCGAAGATGCCCTCGATCCAGGCCCTGGGCTTGGTGCTGTCCAGGAAATACGCAACCACGACTGCCTTGCCATGGCCGGGCCCCAGCGTATGCACCACGCCATAGCCGAAGCACACGCTGGCGAGCGTCCAGAGCGCCAGCGATCCCGAACCGGACTTGATGTCCCGCAGCGACGTCGACAGCGCCTGTTGGATGCGGCGCTGGTAATCGGCGGAATACCGCGCCAGTTCGGCGACCCCATCGCTGAATACCAACGCGCCGACGATTGCCAACAGGAGCAGCACGCCGATCCAGACGAACGGCGAACGCAGGACGGTGACCTTCACGGAATCCGACCTCATGGAAGCTGGCACGTCACGATGTCGGCGAAGACGGGATAGCCGCGCACGAATTCAGTCTTGTGCGCGGGGCTTCGAGAGAGCGTGCAACCCGCCGGAATGGAGGCCTTGTCGACCTCGAGCCGCATGAAATCTTCCGGATCATAGCTCACGATCGAGACCGACTTGCTGGGCTCGGGCAAGGCGAAGCGAAAGATGTAGACGAGATTCCGCGGCCCCTTCTTGCGTGGCGCGTCGGGTTGCCCCACCCGCTTGTTCTGCGGCATCGGCATGCCGGCATTGTCACCGGCAGTGCGATCCCAATCGGGAGGGATGAAGCTCGCCGGATCGTCGATCCGCGCCGAAAAGGCCGGCCGCTGCTTCGGCCGGAAATCCTTTCCGCCGGTATTGAGCCACGTCAGGTACCCGTAATTCTTGAGTTCCGGGATCATCTCGTCGGCAAGCGTCTTGGTTTCCTTGGCCGAGAACTTGCCGTCTTGGTTCTCGTCGATCAGCGGAATCTCGATCTCGCTCGAGAACGGATCGAAGCGCCACTCGATTTCCACGTGGGTGTACTTGCCGTCCTTGGTCACGACCCGGATCACTTCCTGGATCCAGATGTGCGGATGCGCGAATGCCGTCGACGAAATCAGGGCCCCGGCGATCGCGAGAAGCAGTCCGAAAGCCGCCTTCATGCAATTGCCTCCTGCGGCGGCACTGGCCGCGGCTTGCCGTTGTCGTCGATCGCCACGAAAACATAGGTGCCGTGGGTGACGCGAAGGTCGCCCTGCTCGTGGCGGCGCTGCACCATGGTCTCGAGCGCAATGGTGATCGAGGTCCGGCCGATCTTCACGACTTCTCCATAGATCGACACCATATCTCCCACCTTGATCGGCTGGACGAACGTCATGGCGGTGATTGCCACGGTCGCCACCCTGCCCTTGGCTGCCCGTGCAGCCAGCGAGCCGCCCGCGATGTCCATCTGGGAGAGCACCCAGCCACCGAAAATGTCGCCGTTCCCGTTCATGTCGGCCGGCTGCGGGACGGTCCTTACGATGGGATCGCGGCGACTTTCAGACATCGTTTCCCCACCGGATATGGTTGATTTCGGCCGATTTTGCTACCATACCCATGCTCCAGCGGCCATCAAGTGATCCCCTCGCGCGGCCGGCAACAAAAGAAGCAACATGGCCAAGAACGGCGATCTCTTCGGTCAGTCGGGTGGCGGCAAGCGTGCCGCGGCGACCAAGGACACCTCTTATACCGCCCGCGACATCGAGGTTCTGGAAGGCCTCGAACCTGTCCGCAAGCGCCCCGGCATGTACATCGGCGGCACCGACGAGCGGGCGATGCACCACCTCGTGGCCGAGGTGCTGGACAACGCCATGGACGAGGCCGTGGCCGGCCATGCCGACACGATCTGGCTCGAGATGCTGACCGGCAACCGCATCCTGGTGCGTGACAACGGCCGCGGCATCCCGACCGATCCGCATCCGAAATTCAAGAACAAGTCGGCGCTGGAAGTCATCCTCACCACGCTGCATTCCGGCGGCAAGTTCAACAACAAGGTCTACGCGACGTCGGGCGGCCTGCACGGCGTCGGCGTATCGGTGGTCAACGCTCTTTCCGACGAGCTGGTCGTCGAGGTCGCGCGCGACCGCCAGGCCTGGGTCCAGACCTTCTCGCGCGGCAAGCCCACGTCCAAGCTCAAGTCGGCCGGCCCTGCACCCAACCGGCGCGGCACCACCGTTACTTTCCATCCCGATCCGGAGATCTTCGGCAAGCATGCCTTCGTCGCCGAGCGGCTCTACCGCATGGCGCGATCCAAATCCTACCTCTTCCGTGGCGTGGAGATTCGCTGGAAAGTCGATCCGTCCTTGCTGCCGAAGGACAGTGCCATTCCGGCCGAGGAGACCTTCCACTTCGCTGGTGGCCTGAAGGACTACCTGACATCGGAGATCGGCCAGCGGCCCACCGTCGTGCCGCAGCCCTTCGCCGGCGAGGCCAAGAGCGAGACCAACGGGACTGCGGGCGGCAAGGTCGAATGGGCGGTATGGTGGCCGAACGACGAGGAAGGCTTCGTCCGCTCCTACTGCAACACGGTGCCGACGGCCGAAGGCGGCACGCATGAGTCGGGCTTCCGCAGCGCGCTGCTGCGCGGCCTGAAGCGCTATGCCGAGCTCACGGGCAACCGCAAGGGCTCGATCATCACCGCCGACGACGTGATCGAAGGCTCGGCGGGCCTGGTGTCGGTGTTCATCGAACAGCCGCAGTTCCAGGGACAGACCAAGGAAAAGCTTGTCAGCGTCGAGGCGACCAAGCTGGTCGAGACCATCGTCGGCGACAATTTCGAGCACTGGCTGACTGGCGACAAAGAAGCCGGCAATGTCCTGCTCGAGCACATCATCGCCAAGGCCGATGAGCGGCTTCGCCGCAAGCAGGACCGCGAGCAGCAGCGCAAGACCGCGACGCGCAAGCTGCGCCTGCCCGGTAAGCTGGCCGACTGCAGCAGCACCGGGTCGATCGGCACCGAGATTTTCCTGGTCGAGGGTGATTCGGCCGGCGGTTCGGCAAAAGCGGCGCGCAATCGAGAGACGCAGGCGATATTGCCGTTGCGTGGAAAAATCCTGAACGTGGCCAGCGCCAGTGCCGACAAGCTGCGCGAGAACCAGGAAATCCAGGATCTCATCCAGGCCTTGGGATGCGGCACCGGCGCCCACTACAGCGACGACCGGCTACGCTACGAGCGCGTCATCATCATGACCGACGCCGATGTCGACGGCGCCCACATCGCAGCACTGCTGATGACATTCTTCTACCGGGAGACGCCGAAGCTGATCGAGAACGGCCATCTCTTCCTGGCCCAGCCGCCGCTCTTCCGCATGAGCAAGGGCGGCCGGACGGAGTATGCCCATGACGAACAGCAGAAGGACGAGCTCCTGCGGACAGTGTTCGGCGGCAAGGCCGAGATGACGCGCTTCAAGGGACTCGGCGAAATGCAGTCAGTCCATCTGCGCGAGACCACGATGGACCCGACCAAGCGCATCCTGCTGAAAGTCGATGTTCCGACCGCGGCCGACGTCGATGCCCGCCGCGAAGCCATGCGGACGGCAACGCTGGTCGAGGATCTGATGGGGCGGAAGCCCGAGAAGCGCTATGCCTTCATCCAGGAAAATGCCAAATTTGCTCGCGATCTGGATATATGATCCGACTTGATGAGGAGGCTCGCATGCGTTTTGCGAAGAAGGTCGCCACGTTGATCGCGGCCGCAGTCGCTGTACCTGCTGTTGCCTGCGCGGGAACTATCGGCGGCACCTACTACGCGCCTCAGTACGATTTTATCGACTTTTGGAACGCCGCCGACAACAAGGCCTTCCAGGTCATCCTCGAGGGTAACCCGTTTCCCAATGTGGCGGCCGACGAAGTAGCGCGACGCCTGCTGCCGACGATGCAGGTCGCCAAGCCGCGACCCAATCTGACCTTCACTTACGACAATCCGGCGGAAATGCCGCGACCCTACTACCGGCTGGTGCTGGTGTTCGATTACGCCAATGACCTTGGTGCCGACTCGGTCTGCGCCGGCACGCGTCGAGTCGGCCCCGGGACGCCCGGCCTCTTCAAGCTTTTTGCCGTCTATTGCCGCAACGACTTGTCGCTGTCGCAGACGACTGCCTGGACACCGGCGACGGGCCCGGACGATCCACGTATCGAGCAGCTTTTCAGGGAATTGTTCCTGGTTGTGTTCAGTGATTCGATGGCACTCCGGCCGAACAACGGCCTCGAACGGCGCTAGCGATAAAGCGCTCCACAGGGACTCTCTGCTAACCAGACGGGATGGCCGTCTGGTATTCCCTCGCCGACAAGTTTCTCACCCGTCTCGATGCGGAAACCGCGCATGGATTGGCGATCCGCGCGCTGAAAAGCGGGTTGCTCCCGGGCGACCGCAAGCCCGACCCGGCGTCGCTCCTGGTCACGGTCTGGGGCCGCCAGCTTCCCAATCCGATCGGTCTCGCCGCAGGCTTCGACAAGAACGCCGAGGTCCCTGATGCGATGCTCGGCTTGGGCTTTGGCCTCGTCGAGATCGGCAGCGTCACTCCACGGCCGCAGGACGGCAACCCGCGACCGCGGCTGTTCCGCCTGCCCGAGGACCGGGGAGTCATCAACCGGATGGGCTTTCCGGGCCAGGGGCTCGAGGCCGCCCGGTCCAGGCTGGCCACCCGCCCCCGGCGTGGCTTCGTCGGCATCAACGTCGGCGCCAACAAGGACAGCACCGACCGGGCCGCCGACTATGTGACCTGCAGCGTGGCGCTGGCACCCTATGCCGACTACCTCGTCTGCAACGTCTCCTCGCCCAACACACCCGGCCTGCGCAATCTCCAGGGCCGCACCGAACTGGCGGGCCTCCTGAAGCGCGTGCAGGACGCGATCGCCAGCAAACCCGTGCCGCTCCTCGTGAAGATCGCGCCGGATGCCACCGACGACGATCTCGACGACATCGTCGCGGTCTGCCGCGATCTGCGGATGGACGGCATCATCGTCGGAAACACGACTCTGTCGCGACCGGCGTCGTTGCGTTCGGAACGGCGCGGCGAGACCGGTGGCCTGTCGGGCGCACCGTTGACGACGCTCTCGACCGCGGTCCTGCGCAAGACCGCGCAACGCGTGGAACGCCAATTTCCGCTGGTGGGCTGCGGCGGCGTCGGCTCGGGCGCCGATGCCTATGCCAAGATCCGCGCCGGTGCCACGCTGGTGCAGCTTTATTCGGCCATGGTCTATGAAGGCCCGCCGCTCATCCGCCGCGTCAAGGACGAGCTTGCAGTCCTGTTGCAGCGCGACGGCTTCACCTCGGTGGCACAGGCGGTCGGCGCCGACCTCTAGCGGTTCGCCCTGCGGAGAGGCGCCACTGGAGTGGCACGCGCCCAGCCCATACACTCCCGGTCAGGGAGAATGACGTGCCGCTCTGGATACCGATCACCATCGCCGCCGCGCTGTGTCAGAACATCCGGACGACGATGCAGCAGAAGATTCGCGGCCTGCTGAGCGTCGATGGCGCGAATTTCGTCCGCTACCTCTACGGCGCCCCGCTGGCGCTTGGCGCCCTCGCCGTCCTCGTCTGGGGGACCGGCCGGACGGTGCCGACGATCACGATGGCCTTCCTCGGGCTCGTGACCATCGCGGGCGTGGCCCAGATCGTGGCGACGTCGCTGATGATCCACTCTTTCTCGCTGCGCAATTTCACCGTCGGCACGGTCTACTCCAAGACCGAGACGGTGTTCGTGGCGCTGTTCGCGACCTACATCGCTGGTGAACCGCTGGCCTTCGGCTCCTGGATGGGCATCCTGGTCTGCCTGGGGGGCGTCGCGATCCTGAGCGTGCGCGGCAAGCTCTCCGACATACGCGGTCTCCTTGCCGACCTCACGCACAAGGGCGCGGTCTACGGCATCCTGTCCGGTGCGGTCTTTGCCATTGCCGCCGGCACGATCCGCGAGGCCTCGAAGCTCCTGACCGAGGGCGATTTCATGATCCGCGGCATCACGGTGCTCGCCTGCATGAACACCATCCAGGTCGTCCTGATGGGCCTCTACCTCGCGCGACGCGACCGGCCGCAACTGGGCAAGGTCTGGGTCAGTTGGCGTTCCTCCATCTGGGTCGGCATCTTCAGCGTCCTGGGATCGGCCGGCTGGGCGCTCGCCATGACGCTCGAGAATGCCGCCCTGGTGCGCGCCGTCGGCCAGATCGAACTCGTCTTCACCTTCATTTCCTCACGCCTCGTCCTCAAGGAGAAGCCGTCGATCGGCGAATGGATCGGCAGCATCCTCGTGATCGGCGGCGTCGTTCTCATCCTCGTAACGCGGTGATCCCCCTCAAATGACCCTGACAACCGAACAGACAAGGCCGCTGCACGGCCTGCGCGTCCTCGACTTTTCGACGACCATCGCCGGGCCGCACTGCGCGCGTCTGCTGGCCGACATGGGCGCCGACGTCATCAAGATCGAATCGCCGGAGGGCGACCTGATGCGCTCCAGGCCGGTGCAGCGCAACGGCGCCGGCACGATGTTCGGCCAGCTCAATGCCGGCAAGAAGTCGATCGTGCTGGACCTCAAGCGTCCCGAGGCGATCGCGGCCGTGAAGAAGCTGGTCGCCGAGGTCGACATCCTGGTCGAGAATTACAGGCCGGGCGTGATGAAGCGGCTGGGTCTCGACTATCCCGAACTCGCCAAAATCAACCCGCGCCTGATCTACGGCGCCATCTCGGGCTACGGCCAGACCGGCCCCGGCGCCGGCCGGCCCGCCTACGCGCCAGTGATCCACGCCGCGACCGGCTACGACATGGCTCACGCCTACTACCAGGGGAACCGCCCGCGCCCCGACAATTGCGGCATCTTCGTCGCCGACTACGCCAGCGGCGCCTATGCGATGGGCGGCATCCTGGCGGCGCTCCACCAGCGCCATGTCACGGGCAAGGGCCAGATGGTCGACGTCTCCATGTTCGAGACCCTGGTCGGCATGCTGCTGGGCGAGGTCAATCGGGCGCAGTTCGACTTCGACATGCCGTCGCGGCCGATGTACGGGCCGGTCGAGGCGAGCGACGGCTACGTCATGCTGGCGACGGCGAGCGAGAAGACATTCCAGGACATGGCGACGGCCGCCGGCCGGCGCGACTGGCTGACCGACCCGCGCTTCGAAAAGTACGCCGACCGCCGCATGAACTGGGACAAGTTCGTCGACGAGTTCGAAGCCTGGTCCAGGACCATGACCGTCAAGGAATGCGTGGCGATCCTCGAGAAGCATGGCGTGCCCTGCTCGCCCTACGTCACCGTCACCGAGGCGCTGAAAGATCCGCAGGTCGAGCATCGCGGCTCGCTCTGCACGATCGAGGACAGCGCCGGCGCTTTCAAGTCGCCCGCGCCGCCCTTCCGCTTCTCCGGCTCGGCGCTGCAGAGCGGCCCGAAAGTCGCCAGCCTGGGTGAGGATACGAGGAGTGTCCTGGCCG
>CAMAYC010000069.1 GCA_945862125.1 Reyranella massiliensis 521
GGCGAGCGGATAGACCACGCTCATGTCGCCGACGCCGTAGGAGCGGATCAGCAGCGCGTAGTAGGCGAACATCACGCAGGAGGTGAGCGTCAGCCATTTCCAGCTCTCGGGGGCCGGCCAGTCGACGAAGGGAAGCGCCGCCAGGCCAAGCACGAGACCGGCGGCGCGGATCGCCACCATGGTGAGCACGCGGTCGCCGGCCGACTTCACCAGCGCATTCCAGATCGCATGGGCGATCGCCGACAGAATGACGAGACCGTAGAGCAGTGCCGGGGTCATGCGGATCGACAATCCGCCCGCGCCCCTTATTCTACAAACGACGCACGAGGGGGAGAAGCGCATGGCGAAATCGACGCTGCGGGCAATGGTCGGAACTCCGCAGACCAAAATCGGCACCTTTCTGTTCGAGTTCACGACCCCCGGCATCGGCCAGATCCTGAAGGCGGCGGGCGCCGAATATGCCGTGCTCGACATGGAGCACACCGGCTTCAGCTTCGACACGGTGCGCAGCGTCGTGCGATACCTGCAGGCGGCCGACCTGCCCTCGATCGTGCGCGTGCCCTCGCAGTCGCGTCACCATATCTCGCGCGCCCTCGATACCGGCGCCGACGGCGTCATGGTGCCGATCGTGTCGTCGGTCGAGCAGGCCAAGGCCGTGCTGGACGCCGCCAAGTACTGGCCCGACGGCACCCGCGGCGTGGCGCTGGGCCTCGCGCACGAGCGCTTCGCCATGCGCTCCGAGCCGCTCGTGCCGCGCTTTGCCGAGCAGAACGCCCGCACCGCCATCATCCTGCAGGTCGAGGACCCGAGGGGCGCCGCGGCGGCCGACGAGATCGCCTCGATGCCCGGTGTCGATATGCTGTGGCTCGGCCACAACGACCTCTCGGTGGCGCTGGGCGAGCCTGGCGCCTTCGACCATCCGGATTTCGCCAAGGCAGAGCAGGCCACGATCGCGGCCGCCAGGAAGCACGGCAAGTCGGCCGGCCGGCTCGCCGTCGACGCCAGGCAGGGTGCCGAATTCGTCCGCCTGGGCTACGACTTCGTCTCGATCGCGGGCGACGTCTGGCTATTGCAGCAGGCCTTTGCCGCGGGCGTCGAGACGGTCAGGCGCGGATAGTTACCGGCAGGGCGCGGATGCCGCGGATGAAGTTGGAGTAGAGCCGCACCGGCGGTCCGGCGAGTTCGATCGAGAGGTCGCGCTTCAGCAGCTCTTCCCACAGGATCCTGAGCTGCATCTCGGCCAGCCGGTCGCCGACGCAGCGATGGATGCCGGCGCCGAAGGCGAGGTGATGGCGCGGCTTGGCCCGGCCGACGAAAAAGCGCTCGGGCTCCTCCATCGCGGTCTCGTCGCGGTTGCCCGAGACGTACCACATCACCACCTTGTCGCCCCTGGCGATGGCCTTGCCGGCGAGCTCGGCGTCGCGGGTCGCGGTGCGCCGCATGTGGATCACCGGCGTCTGGTAGCGGATGGTTTCCGACACCAGGGTCGGCAGCAGGGCGGCATCGGCCCGCACCTTGGCCACCTCGGCGGGATGCTCGATCATCGCCATCAAGCCGCCGGTCATCGAATTGCGCGTGGTGTCGTTGCCGCCCACGATCAGCAATCCGAACGTGCCGATGAACTCGCGCAGCGGCAGGTTCTGCGTCGCCTCGCTGTGCGCCATCATCGAGATCAGGTCGAACTTGGGCGGCTGGGCAGCACGCTCCTTCCACAGCGCCCCCATGATCTCGGCCATCTGCATCAGCTCGGCCATGCGCTCGGCCTCGCTTTTCACCACCGCGTCCTCGGCCTCGATGTTGGCGATGGCGACGTCGGACCAGTGGGTGAGCTTGCGCCGGTCAGCCCACGGGAAGTCGAACAACGTCGCCAGCATCATGGCGGTGAGCTCGGTCGACACGTGGTCCACCCAGTCGAAGGTCTCGTTGCGCGGCAGGCCGTCGAGCACGGCCTGGGTACGCTGGCGGATGATGCCTTCCATGTTGGCGAGGTTGGTGGGCGCCACGATCGGCGCCACCGTCCGGCGCTGGGCGGTATGGCGCGGCGGGTCCATGCGGATGAAGTTGGGCAGGTCCTGGCCGAGCGGCTGGTCGGCGATCTGGATGCCGCCCAGGCTCGAATCGGAGGAATAGGTCCCGTGGTCGAGTTCGACCTTCATGATGTCGGCGAAGCGGGTTACCGACCAGTACGGCCCGTAGGGGCTCTCGGCGTGGCGGTGCACCGGATCTTCCCGCCGCAGCCGCTCAAAATGCGGCGCCCAGGCATCCTCGCGGTAGAGGCGCGGGTTGCTGACATCGGCATGCTCTGTCATGGCCCAAGGCCGCCCCCGGGCTGCTTCCAAGTCAAGTCCATTCGTCGCAACTGACCCCGATTTGGCGCGTTGACAGGCGGAAGGCGCGGGCGCAAACCGTCGCGCCGCCGCCAACCTTGGTGGCGCCCGATAACATGGCCGCAGCCGAAACCAGTCCACCACCTCCTCCAGTCCCGCCCGCGACACCCGCGGCCACCGGCAGCAACGGCCACCACGCGCCGAAGGGCGCCGCGGCTGGCCTCGTGGTAGGGGCGCTGGGCGTGGTGTTCGGCGACATCGGCACCAGCCCGCTCTACGCCCTCCGCGAGACCTTTCTCCATGGCGCCGGCCTGACACCGACCCCGGAGCATGTGCTGGGCGTGCTGTCGACGCTGTTCTGGGCCGTCACCCTCACCGTCACCATCAAGTACGTCGTTCTGATCATGCGTGCCGACAACAAGGGCGAAGGCGGCGTGCTGGCGCTGGCGACGCTGGCGACGCGCGGCCTGAACGGCAAGGCCCGCAACGTGCGTCGGGCCATCGTCGTGCTTGCGGTCATCGGCCTCGCGCTGTTCTACGGCGATGCCATCATCACGCCGGCCGTCTCCGTCATGGGTGCCGTCGAGGGTCTGTCGGCCATCACGCCGGCCTTCACGCCCCTTGTGATCCCGCTGGCGCTGGTCATCCTGGTCGGGCTGTTCATGCTGCAGGCCCGCGGCACCGCCGATGTCGGCCGGCTGTTCGGCCCGGTCATGCTGCTGTGGTTCCTCGTACTGGGCGTGCTCGGCGCCTGGCAGATCGCCAAGAACCCAGCCGTGCTCTACGCGATCAATCCCTACTACGCGGTCAGGCTGATTTCCGACCAGGGACTCGGCATCTTCTGGGCCTTCGGCTCGATCGTGCTGGCCGTTACCGGCGCCGAGGCGCTGTACGCCGACATGGGCCACTTTGGCCGCCGGCCGATCCGGACCGGATGGCTCGGTCTCGTGATGCCCGGCCTGCTGCTCAACTACTTCGGCCAGGGCGCGATGATCATCGAGGACCCCGAGATCGTCCGGCAGGTGTTCTTCGAGCTGGTGCCGAAGGATTACATCCTCGGGCTGGTGGTGCTCTCGACACTGGCAGCCGTCATCGCCTCGCAGGCGGTCATCACCGGCGTGTTCTCGCTGACCCGCCAGGCCATCCAGCTGGGCTACCTGCCGCGCATGGAGATCAAGCACACGTCCGAGACCACCATCGGCCAGATCTATATCCCACGCGTGAACTGGATCCTGATGGGCGGCGTCGTGGCCCTGGTCGTCGGATTCGGCTCCTCGGGCGCGCTGGCCGGCGCCTATGGCCTGGCCGTCACCGGCGCCATGCTGGTCGATGCAGCCCTTGCCACCGTGGTGGCGATCCTGGTGTGGCGCTGGTCGTGGCCGCTGGCCGTCGGCGTGTTCGGCCTGCTCGCCATTCCCGACCTCGCCTTCTTCATCGCCAACGCGCTCAAGATCCCCGACGGCGGCTGGCTGCCGCTTGTGGTGGCCTCCTTCGTCTACTTCACCATTACCACCTGGCGGCGCGGCCGCCGGCTGGTGGCGACCGAGCTCAGCGAGGGCTCGCTGCCGCTGCGCCAGTTCCTCGAGCGCATGGAGCGCGCGCCCGACCGCGTCGCCGGCACCGCCGTGTTCCTGACCGCCGACGCCACCCACACGCCCTCGGCCTTCCTGCACAATCTCAAGCACAACAAGGTCCTGCACGAGCGCATCATTATCCTGCAGGTCGAGACCATGGACGTGCCGCGCGTGCCCGAGGCCAACCGCATCGAGGTCGAGCGGCTGGGCAAGGGCTTCCACACCGTGATCGCCCGCTACGGCTTCACCGAGCAGCCCGACGTACCGGCGGCACTGCGCGCCTGCCGGCCGCACGGCATCGCCTACGACGAGATGGAGACCAGTTTCTTCCTCGGCCGCGAGACGCTGGTGCCGGCGCAACGCTCGCAGCTCGGCCGGATCGGCCGCGACTGGTTCATCTCGCTCTCGCACTCGGCCTCGGCGACCAAGACCTTCTTCCGCATTCCCCCGAACCGCGCTATCGAGCTGGGCAACCAGATCCAGATCTGAACCAGGTGTAGTCGATGGCGCGCCCCACGCTCCTCATGCTGCCCGGCCTGCTGGCCACGCGGCGTGTCTTCCAGCCCCAGATCGACGCCTTGTCCGACACCGTCGACATCGTCATCCCCGAGCTCTGGCACTACGATTCGATGGCCGCCATGGCCGACGCTGCGCTGGCAATGGCGCCGCCGCGCTTTGCCCTCGCCGGCTTCTCGATGGGCGGCTACGTCGCCTTCGAGGTCATGCGCCGCGCGGCCGACCGCGTCGAACGGCTGGCGCTGATCGACACCCAGGCCACGCCCGACGCAGCCGAGGCGACGGCCCGGCGCCACGGGCTGATGGAGCAGACCAAGATCGGCCGCTTCCATGGCGTGCAGCCCTCGCTGCTGCCGATGATCCTTCACAGCTCGCACATCGACAACAAGGCCATCGTCCAGCCGATCCTCGACATGGCGCTGGAAGTCGGCGCCGAAGGCTTCGTCAACGAGACCCGCGCCACCATCGCGCGGCCCGACAGCCGGCCGCTGCTGGTCGACATCGAAGTGCCGACCGTGGTGATCGTGGGCCGCCAGGATCTGACGACACCGCTGGTCCGCGCCGAGGAGATGGCCGCCGACATTTCGACATCGCGGCTGGTCATCCTCGAGGAGTGCGGCCACATGGCCCCGCTGGAAAAACCCGCCGAAGTGACGGCAGCCCTCAGGAAATGGCTCGACGCATGAACACGATCTACGCCCGCGAAGACTATCTCGGCGCCGACGAATATATCGACGTCGTCGCCAAGTCGGGCCTCAACCGGCCGATCCAGGACCGTGGCCGCGTCGAGCGCATGCTGGCCCACGCCAACCTGATCCTGACCGCGCGCCAGGACGGCAGGCTGGTCGGCTTCGCCCGATCCCTCACCGACTTCTGCTTCTGCTGCTATCTCTCCGATCTCGCCGTCGACAAGGCCTGCCAGGGCCAGGGTATCGGCAAGCGCCTGATCGAGGAAACCCGCACGGCCGCCGGGGGCGAACTCACCACCACGCTGCTGCTGTCGGCGCCGACGGCGATGACCTTTTACCAGGGCATCAAAATGCCCCAGGCCGACAACTGCTTCCTTTACCGCCGGCAGAAATAGAGAGTCACCGCGCGAGACAAATAAATACGCGGCGTGATCATACGTCGTGTCCGCTTAACCCTTTGCGTCGACAGCCGGATTCGGTTCGAACATCGGATGCGATGTCGCGCCGGATGCGACATCCGTGCGCCCAACGGTCATCGGCTTCGGACGCGGCGGCGCGATGGTCTTGAGCAAGGCCAACAGGAGCTTGTCGTTGGCGCGCTCGATATGGCCAATCTGCCAGCCACCGCGGAAGATCGGCCGGCGCGTGGGCTTCGCGAGGCGATTGCTGGCGGCAAGGATGATCGCGTCTCGACGCCATTCGAGCCTGGTCCGGCAGTCCTCGTCGAATTTCGGATCGTCCTGGCGCCAGCGCTGCGCCGTGCGCCGGTCGATGCCGATGCGCGCGGCTGCTTCGCTGATCGTGCCCCATCGCAGCAGGCAGCGCAGAAAATCGTACTTGCGGCGCGCGAGGCTCGGGCGGCGCTTCGGGACAAACCAGACGATGTTGGGGTCGCTTTCGGAAGGCAGCGGATTGCTGTCCTGCATGAACTCCTCCTTGAATAGGAGTCTATATACTATTCCTATCCACGGCCGTCAATATCCTGCCGACGCCTGACGCCGACTCAGCGGCGCTGCTGCGCCTGCACGGCCCGGCGGTACTGGGTCTCGAAGCCGGCGAGGCTTTGCGTGAACGGGCCGGCCATGGTGTCGTCCTGCAGGCTGATCTGCACCACGATCTGCGAGCCCCTGCGCATCTGCTGCAGCAGCTCGGCCGACTTCTCCTGGACGTACGAGCACTCGCCGCTGCCGCCGCAGATTTCCGTCGAGATGAAGGGATTGCCGTCGACCTGGAGGCTGGCGCGCCGCCCCACACCGTCACCCACGATGGTGAGCGTGGTGTAGGCCGCCGAGTAGCTCACGATCAGGAAGGTGCCGAGCAGGTTGTTGGGACCGCCGTCGATCATGTTGGACACGGTGCAGTCGAGCCCGCGCTGGGTGTTGCAGTTCATCACCCACTGATCGGGTGGCTGGTTCTGGCCCATGCCCTGGGCGACTGCGGGCGACGCGAGAGCCAGCATACCGACCGCAACGAGAACTGATCGAAACATGGATTGCGCGCTCCCCGACTTCGTTTGCCAATGCCATCCGAGGCACCTATGTAGCCGCCTGTTCCATCGCTGACAAAGCGCCAGTTACCAAGGAGATACCGATGCCCGAGACCATCAAACTCGCAGCCTTCTGCGGCAGCCTGCGCAAGGCCTCCTTCAACCGCCTGGCGCTGGCGGCCTTCACCGAGCGGCTGCCGGCCGGCACGACGCTTTCCACCATCGAATTCGGCGACTGGCCGCACTACGACGCCGACGTGCAGGCCAAGGGCTTCCCCGACAAGGTCCAGGCCGCGCAGAAACTCATCCTCGAGGCCGACGGCATCGTGTTCGCGACCCCGGAATACAACTATTCGATCCCGGGCGTGCTGAAGAACGCCATCGACTGGCTGTCGCGCATGACCCCGCAGCCCTTCGCCGGCAAGCCGGTCGCCATGTTCAGCGCCTCGATGGGCCCGCTGGGCGGCGCCCGCGCGCAGTATCACCTGCGCCAGATGCTGGTGTTCCTCGACGGACGTCCGGTCAACAAGCCCGAGATCATGATCGGCGCGGCGCACACCAAGTTCGCCGACGGCAAGTTCACCGACGAGGCCGGCGCCAAGTTGCTGGCCGACCTCGGTGCCTCGCTGGCGCTGGCGATCCGTCAGGCCAAGGCGGCGGCCTCGGTTAAGTAAGTCTTTGCTGGGGCGCGCCACACCAAGGACGCCCCCCAGCCTAGACCGCTTCGGTGTGGACGTGCTCGGGCCGGACACCCATGGCCATCAGGCGCGCGGGCAGCCGGCGCAGGATGGGGAAACGATCGAGCAACAGCATCGGCCAGGGCGGGCTGACCGGGCCCTTGTTCAGCAGGGCCGGCGCAATCATGCGATTCTGGATGAAGACCTGCATGGCCTGGGTCGCACGCGCCGGAAAGAGACGGCGTTTCTGCACGGCCTCGAGGTCCGAATCGGCCAGCCTGTTCTCGCGCAGCGGCCCCGCCAGGATGTTTGACGCAGCAACCGCATCCTGGATCGCGAGATTTATGCCGACGCCGCCGATCGGCGACATGGTGTGCGCCGCATCGCCGATGAAGAGCAGCCCGGGCTGCCACCATTTTTCCAGGCGATCGACACCGACCGTCAGCAGCTTCAGATCGTCGACGCTCTTGAGTTCGTTCACGCGCTCGCCGACGAAGGGCATCAGTTTCAGGATGAGCGCGCGCACTTTCTCGATGCCGCCGGCACGCACTGAAGCGGCCGAACCCTTGGGGATCACGTAGGCGCACTGCCAATAGTCGCCGCGGTCGAGCATCACGAACATGCTCCCGCTGTCGATCCGGCCCATGACCGCCTGCTCGTCGGTCGGCCGGTGCGAGAGCTGGAACCACAATATGTCCATCGGCGCGCCGATCTCCGTGACCTTGAAGCCGGCCGTGTCGCGCACGATGGAACGACGGCCATCGGCCCCGACCACGAGATCGGCGCGGATCTCCTGCGGCTTGCCGTCGACGGTGGCCGTGATGCCGACCACCCTGCCGCTCTCCTCGATCAGGCCGTCCGCTTCGGCATCCATCAGCAAGGTGAAGCCAGGCAGCAGCTTGCCGTGATCGGCCAGGAAATCGAGGAAGTCCCATTGCGGCATCATGGCGATGTAGGGACAGCGCACCGGCAGATGGCTGAGGTCGGCCATCGCCACGCGGCGCTCGCCGAACTGGGCAATGAACCGGTCGAGCTTGTGGTGCGGCAGCTTGAGGAACTCGTCGAGCAGGCCGATCTCGGCCACGACCTCGAGGGTCGAGGGATGGATGGTGTCGCCGCGGAAATCGCGCAGGAAGTCGCTGTGCTTCTCGAGCACGACCACCTTGACCCCCGCGTGTGCCAGCAGGAAGCCCAGCATCATGCCGGCGGGGCCGCCGCCCACGATGCAGCATTGGGTCTGGATCGTCGTCATCGGTGTCATCCCGAACGAAGTGAGGGACCTTTCCTGTGGCCTCAAAGGTCCCTCGCTGCGCTCGGGATGACAACAACTATCAGGCAATGCTTCGGTCCACGCCGAAGGACAGGTGGGGGCCGGCATGGTAGGTGAGCCGCCTCATGGCATCCCGGCTACCGCTCCTCCTGCTGCTGATCGCGGTGACCTGCCTCAGCCAGTTCTACCGCGTGTCCAACAGCGTGATCGCGCCCGAGCTCACGCGCGACCTCGACCTCAGCGCACGCCAGCTCGGCTGGGCGGGCAGCGCTTTTTTCTTCGCGCTGTTTGCCGTGCAGATCCCCGTCGGCATGTGGTTCGACCGCTTCGGTGCCCGCCGCACGGTGGCCGCGCTGTCGCTGCTGGCCATGCTGGGCTCGCTGTGGATCGCCCGCGCCGCCGACGCCACCGACCTGATCGCCGGCCGCACGATCGTGGGCGTGGGCTGCGCCGCCTCGTTCATGTCGGTGGTGTTCCTGTGCTCGCGCTGGTTCCAGCCGGCCAGGCTCGCGACGGTGCTGTCGTGGGTATTCGCCGCCTCCAACATCGGCACCTTGGCCGCCGCCACGCCGCTCGCCTGGATCGCCGGCACCGTCGGCTGGCGCCACGTGTTCCTGGGCCTTGCCGCCATCACCTTGCTGGTGGCCGTTGGTTTCTACGTCTTCGTGCGCGACCGGCCGCCCGAGGCGCGCGGAGCTGAACCGCGCAAGGAGTCGCCGGCCGAGATCCTGCGCGGCCTGTTGGAAGTGTGGCGCACGCCCGGTCTCCTGCCCGTTCTGTCCATGCACTTCTTCGCCTACGCCACGATGCTGACGGTGCTGGGCGTGTGGGGCGGACCCTATCTCTACGACGTGCACAGGCTCGACGGCGTGGCACGCGGCAACGTTCTGCTCGCCATGGGCGTGGCGCAGATCCTGGGCATCCTGGCCTACGGGCCGATGGACCGCGTGCTGCGCTCGCGCAAGAAGGTGGTGTTCGGCGGGGCCGCGATCTCGATGGCGCTGCTCGCAATCATGGCGGCGCTTGCCCATCCGCCGCTCTGGCTCGCGGTGGCGCTGCTGGTTGCCTTCTGTTTCTTCTGCGCCTACGGCACGGTGATCGTGGCCCAGGGGCGCGGCCTGTTCCCCGACCGCCTGGCCGGCCGCGGCGTCACCACTGTCAACATGGCGCAGTGCCTGGGGCTGGCCGTACTGCCGGCCGCCATGGGCTACATCGTCGAGGGCTTCGGCGGCGGCGACATCGCCTATCGCTGGGTGTTCGGCACCCTGGCCGCCGGCGTCGCACTAGGATCGATCGCCTATGCGCGGGCGCGCGACAGTTTCTCGCCTTAAAGGGCTACTTCGTCGCTTCCTTGAGATAGGCGATCACGTCGATCAATTGATCCCGCTGCTTTATGCCGGCGAAGATCTTCTTCGTTCCGGGCATGTCTGCCTTGGGATCGCGGAGATAGGCGGCCAGCGTCGCGTCGTTCCATTCGATGGCGAACTTGCGCATGACCTCGGAATAGCCGTAGCCCGGCCCGGTGCCCGACCGGCGGCCCATGATGCGATAGAGATTTGGTCCCGTGGCGGTCGCGCCACCCCTCTGGAGCGTATGGCAGGCCTGGCACTGGGTGGCGAACACGCGCTCGCCCTTGCCCACATCCTGTGCCGACGCTGTCGACATCGTCACACCGACAATCATCACACTCGCGACGCCGACCCAGGCTTTCACTTGGTCGCTTCTTTGAGGTAGGCGACAAGATCGGCGAGCTGGCCGGCATTCTTCACGCCGTTGAACAGCATCTTGGTGCCGGGGACCTTGCCCTTGGGGTCGCGGCTGTATTCGGCCAGGGTCGCCTCGTCCCAGACGATGCCCGACTTCTTCATGGCATCGGAGGAATCGTAGCCACCGCCGGTGCCGGCCTTGCGGCCGAACACGCCGTGAAGGTTGGGGCCGGCCGTGCTGGCGCCGTCCTTCTCGAGCGTGTGGCAGGCCCGGCACTGGGTATTGAAGACGCGCTGGCCGCGCGAGGCTTCGCCGGCCTGGGCAAGCGACTGGGCGGCAGCGGTTCCCGCGGTGGCCGCCATCCCGACGACGATCACAGCGGCGGCAGTGATCAAACTCTTCATCGCGCTACTCCTGATGTTCCGGCCGATGATGCCCTATATGTGGGCCACGATGCAGAGCCTGTTCGATCCTGATGGCGGAATGGAGGCGCTGGGCCCGGGGGCCGCGCTGCTGCATGGCCACGCGCTGGCCGACGGCGAGGCGCTGCTCCAGGCCATCGATGCGGTCGTGGCCGACGCGCCCTTCCGGCACATGGTGACACCCGGCGGCTTCGAGATGTCGGTGGCGATGACGAATTGCGGCGCCGGCGGCTGGATCACCGACCGCAAGGGTTATCGCTACACCCGGGAGGATCCCGACACCGGCCGCGCGTGGCCCGCCATGCCCCCGCTCTTCCTGGCGCTGGCGCGCACGGCTGCCGACGCCGCGGGATTCCCGGGCTTCGTGCCCGATGCCTGCCTGATCAACCGCTACGAGCCCGGCACGCGGCTGTCGCCGCACCAGGACAAGGACGAGGCCGATTTTGGCCATCCCATCGTGTCGGTGTCGCTGGGCCTGCCTGCCACCTTTCAGTTCGGCGGACCGAAGCGCGCCGATCCCATGAAGAAGGTGGCGCTGCACCACGGCTATGTCGTGGTCTGGGGCGGGCCGTCACGCCTCGCCCATCACGGCGTGCTCACATTGAAAAGCGGCGAGCACCCGTTGGCCGGGCACCGCCGCTTCAATCTCACGCTGAGGAAGGCGCTTTAGTCTTCCAGCCCGCTCATGATCATGAGCGGGCTGGAAGCCCGCGGTCCGGAAGAAAGCTACTCCGGCTTGATGTTTTGTTCCTTGATCAGCGTCGTCCAGCGCTTCTCTTCCTTGAGCAGGAACTCCTTGAACTCGGCCGGCGTCGAGGCGCGGATCTCCACGCCCATCGGCTTGAAGCGCTCGATCACTTCCGGATCGGCGGCGACCTTGGCGATCGCCTTCTGCAGCTTGTCGACGATCGGCTTGGGCGTGCCCGCCGGCACCACCATGGCCTGCCAGAATACCGCCTCGAAATCCTTCAGCCCCGTTACCTCGACGATGGTCGGGATGTCGGGGAAGGCGGGCGAGCGCTTCAGGCTCGAGATGGCGATCGGACGCGTCTTCTTCGAATCGAGGAACGGCTTGGCCTCGAGCGTGGCCGAGAACATCATCTGCGCCTGGCCCGCGGCAACGTCCTGGCCCGCCTGCGCGCCGCCCTTGTAGGGCACGTGGACGAGGTTCAATCCGGCCTGCGCCTTCAGCAGCTCGGCGGCGAGATGGTTGGTGGCGCCGATGCCCGAGCTTGCGATGTTGTACTTGCCGGGGTTGGCCTTCACGACCTTGACCAGCTCTTCCATGTTCTTCGCCGGGAAGTCGATGTTGACGTGCAGGATGAACGGCGTGAACGACATCAGCGACACCAGCTCGAAGCTCTTGTGCGGGTCGTACTGAACCTGGCCGGTGAGCGTCGGGTTGATGACCAGCGACGTGCCGCCGGCATAGATCGTGTAGCCGTCGGGTGCCGCCTTGGCGACGTAGTTGGACGCCACGGTGGTGGCAGCGCCGGCGCGGTTGTCGATCAGCACCGGCTTGCCGAGCTCGGCGCCCAGCTTGTCGGCGAAGACGCGCGCGACGGCGTCATTCACGCCGCCCGGCGGATAGGGCACCACCATCGTGACCGGCTTCTGCGGCCAGTCTGTTTGTGCCGATGCCGCAAACGGCAGAACGAGCGCGGCAATGCCTGCCGCAATGAAAGTCGAACGATTCATCTTTTTCCTCCCGGGAACTCTATTCGGCGACGAAGAACGGCAACGTCACCTCTTTGTTGACGGGCTCGAAGCCCATCTTCACGCGCTTGCCGATCGCGAGATCGGCCTCGGCGACGCCCTTGAGCTGCGCGTTCACGCGCACCCCGGCATCCATGTCGACCAGCGCCACGATGTAGGGCGCCGATGCCTTGAAGAAGAAATTGAACGGGTGATGGCAGACCGTCCAGGTGTGGATGGCGCCGCCGATCGGCGCTTCCTTGAATTCGCTCTCCTGCGAGAAGCAGTGCGGGCAGACCGGCCGCGGATAGTGGCGGACCTTGCCGCAGCCCGAGCAGTGCTGCAGCAGGAACCGTCCTTCGCGCATGCCGTCCCAATGCGGCTGGCTTTCACGCGTCGGGGTCGGCAGGGGACGCTCGGGGATCGGCGCGGCAACGGGGGCGGTGCTCATGCCGCTCTCCGCAGGATCGCGATCGAGCCATCGCCCATGTCGCCGTAGCCGGTGACGAGGCCAACCTCGGCGTTCTTGACCTGGGCCTTGCCGGCCTCGCCACGCAGCTGGCGGGTGAGTTCGATTGCGTGATTGAGTCCCACGACATGGCCCTGGCTGAGCAGCCCACCATGGGTGTTGATCGGCAGCGCGCCGCCGAGGCCGATGCGGCCATCCATCACGAACGGCCCGCCCTCGCCTTCCTTGCAGAAGCCCAGGATCTCGAGCTGGCGGATCACGGTGAAGGTGAAGCAGTCGTAGATCTCGGCGACGTCGATGTCCTTCGGCCCGACGCCCGCCATCTCGTAGGCGCGCGGCGCGGACTTCACGAGGCCGAACTCCAGCAGGTCGGGACGCTGGGCGATCGACGCGGGCGATTCGGGATGGCCTTCGGCCACGCCCATGATCGTGACCAGCGGCTTCCTGAGATCGCGTGCGCGCTCGGTGCGGCTGATGATGATGGCCGCACCGCCGTCGCTCTCCAGGCTGCAGTCGAACAGGCGGAACGGATCGGAGATCATGCGCGAGGCGTGATGCTCCTCGACGGTGAGCGGCTTGTTCATCACCACGTTGCCGTTGAGGATCGCGTGCTGGCGCGTGACGACGGCGACCTCGGCCATCTGCCGCGCCGTGGTGCCGTAGAGCTCCATGTGGCGGCGCGCGCCCTGGGCATAGAGCTGGGCCGGCGCGAACATGCCGATCGGCGCCTCGAACTCGGCGGCCAGCGCGAACTGCGGGAACTGCTGCAGGCGCGTCGACACGCGGGCGCCGGAATAGCCGGTGCGCCCCACTGCAAGCAGTACGTGGTTGCAGACACCCGTCGCCACAGCCATCGCCGCACTCTGGATCGCGGCCACGAAGGTGGCGCCGCCCATCGGCACGAACAGCGAGAGTTTGAGATCGGGCAGGCCGAGGTTGGCGATGAAATCCTCGGCGATGCCGCCGCCCGGGAAGTAGGGCACGACGCCGTCGATGTCGCGCGGGCTGAGACCCGCGTCTGCGATGGCGGCGAGGCTCGCCTCGAGCTGAAGCGCCAAGGCGCTCTTGGACGTGCCGCGCGTGTAAGCGGTCTCGCCGATGCCGCTGATCGCCGCCGCTTCGCGGAGCGGATGTGCCATGATTGTTTCCTCCGGCGCCTATTGTGCCGGAAGGCAGCCCTCACGCAACCAAGTAGGCGGCAATCAGTCCGCGCGGATATTCCCCGCGCGGATGACCTCGCGCCAGCGCGCGAGCTCGCTCTTGATCAGCGCGGTATAGGCCACCGACCCGAGCGTTCCCGGACGGATGCCGATGCGGTCGAAATGTCCTTTGATCTCGGCGCTTTGCAGGGCTCCGGCGATTTCCGTTTCCCAGCGCTTGGCGAGTTCGGGCGGAATGCCGGCCGGCAGAGAGAAGCCAAACCAGTTGGTCGCCACCACTTCCGGGAATCCCGCCTCGCGGAAGGTCGGCGTGTCCGGCAAGGTCGGCGCGCGCTCCGGCTCGCTGACCGCCAGCGGCCGCATGCGCTTGGACGTGAAATAGCCCATCGCCGTCGGCAGGCTTTCCATCAGCGCCGTGATCTGCCCGCCCAGCAGATCGTTCATCGCCGGCGCCGAGCCGCGATATGGAATGTGGGTGAACTGCACGCCGGTCTCGCGCACCAGTAGTTGGCCGACGAGGTGGTTCATGGTGCCGTTGCCGCCCGAGCCGTAGTTGATCTCGCCGGGCTTGGCGCGGGCCATGTCGACCAGCTCCTTGACGCTCATGACGGGCGAGTTCGCGTTCACCGCCAGCACGCTCGGGAACGTGCCGACCAGGTGGATGTGCGTGAAATCGGCCAGCGGATCGTAGGGCACGTCCTTGTAGAGGACGGGCCCGATGCCGTGCGAGGCGGCGCTGGAAATCATGACGATATGCGTGTCACCGCGCGCCTTGGCCACGATGTCGGCGCCCAGCATGCCGCCGGCGCCGGGCTTGTTCTCCACGACGATCGGCTGACCCAGCTTGGTACCGAACCATTCCGCCAGGGCCCGCGACATGATGTCGGCGGCACCGGCCGGCGGGAAATTGACGATCCAGCGGATCGGCTTGGTCGGCCAGGCCGCCGTCTGCGCCGAGGCGATGGCAGGGGCCGTCGCGGCGGCGGCGGCGGTGGCGATCAGGAGTTTTCGTCGAGAGAGCATGGTTCTTGCTGAGCCTCCAGAGCCGTCGGACTGTTATTGCCGGGTGGCATGGTGCAACATGCGTGCCGGCCGCCGGTGCGACTGGAGTGATGATGGATTTCGATCTCGTCTTGCGTGATGTGCGGCTCCCCGATGCCAGGCCGGATCATCCTACCACCGACATCGGCGTAACGGGCGGCCGCATCGCCGCCATAGCCCCCAAGCTGGGCGGCAGCGCCAGGGAAGAGGTGCAGGGCCATGGCCGGCTGGTCTGCTCGGGTTTCGTGGATACCCACATCCATCTCGACAAGGCCTGTATCCTCGGCCGCTGCGAGCACACGACCAAGCGCAGCCCGCATCTCGCCATGGAGCGCGTGTCGGCGGTCAAGCATACGATGACGGTCGAGGACGTGATCGAGCGCGCGTCGGCCACCATCGAAAAATGCATCGGCCACGGCGCCACCCGCATGCGCACCCACGCCGAGGTCGATCCGAAGATCGGCATGCGCGGCGTCGAAGGCGTGAAGGCGCTGATCGACAAGTACAAGTGGGCGATCGACCTCGAGATCTGCGTCATGCCGCAGGAGGGACTGACCAACAATCCCGGCACCGACGAGCTGATGATCGAGGCGCTCAAGAACGGCGCCACCGTGGTCGGCGCCGCCCCCAGCTACGACAGCGACAGCTCCGCCCAGATCCGCCGCATCTTCGAGATGGCGCGCGAGTTCGACATCGATATCGACATGCATGTCGACAGCGGCCCGACGGCCGAGCATCTCGACACGCTGCTGGTCTGCGACCTCGCCGAAAAATACAAATGGGGCGGCCGTGTTGCCGTGGGCCATGTCGGCAAGCTGGCCACGATGCCGTTCAAGGACCTCGACAGGGTGGCCAGACGCATGGCCGATACGGGCGTCGCCGCCACCGTCCTTACCGCGACCGACCTCTATCTCGGCGGCCGCCATACCGACCACAATGTGCCGCGCAACGTGGTCGACCTGAACTATCTCACCGAACGCGGCGTCACCTGCTCGATCGGCTCCAACAACATTCTCAATCCGTTCACACCGTTCGGCGACGGCCAGCTGCTGCGCCAGGTCAACATGCACGCGATCGTCACGCAGCGCGGCAACGACGACGAGGTGAAGACCCTCTGGGACATGGCCACCTCGTCGGCCGCGAAGCTGATGCGCAAGGACGACTATGGCATTGCCGTCGGCGGTCCGGCCGATCTGGTCGTGCTGGACGCGCCCGACGCGATCACGGCGCTCAGGACCGTTGCACCCGTGCTGGCCGCCTTCAAGCGCGGCCGGCGCACCGTGACCCGCGAGCCCGTCCACCTGCACAAGCCGTAATCGACAAAAGAGGATAGAATGGCCAACGAAGAACTGCTCGCGCTCTCGTCCGTGGAGATGCGCCGGCGCATCGGCACCAAGGAAATCTCGCCGGTCGAACTGCTCGAGGCGAGCCTGCAGCGCATCAAGAAGATCAACCCGGCGGTCAATGCCGTGACCGCGATGTGCGTCGACCGCGCGCGCAAGGAAGCCAAGGCCGCCGAGACCGCCGTCCGGCGCGGCGAGGAGCTGCCGCTGCTGCACGGCCTGCCGACCGGCATCAAGGACCTCGAGGAGACCAAGGGTCTGCTCACGACCTACGGCTCGCCGCTCTATCGCGACTTCGTGCCGGCCTACGACAACGTCATGGTGGGCCGCGTGCGCGCCGCCGGGGCCATCGTCGTCGGCAAGACCAACGTGCCGGAGTTCGGTGCGGGCTCCAACAGCCGCAACCCGGTCTGGGGCGCGTCGGGCAATCCGTTCAATCCCATGCTCAATCCCGGCGGCTCGTCCGGCGGTTCGGCCGTGGCGCTCGCCACCGACATGCTGCCGGTCTGCACCGGCTCCGACACCGGCGGCAGCCTGCGCAATCCGGCCTCGTTCTGCGGCATCGTGGGCTTTCGCCCCTCGCCCGGCATGGTCGCCGTCGAGCGCCGCGCCATGGGCTGGACGCCGATCTCGGTGCTGGGCCCGATGGGCCGCACCGTCGCCGACGTCAGCCTGCTGTTCGCCACCCAGATCGGCCAGCACGACACCGATCCGCTCTCCTTCCCGCTCGATTCGATGGCCTATGCCGAGCCGTGGCCGGTCGATCTCGGAAGCCTGCGCGTGGCCTATACGGAGGATTACGGCGGCGCGCCGGTCGAGAAGGGCATCCGCAAGACCTTCCGCGAGAAGATCAAGGCGATGAAGCCTCTGTTCCGCCGCCTCGACAGGGTCGAGGTCGATTACGGCGGGGCCGACCGCTGCTTCGACATCATCCGCGCCGTGAGCTTCCTGTCACGCTACCAGGATCTCTACACCAACAACCGCAAGATGCTCGGCCCGAACATCGTCGCGAACTACGAACTCGGCGCCAAGCTCACGCTCGCGGACTTCGCCTGGGCGCATGCCGAGCAGACGCGGATCTTCCGCCGCTTCCAGGAGATTTATAAGGACTACGACATCGTCGTCGGACCGACAGTGGGCGTCACGCCCTTCCCGTGGAAGCAGCTCTACCTCGATACGATCGACGGCAAGAAGCTCAACAACTACTACCACTGGATGGCGACCAAGTACTTCATCACGCTGACCAGCAATCCCGCGGTCTCCCTGCCCTGCGGCCTCGACCACAAGAAGATGCCGTTTGGCCTCCAAGTGATCGGCCGCTTCCGCGGCGACGGAGAGGTGCTGGGCGCAGCGCACGCCATGGAACTGGCCTTCGCCGGCAACCCGACGCTCGCCCGTCCCAAGCCAAACCTGGCCAAGCTGCAGAAGCCCACGCCGGCGCTGAAGTCGATCGTCACGCATCCGCCGAAGCTCAATGCCAAGGTGGCGCGCGGACCCGCACCCGCAGCTTTGTAGACGCGCTGAAGCCGGCAACGCGGGGAACGTCACGCGCTTCTTGCCCGGCCCATGCCACCGACGGCTTCGTACCTCGTTCTCGTGGGAAGTCCCGCAAGAGCGTTTCTAGAGCCGGCTTCCGAAGCCTTCCGGGAGCCGGCTTTTTTTTGCATCTGCGTGCCTTCAACAAATCGCAGTTGCGCCAACACGCCGCCATCGTCGCCGCCTCTCATGGCCGCCTGGGATCGTCCCGCTGGAGGGCGGGCTTTTCCCGGTGGAGGGAATAGATGCGCATCGTCAGTTGGCTCGCCGCCGCGGGCCTTGTGATGGGTACGGCGGGATGCGTTGAGACGACGGGCTATCCGGCGACCTACGGCTACAGCCCGGGCTACGGCAGCGGCTACAATGCGGGTTACGGCTACCAGGGCTATGCCAACAGCTACCGCTCGCAGCCGAGTTACTACTACGCGCCGCAGACCACCCAGACGCGCTATGTGGCGGTGCCGGTCGCGCAGCCGCGGTCGAGTTCCTGGGGCATGCGGGACAGCGACGGCGACGGCATCCCCAACCGCTACGACCGCGACAAGAACGGCGACGGCGTGCCCGACCGCTACCAGCGGCGGCAGTACTAGTGCCCGCGAGAGCGTTGAAAAGCCTGATGGCATCGGCCGCCGTCCTGACGGTGGCCGGCTGCCTGCAACCGCCTGATACGGGCCCGGCCTCCTACGGCTATGGCCAGCAGGCACCCCCGCATGCCGCTTATTCCCCGCCGGTCTTTCAGCCGCCGGTCTACACACCGATCTACCAGCCGCCGCCGCTCACCCCGAACCTGACGCCGGAGACGGCGCCGATCCCGGCCGTCGGGTATTCGCCGCCCGTGCGATACGTGCCGCCGCCGGCACCACAGGCGTCGCTCCTCACCCCGGCGCCGTCACCGTCGCCGGCCACCTCGCTCTTTGGGCCGCAACGCCCGGGCTGGAACTAGGGCTTCTTCCGCAACTTAGCGCGACTGCGGACCTCGGCGTCATGCTGCCCCAGCGTCGGCGCGGCGCGGCGCACGCCGCCCGGCGTCGCCGACAGTTTGAGCGGAACGCCCAGCGTCTTCTGCCGGCCGGCCCTGGCATGGTCGACCTCGGCCACCATGCCGCGCGCCAGGATCTGCGGGTCGGCGAAGACCTCGTCGTGATGCAGCACCGGGCCGGCCGGAATGGCCTCGGCCTCCAGCACCGTCATCCAGTCGGCCGTCGTGCGCTTGATCACCTGCTCCTGAAGGAGGCCGGCGATGAGGTCGTTGTTCTTCACCCGATCGGCATTGCTCTTGAAGCGCGGATCGTCGGCCAGCTCGGGCCTGCCGACCAGCGCGCAGACCTTGCGGAAAAAGTTCTGCTGCGCGGCCCCAATGGTGAGCCAGCCGTCGGCCGTCTGGAACACCTGGTAGGGCGCGGAGCCGCGATGGGCCTGGCCGAGCTTCTCCGGCCTTAAGCCGTTGGCGAAATAGTTGGCGGCCTCGTAGACGCCCAGCGACACCGTGGCCTCGAGCAGCGAGGTCTCCACCCACTGGCCCTGCCCCGACTTCTGCCGCGCCTGAAGGGCTGCCAGGATGCCGATGGTGAGATAGAGGCCGGCGCCGACATCGGAGATGGCGAGCGGAATGCGGTAGGGCGGCCCGTCCTTGGGCCCGGTCACCGACATCAGGCCGGACATGGCCTGGATGATCAGGTCGAAGCCGCCGCGTTTGGCATAAGGACCGGTCTGGCCGAAGCCTGAGATCGAGCCCAGGACGAGGCGTGGATTGCGCGCCGAGAGCGCCGCCCAGCCGATCCCGAGCCGATCCATGACACCCGGCCGGAAATTCTCCAGCACGACGTCGGCGCCATCGACCAGGTCCCAGAAGATTTCCAGATCGGCGGCGTCCTTGAGGTCGAGACGTGTGCCGCGCTTGTTGCGGTTCCACAGCATGAAAGGCGCGGACTCGCCTTCGACGAAGGGCGGTGCACCGCGCATGGAATCGCCCTGCGGGCTTTCGATCTTGAGGACGTCGGCACCAAGATCCGCGAGCTGCATGCCGCAGAAAGGACCGGAGAGATGCGTGGTCAGGTCGAGAACGACCAGACCGTCGAGGGCTCCTGCCATATGATTACCCCAGAATCTTCTTGAGGTCGGCCAACGTGGCGAGCCACTTGCTGGTGCCGAACTCGTTGGACACGATCTTACCGTCCTTGACGATCAGGAAACGCGGCGTGCCGCTCTTGCGCGGGACCTGGTCGAGAATCGGCTTCAGGTCACCTGGCCAGTAGCGCTCCTGATAGGCTTCCTTGAGCTTAGGCGGGTCGACCTCGATCCACGCCACTCGCTGGAACTCCGGCGAGGCGAGCCATTTTGCCTTGTGGGTGTTCTTCCATTGCGTGCAGGGCGGGCAATCCCAGCCGCCGACGTAAATGATCTTGATGTCCGACGCTGCCTGCGCCGGGCAAAGCGCGGCCGACGCTGCCAGGGATGCGAAAACGAAGGCGCGACGATTCATGTGAGGTAATCTAGGCCCGCATGACCCGCGCCACCAAACCCTCTCTTGTCACCCTGGGCGACTTCTTCCGGTTTGCGGTTCGCCGCTTCCGGGCCGCCCGCCTCGCCTATGGCCACGGCACCACCAATGCCGTCGACGAGGCGGCCTTCCTGGTGCTGGAGGCGCTGCGCCTGCCGGTCCACACGCTCGATCCCTGGCTCGATCTCAAGCCGACCGCCACTGAGCGCGCCCGCCTGCTCACCCTGATCGAGGCGCGCGTGGCGCTGCGCCTGCCGGCGCCCTACCTGGTAGGCGCGGCCTATATGCACGGCGTGCGCTTCCGCGCCGACAAGCGAGCGCTGATCCCGCGCTCTTTCATCGGCGATCTCCTGATCGGCGGCGCCCTGCCGATCGGCGATCCCTCGCGCGTGCGCCGCGTGCTCGACCTTTGCACCGGCTCGGGCTGCCTCGCCATTCTGGCCGCACTGGTGTTTCCGCGCGCCCGGATCGATGCGGTCGATCTCTCGGCCGGCGCGCTGGCCCTCGCCCGGCGCAACGTCGCCGACCATCGCCTGGACGATCGCATCACGATTCACCGTGGCGATCTCTTCGCGCCGCTAGGCAACGGCCGCTACGACCTGATCATCAGCAACCCGCCCTATGTCGATGGCCGCGGCATGGCGAAGCTGCCGCCGGAATATCGCCACGAGCCGCGCATGGCGCTGGCCGCCGGCGACGATGGGCTGGACCTGGTGCGTCGCATCCTGGCCGAGGCGCCGCGGCATCTCACCAAGAACGGCAACCTGCTGTGCGAGATCGGCCGCGGCCGCCGGCCGCTCGAGACCGCCTATCCGCGCCTGCCCTTCCTCTGGCTCGACACTGAGCAGAGCGAAGGTGAGGTCTTCTGGATCGCGCGGAAGGATCTCGCCTAGGCGGCGTCGCCCAGGCAAATTCCCAGCGCCCGGGCGGTGCGGATCAGGGCGCCGCCGGGATCGACGGTGCGCGAGCGGCCGACCACCTTGTCGAGGGGCACGTCGATCACCTGCCTGTTCCACCAGGCCACCATGCGGTCGCCCTTGCCGTCGGCCAGCACATCGACCGCGCGGACGCCCAGCGCCGAGGCCAGCAGACGATCCTCTGCCGTCGGCATGGCGCCGCGCTGGACGTGGCCCAGCACCGTGGCGCGCGCCTCGGCACCCGTGGCCTTGGCCAGCCGCTTGGCCAGCCATTCGCCGACACCATGGTCGGGCGCGTCGGCCGCGGCATCGGCCGCCTCATCGGAGTGTCCCGCGGCCTCGGCCACCACGACCAGCGCCGAGGTGCGGCCCTCGGCGCGCAGGCGGGCGATGTGGCCGACGACACGATCGACGCTCCAGCGCACCTCTGGAATGAGCACAACGTCGGCGCCACCCGCGATGCCGGCGGCGATGGCGATGTGGCCGGCGTCGCGGCCCATCACCTCGAGCACCATGACACGCTCATGGCTGGCGCCGGTCGGCTGCAGCCGGTCGAGCGCCTCGGTGGCAATGGCGACGGCGGTCGAGTAGCCGACAGCACGCTCGGTCTGGCCGACATCGTTATCGATGGTCTTCGGGACCCCGACGAACGGCATACCCGAGGGCGCCAGCAGTCGTCGTAGAATGTCGAGGCTGCCGTCGCCGCCAACGCCGATCAAGCCGTCCAGGCGAAGCTGTCTTAGCCCGTCGATCATTTCGCCCGAGCGATCCTTGAAACTTCCGTCGGGCATCGGATAGGCGAAGGGATTGCCGCGGTTCGTGCTGCCGAGGAACGTGCCGCCCTCGCGCGCCAGCGCGGAATCGAGACGGGCCGGGTCGAGCGTCATGGCCTCGACCGGCCGCTCCAGAAGGCCGAGCGTGCCGCGACCGATGCCGATCGTCGTCCAGCCGTAGCCGTGATGCGCCCGCAAGGCGACAGCGCGGATCACGGCATTGAGGCCGGCGCAGTCCCCGCCGCTGGTGAGGATTCCGATTCGCTTGCTCATCACTCAACCAAGTAAAAGCCCCGCAGGAGCGGGGCTTCGTTACAGTCCGGCAATGGTGGGCGCTGTAGGGCTCGAACCTACGACCCGCTGATTAAGAGTCAGCTGCTCTACCAACTGAGCTAAGCGCCCCCGATTGCTGGGGACATTGGCCGGAAGCGGCGCGGCTATACCAAGCAGGATACCCCTTGTCGATAGGCCGTTGGCAAAGAAATCCCCGGGATTCTTCCCGGATTCACCGTGTACGCGGCAATTGCGCATCGCGGTAGACATTGACCCCGATCAGCAGTCCGCAGGCGAACATCACCGAGACCATGGCGGTGCCGCCGTTGCTGACCAGCGGCAGCGGCACGCCGACCACGGGCAGCAGGCCCATGACCATGGCGGCGTTGATGAAGACGTAGAGGAACATCATGGAGGTGACGCCGAGGGCCAGCAGCCGGCCGAAATGGTGCTGGCTGCGGAAGGCGATCGAGAAGCCCCAGACCAGCACCAGGGCGAACAGGGCGAGCAGCGCGAAGGCGCCGACCATCCCCCACTCCTCGACGAAGGTAGTGAAGATGAAGTCGGTCTGCTTCTCCGGCAGGAAGTTCAACGAGGATTGGGTACCCTTCAGGAATCCCTTGCCGAACAGGCCGCCCGAGCCGATGGCGATCTTGGACTGGGTGATGTGGTAGCCGGCGCCCAGCGGGTCGCGGTCGGGATCGAGGAAGGTGAGCACACGCTTGCGCTGGTATTCATGCATCAACGACCAGGCGATCGGCAGGCAGGCCACCGCCGCCGCCCCCGCGACGAGGAACATCCATATTCGCACGCCGGCCACGAACAGCAGCGCGCCGCCGGCCATCAGCACCATCATCGCCGTGCCGAGGTCGGGCTGGACCATGACGAGACCGACCACGACCAGGACCATCATCAGTGGCGGCAGCGTGTAGAGAAACTGCGAAGCCTGCTCCTTGCGCAGGCCGTGGTAGTAGCGCGCCAGCACCAGGATGACGGCGACCTTGGCGATCTCGGAGGGCTGGATCTGTATCGGCCCGATCACCAGCCAGCGCTGGGCGCCCATGCCGATCTTGCCGATCACGTCGACGGCGACCAACAGCGCCAGTGACACGAGGTAGATCGGCCAGGCCAGCGCCAGCCACACCTTGGGATGGACCAGCGCCACGACCAGCATCAGCACGAAAGCCGAACCGTAGCGCACGGCGTGACGCGCCGCCCACGGCTCGAAGCGGCCGCCGGCCGCCGAATAGAGCGCCAGTACGCCGACACCGGCGATCGCCGTCAGCACCAGCGCCAGCCCCCAATTTATGCGCCAGATCCGTTCCGCGAAGCCCACCGGCGCCGGTGCGTCCAGCGCAGTGGTGCTCATCTGGATGCCATCTTCCGGAAGCGGTCGCTGCGGCGCGACGGGTCGCGCTTCATGGTCTCGACCAGCACGTCGCGGCCAATCGGGCCCGCCGTCTTGCCGCCGGCCTGGCCGTGCTCGACGATGACGGCGCAGGCGTAGCGCGGATTGTCGACCGGGCCGAAGCAGACAAACAGCGCGTGATGGCGCAGATGCCAGGGCAGCTGGTCCTGGGTGATGCCCATGTCGCGCTCGCGCTCGGTGATGCGTTTGACCTGGGCGGTGCCGGTCTTGCCGGCGAAGGCCAGCGCCGGATCGCGCGAGCGCAGCGCGTTGGCGGTGCCGAGGCCGGAGTTCACGACCTGGTTCATGCCGTCGCGGATCAGCGCCAGATGCTGCGGGTTGAGCCGGAGCGACGGCGCCACAGGCTTGCTGCGCGGCGGCGGCGGCCCGAGTTCCTCGCGCGGCGTCGCCTTGGCCAGCAGCAGGTTGGGCTGGACCTCGTAGCCGCCGTTGGCGATGCGGGCCGTCATGATGGCGAGCTGCAGCGGCGTGCTGGTCATGTAGCCCTGGCCGATGCCCAGGTTGAACGTATCGCCATGCTGCCACGGCTTGCCGATCTTCTCCTGCTTCCAGGCGCGGGTCGGCTGGTTACCGGTCGATTCGCCCGGCAGCCCGAGCTCGCTCTGGCGGCCGAACCCCAGGCGGGTCGCCATGTCGCTGATGCGGTCGACGCCGGCGCGCCGCGCCGCCTCGTAGAAGAAGCAGTCGCACGAGGCCGCGATCGCCTCGGTGACGTTGGTCGAGCCGTGGCCGCCCTTCAGCCAGCAGTGGAACTTGATGTTGCCGAGCTCGAGGTGGCCGAGGCAGGGCAGGCGCGTCCACGGATCGATCACCTTCGATTCCAGGGCGGCCAGCGCCGTCACCATCTTGTAGGTCGAGCCCGGCGGATACACGCCGGCGATCGCCTTGTTGTGCAGTGGCCGCTCGGGATTATCCAGCAGGTCACGCCATTCGGTCTGGGTGATGCCGCGCGCAAAAGTGCTGGGGTCGAAGCCCGGCGTCGACGCCATGACGAGCACGTCGCCGGTGATCACGTCGAGCACCACGACCGAGCCACTTTGGTGCTCTTTCATCTTCTCGGCGGCGAAGCGCTGCAGGTCGAGATCGATGGTGAGCAGCGCGTTCGAGCCCGGCTGGCCCTCGGTGCGGTCAAGCTCGCGCACGACGCGACCGACGGCGTTGACCTCGACCTGGACCGCGCCGGCGCGTCCACGCAGGTCATCCTCGAGCGAGCGCTCCACGCCCTTCTTCCCGAACCGCATCGTCGCCA
>CAMAYC010000070.1 GCA_945862125.1 Reyranella massiliensis 521
CCGCTGCTGCCGGCGACCAGCCCCGATCCCGGCGGCGCCACCTTCCTGCGCCGGCTGCGCGCCATGCTCGACGCCGTGCCGGACAAGGTGCCGACGCCGTCGCCGGTCGACCGGCCGCAGGTCTTTCCGGCGCTGGGCCTGCAGCGCAAGCGCGTGGCGCTGATGCCGGGCTGCGGCCAGCAGGTGCTGGCGCCCGAGGTCAACGAGGCCACGGTGAGGCTGCTGACCCGGCTCGATATCGAGGTGGTGAATGTCGCGGGCTCGGGCTGCTGCGGCTCCTCGGTGCTGCATGTCGGCCGGAACGAGCAGGCGATCGCGCTCGCCAAGGCCAACATCGAGGCGTGGCTGCGCGAGATTGACGGCGCCGGCCTCGATGCCATCGTGATCAACGCCTCCGGCTGCGGCACGACGGTGAAGGACTACGGCAACATGCTGATCGACGATCCGGTCTGGCACGAGAAGGCCATGCAGGTAGCGGCGCTCGCCAGGGACGTGACCGAGATCGTGGCCGAGGTCGGCCTCAGCAACGTGACGCCCCACCTGGTCATGTCCCACCCGCTCACCGTCGCCTATCACTCGGCCTGCTCGATGCAGCATGGGCAGAAGCTCACAGAGCTGCCGAAGAAGCTGCTGCGCGACGCGGGCTTCGTCGTGAAGGACGTGCCCGAAGGCCATCTCTGCTGCGGCTGGGCCGGCACCTACCAGGTGCTGCAGCCCGAGCTGTCACGGCGGCTGCGCGACCGCAAGGTGGCCAACATCGAGAGCCTCCGGCCCGACGTGATCGCGTCGGGCAACTTCGGCTGCATCGGCAATATCGCGTCGGGCACGGGCATACCGATGGCACATACGGTCGAGCTGCTCGACTGGGCGACCGGAGGCCCCAAGCCGGCGGCTTTGCTGGGAGCGCGCCACTCCAGTGGCGCTCAAGGTCTTTTGGACCGCGAGCCTCCGGCTCGCTCATGAGGCGCGCGAGACGCGCGCGGTCCGGAAGAGCAAGAGAAGAGCGCGACTGGAGTGGCGCGCTCCCAGTGGGGGCAATCCCATGTCGATAGTTCGCTCTTGCTTTGCTGCCCTGCTGGGCCTGATGCTGGGCGCCAACGTCATGGCGCAGAACGCCGGGAGCGGCACCGTGCTCGACACACTCTTTGCCAAGCTGAAGGACGCCACCGATCCGGTCGCCATCCAGTCGCTGGAAGCCGCGATCTGGGAGCAGTGGACGATGGTCCCCGACCAGCGGCAGCGCGCGGTGATGATGCGCGGCATCGCCGAGATGCAGCAACAACAGCTCAACAACTCGATCGAGACGTTCACGACGCTGATCGAGACCGCGCCCGACCTGTCGGAGGCTTGGAACAAGCGCGCGACCGCCTATTGGCTGATGGGCAATTTCACGGCCTCGCTGGCCGACATCTGCGAGACGGTGAAGCGCGAGCCGCGCCACTTCGGCGCCTACTCGGGTCTCGGCATGATCCGCGCCGAGATGGGCGAGAACGCGCGTGCGGTCGCGGCCTTCGAGCTGGCGCGTAAATGGAACCCGCACATCGTCGGCATTGATTCCGAGATCGAGCGGCTGAAGGCGATGGGTGGCGATGTGCCCACCGATCCGCTGGGCTGCGGACAGCGGATTGCCGGCCGCTCGGCAGCAAAGACATGAACCTCGGTTTGCCTATTTGGAAGAGCAAGCCATGTTCGTGTGCATTTTGGGTCCACACTGAGTTCTATTACTCAAAGGCGCGTCCTTTTTCTCAAGCAAGGCTCGCCTGCCGGCGCCCCGAGCAGAGCGCTTCGGTAAGGCGTCCTCTCCGTGCAATGCTGCTCCTGCTTGGGCTTTGCCTGTTCGCCTTTTGCCGCTCGCCGCCCGCGGCTGCAGAAGGTTTCGATCCACGGTTGGGCCGTGTAGTCCTCACGCTACGTGTCGGCGGGACTATCGGAAATGTTACCTGGAGTCCCGATCAGCAGCGTCTTCTGATCAGTTCCAGTTCGTTGTTCAACAAGGGCCGAAAACTGATGTCGTTCGACCTTGCCCGACGCAAAGTCGAATGGGAGACGCTTTGTGAGTACAGTTGCGAACAACGCATCGAGTACACTCATGACGGTCGCTTCATCCTGATGCGACCACTTTCAGCCATCAGCACGGATGGCCGCAATTCAAGGCAGGTGCTCTCTGTCCTCGATCCGGTTACTGGCAGGCTTCTGACGACAATTCTCAATGAATCCTCGGATCGAAACAGTACTCCTACGCATGCCGACTTTGCGCAAGCGGAAGACGGAAAGACGCTAGCTGTCATTATAGGCTTTACCGGAATCGCTCGAATCTACGAGGTCGGCACCTGGCAAGTCGTTCGGCAAGTTGGCCCCATGACTGGCGAACAAGGGCAGGCCAAAGCCCCTTCTCAGTTGGTCTATGATTCGCGCCGGGACCTTCTGACGTTTGGCATGCGTGCCCAGCAAGGCCTGCTTCAGTCGTGGAATGTAGAGGCGAATGCCCCCTTGGCTCGTTTCACAACCTACAAGACCGGCGTGAAGCGGATGGTCCTGGACGGGTCGTCGGGTAACATCATCACGGGGGGCGACGGGGCTCTTTACCCAGAGACGCCGTTGCCCGGCCAGCCACTCCGGCTGATCGGCGTGCAGGACGACCCGCAGACTCTTGTTCGCGCTTGGGATCCGATATCTGGTCGACGCATCCGTGACTACGTAGGACCAGGCAATGCGGTGGAGTCCCTTTCATTTGCTCCTAACAATCGCTACGTGGCGGCAGCCAAGTCCCAAGCTCCGCCCATGGGGATAGATGCTCACGTCCTTGTCTGGGAGGCCGCGACCGGACGCCTGATCAGCAGTTCCAACTTCGGTCAACAGTTCGTCGACTTGGTCTCTTTTTCTCGTGACAGTAGGCAGCTTGCAGTTGCTGCGAGCGGTGTCGTCCGCGTGATTGAGCTCGACCCACGTGTGTTTCCGTAGAAAGTCTGGTCGATCATGACCAAGCTTGCGGTTCGTAGGGCGACGCATTTGATTTCTTTGGCGCCTTGAGCAAGAACATGGAGCCCACCCCGATGCGCTACGGCTTCTATCTCCCCACCCGCGGGCCGACCGCGACCCGCGAGGGCGTTCTCGCGTTGGCGCGCGAAGGCGAGCGGCTGGGGCTGCACTCCGCCATGATTGCGGACCACATCGTCTTTCCGGTCGAGAGCGACTCGGCCTATCCCTACACGCTGGACCGCAAGCACCCGAGCGGCGGCGATGCGCTGGAAACCTTCTCCATCCTGGGCGTCGTGGCCGGGGCCACGGAGAAGCTGCGTCTCGTCACGTCGGTCCTCGTGCTGCCGTATCGCAACCCGGTGCTGACGGCGAAAATGGTGGCGTCGCTCGACGTCCTGTCCGGCGGTCGTGTCACCTTGGGCGTCGGCGTCGGCTGGTTGAAAGAAGAGTTCGAGGCGCTGGACAGTCCCGAGTTCGAGCGGCGCGGCGCCGTGAGCGACGAGTGGATCACGGTTTTCAAGCAGCTCTGGACGACATCGCCCGCCAGTTTCGCCGGGACATTTTACAGCTACAGCGATATTCGCTGCGAGCCGCTGCCGCTGCAGAAACCGCATCCGCCCATCTGGGTCGGTGGCCACTCGCGTGCCGCCCTTCGGCGCACCGCGCGGCATGGCGATGGCTGGCACCCGGTCGGCGCCGTCGCCGCATCGCCGCTGCCGCCCGAGGAAATGCGGGCGCATCTCGCAACGCTGAAGCAGATGACGGAAGCGGAGGGACGCGATTTCGCGGCGTTGACCATCTCCTACAAGGCGCCGCTCTACGACACCGGCATTCCCGATCGCGACGGCGCCCGCCGCAGCTTTTCCGGCAGCGCCCAGGAGATCGCCGGCGACATCCGTTCGTTCGCCGCGTCCGGCGTGCACGAGCTGATCTTCGACTTCCGTGGCCAGTCGACCGCCGAGAGCATCGAACGCCTGCAACGCTTCGCGGCGGAAGTGATGCCGCTGGTCGATTGAGAGCCGTTCCTGATTCGACAAGTTCAGCAGGTTCTGGCATGTTTTTGCTATAGGCTGGCGCTTCTCGCGCCGGCCTTTTTCGTTGCGGCTTATTTCGTTCCGGCAATGACCTCCCGTGGCCGCCCGCGGGCACGCGCACCGAGCGCCAGGTCGCCGCCGCGGGTCCTGACCCGTGGATCAGCACAAGAATGAGCCCGCGCCTTCCCAAACCGATCGTCCGTGGGGAGGAGCCATCAGGGCCTCAGCTCGCTTAATCGACGGTCGATCGAATGAGAAAACCTGTCCTAACGGTAGCGAGCCCAGGACAGGTTAGTGGACACCACGCGTTACATTCAGGTGTCCACAATTCATGCGCCAGACGTGCGCAAATGCGGCCTTCTAGGCGGATCTGGACCTGAAATTCGACCGAGGGACTTGTTTCCTCGAGTAGGTGCACGAACGCACAAGCCTGACTAATGGAACGTGGCGCGTCGTGGTCCTTGCCGATCCGAAGGAGCAGGGGCAAAGTCGTGCCACGTTTCAATCGGGAGTTCGGTTATGGCCACGTTGTATGTCGGCGGTCGTCTGTTCGACGGTGAGCAAGTTCACGACGGGCAGGCGGTGCTGGAAGAGGGCGGCAAGATCAAGCGCGTGGCGCCCCAGGGTGAGTTTGCAGGCTTCTCGGGCGAGCGGGTCGATACCTCCGGCGGCACGCTGATCCCCGGCATCATCGACTGCCACGTCCATTCGCTGTCAGGTGCCGAGGGCAACCCCGGTGCGGCGCAGGACCGCCTGAGCGCCGCCCAGATCGCGGTGCGCGGCATGGAGTATATGCGCAGTACGCTCGAAGGCGGCATCACCGCCGTGCGCGACTGCGGCGGCAAGGACTATATCGAGTTTGCGCTGCGCGATGCCTTCAATGCCGGCAAGTTCCTGGGGCCGACCATGCGCTGCGCCGGTCGCATGATCTGCATGACCGGCGGCCACGGCAACCGCACCGGCCGCGTCGCCGACGGTGTCGACGAGGTCGTGAAGGCGGTGCGCGAGCAGATCCATGCCGGCTCCGACCTGGTGAAGATCATGGCGACGGGCGGCGTGATGACCCAGGGCGTCAATCCCGAGGACGCGCACTATTCGGCCGAGGAGATGAAGGCCGGCATCAGCGAGGCGCATCGTTTCCACAAATGCTGCGCCAGCCACGCCCAGGGCGCGCTCGGCATCCTGAACGCCGTGCGCGGCGGCATCGATTCGATCGAGCACGGCATCTTCATGGACGAGGAATGCTGCCGCGAGATGAAGGCGCGAGATGTCTGGCTGGTGCCGACGCTGGCCGCCGTGAAGAACATCCTGAAGGGCTACGACGACGGCGACCGCTCGATCCCCGACTACGTGATCGAGAAGAGCCGCCGCGTCTACGACCGCCACATCGCCGCGACCAAGATGTATTACAAGGCCGGTGGCCGTATCGCGATGGGCACGGATGCCGGCACGCCGCACAATCGCCATGGTGAGAATGCGCGCGAGCTCGAGTACATGTGCGACATCGGCATCTCGGCCCGCGATTCGCTGTTCTTTGCCACCGCAAGCGCCGCCGACCTGATGCGCCTGGCCGACCAGGGCCGCATCAAGGAAGGCAACAGCGCCGACCTCGTGGTGTGCGATGGCGATGCCCTGGCCGACATCAAGCGCGCCGCCCGCAAGGAGAACCACCGCCTGGTGGTGAAGCGCGGCGTCGTCGCCCGCGACAATCGCGCCGCTTTCGTCCGTCAGCCGACCCGCGTGGCGGCGGAGTAGGGAAAGAGGCCCAGGGGCAGCGCGGCTTCCGTGGAAGAGATCCTCCTCGGTCTGCTGGCTGTCGCCTGGGCGCTGGGCACGCCGATCGTCGCCATCGTGGCGCTGGTCCGCACCTCGCGACTGCGCGAGGCAAACGAGCGGCTCGTGGCGGACGTGGCTTTTCTCAAGCGGCAAAGTCTTGCTGGCGAGGCTTTGCCGCCGCCCTTCGTGGCGCCGCCGGTGGTCGAGCAAATACCGGAGCCTGTCGAGCCAATCGTCGAACCCATCGTGGTGGCGGAAGCGCTTCCACCCGAGCCCGTCCTGCCGCCGCCGTTGGTGATCGCGCCAGTGCAGGGTGGCTGGGAACAGCGCCTGGGCGCACGCGCCTTCCTGTGGGTGGGCGCGGTCACGCTGGCCTTGGCTGCGATCTTCCTGGTCCGCTACTCGATCGAAGAGGGCTATCTGTCGCCCGAGGTGCGGGTGATCCTGGCGGCGCTGTTCGGCTTCGCCCTGGTCGGCGGCGCCGAGAAGATGCGCGCCCGCGACGATCGCGTGGCCCAGGCGCTGGCTGCAGCCGGCATAGCCGCCCTCTACGGCGCGCTGTTTTCGGCCGTGGCGCTCTACGGCATGATTTCCAAGGTCGCGGCCGGCGGTGGCGCGATGGCGCTGACGGCCTTCGCCATCGGCGTGTCGCTACGCCACGGAATCTTCGTCGCGGGTCTCGCCTTCGTCGGCGGCTTCGCCAGTCCTGCCATCATCGGCAGCGAGACGCCCAACACGCCGGTCCTGTTCGGCTATCTGCTGGCGATCGCCGCCGGCACGCTGTGGGTCATCCGCATCAGGGGCTGGTGGCCCTTGGGCTGGGGTGTGCTCGCGGGATCGGCGCTTTGGACCGTTCTGTGGATGCTGGCATCGCGTGACGCCGACGAATTACATTGGGTCGGGCTGTTCCTCGTCGCCGTCGCGGGTCTCTTCGTCTGGGCGACCTGGCGACGGATGGGCGAGAGCGAGAATCCGCCGAGCGACGTGGTGGCACTGGTCTGGGCCGCACTTGCCGGCACAGGCGTATTGCTGGTGTGCCTGGTGGTCGACGACGGCGGCAAGCAGAACGCCGGCTGGCTGGCGCTGGCGCTTCACGGGGCAGGGGCCTTTGCGCTTGGCCGCTGGACGCCGCGCTTCCAGTACGCGGCAGGGCTGGGACCGGCTCTCTCGCTGCTAGCCCTGGCGCTGTGGTGGGCTGCCACGCGCGGCACCGGGGCGGATTGGGATGCCGATCGTTTCGCCTGGCTCACGATCCTGTTCGGCGGCTTCTATGCCGCTGCGGCCTTCGCGCTGCTGTGGAACGCGGGACGGCCGGGCTTCTGGGCGGCCTTGTCCGTGGCCGCAGCCTTCACGCACTTCCTGCTCTGCTGGTACGTGCTTCGCAGCACCGCGGCGGGCGTGCCTTGGGGCCTGATCAGCGTCGGCCTTGCCGCGCCGTTCCTGGTCGGCGCCGAACGGCTGGCACGCTGGCGGAACAGCATGACTGGCGCCACCGAGGCGCTGGGCTACCTCGCGGCCGGCGTCACCTTCTTCATCGCCGCCGCGATCCCGATGGAGTTCAGTCGCGAGTGGATCACCGTGGCCTACGCCGTCGAACTCGCGGCGGTGGCAGCCATTGCAGCGGCGCTCGACCTGCGCGCCATGCGTCTGCTGTGCTGGCCGCTGTTGGCGGTCGTCGTCGTGCGCTTCGTGCTCAATCCCGAAGTACTGAAATACCCGCTGGGCGTCACGCCGATCTTCAACTGGATCCTGTGGGGCTACGGCATTTCCATCGCGGCACTGGTCGTGGGACTGCGATTCCTGCGCCCGACCGGCGATGAATGGCTGGTGCGCGCGGTCGAGGCGACCGTGGCGCTGCTCGCCTTCGTGCTGACAACACTCGAGGTCCGCAGCCTCTTCCAGCCCGGTTCGATGGCGACACCCGATGCGGGCTTCATGGAACGCTCTTTCTATGTCGCGATCTGGGGCGCGTTTGCCCTGGCCGCCCTCTGGATGGCGCGCCGCCGGCAGGACCCGGTGGCGCTATGGGCCTGGCGGCTGAGCGGCGGTCTGGCCGTCGCGGTGGTGCTGATCGTGCAGGTGCTGATCGCCAATCCGGTGTTCGAGAAGGCCGACGTCGGACGCCTTCCGCTCTTCAACGGCCTGTTCCTGGCATACGCAGTGCCGGCGGCAATGGCGGCGTTGGCAAGGCGCTGGATCGACGTCGAGCCCGACCGGCAGATCGATCTGCTAATCGAGATCACGGCCTCGATCCTGGCCTTCGTCTATGTCTCGCTCGAAGTCCGGCACCTGTTCGATCCCGGCTTCGAGCGCAGCGGTTTCGCCGCCGATGGGTTGGAACTCTATGCCTACTCGATCGTCTGGCTGCTGTTCGGAGTCGCGCTGTTGGCGCTGGGCTTCCTGCGCCATACCGCAGCGTTCCGGCATGCCGGCATGGTGCTGGTCTGCATCGTGGTCGCTAAAGTGTTCCTGATCGACATGGCGGGGCTGAAAGGCCTGCTGCGCGTATTCTCCTTCCTCGGCCTGGGCGCGGCGCTGATCGGCCTCGGCTATGCCTATCGACGTTTCGGGTTCGACAAGAAATGAAATTTCCAGAGACAAAAATGTCGCTCGATGAGTTGCGGCCGCTCCAGATCCGGCGACTGCGCAATACGCTGCGCCAGGCCTACGAGGGCCAGGCGCCGTATCGCGCCAAGTGCCAGGCGGCCGGCGTTCATCCCGACGATTTCCGGGAGCTGAAAGATCTCGCGCGCTTTCCCTTCACGTCGAAGGAGGACCTGCGCGACGCCTATCCCTTCGGCATGCTTGCGATCCCGCGCGAGCAATGCGTGCGGCTGCATGCCTCCAGCGGCACGACGGGACGTCCGACGGTGGTCGGCTACTCGGCAGGCGACATCGACACCTGGTCGGACTTGATGGCACGCTCGCTCCACGCCGGCGGCGCGCGGCCGGGCGACATCATCCACAATGCTTTTGGCTATGGCCTATTCACCGGCGGACTCGGCGCGCACTACGGCGCCGAGCGGCTGGGTTGCACGGTGGTGCCGATGTCGGGTGGCTTCGGCGAACGGCAGGTCCAGCTCATCCGAGAGTTCGGCGCCCGTGTCGTGTTGATGACGCCGTCCTACATGCTGGCGGTTGCCGACGAATTCGAGCGCCAGGGCATCGATCCGCGCAGCACGGCAATGCGCGTCGGCCTGTTCGGCGCCGAGCCGTGGACGGAGGGCATGCGGGCCGAGATCGAGCGGCGGCTGGGCGTCGATGCCGTCGACCTCTATGGCTTGAGCGAAGTGATGGGCCCGGGTGTGGCCTGCGAGTTCATCGAGACCAAGGATGGGCCCACTATCTGGGAGGACCATTTCTATCCCGAGATCGTGGATCCCGAGACGGGCACGCCCGTGGCCGATGGCGAACCGGGCGAGCTGGTATTTACGACGCTCACCAAGGAGGCGATGCCGGTCATCCGCTACCGCACGCGCGACCTCACGCGGCTGATGCCGGGATCGGCCAGCGTGATGCGGCGCATGGCCAAGATCACCGGCCGCAGCGACGACATGCTGATCGTGCGCGGGGTCAACCTGTTCCCGAGCCAGGTCGAGGAGCAGATCCTGCGCGACCCGGCGCTGAGCGGCCACTACGTGATCGAGCTCACGCGCACCGGCGCGCTCGACGATTTGCTGGTGCGCGTCGAAGCGCGGGCGGTACTCGATGGCGATGCGACCGGCCGCTCCGCCGCCGAACTCGCGCGACGCCTCAAAGGCATGTGCGGCCTGTCGGCTACGGTCGATGTTGCGGCACCCGGAACGATCGAGCGCTCGCTGGGCAAGGCGCGGCGCGTGATCGACAGGCGACCGAAAGACTAGCCGCGCCCCAGGGTCGCGCTGAAGACCGCGGCGAAAGTCAGGACTGTCGCGGCAATCACGAGGAAATCGATCCAGGTGAGCGAGAGCCGGCGGCGGTCGCGCGCGACCGCCTTCGGCTTCTTCGTGGGCGCGTTCAAGAGCGCTTCTCGGTGCCGGCGCCGCGCTGTGCCGGCGGTTCGGGGCGATATTTCTCGAGCACGGGTTTGAGCCTGTCGACGGGCACATTCATGGCTGTCGCGAGCGCCAGGGCATGGCTGGCGCGCTGCTGTTCGTTGGGCGGCTGTTCGTTGCGCGGCGGCGGTCCGACTTTGCGGAAGGCGTCGCGCACACGGTCGGCGGGAATACCGAGGTCGGTCGCGATTTTCTCATAGGGTGGCTCGCGGCGCGGTGGCGTGCCCTGGTCGCGGTCTCCTGACTGGGCGAACACGCCGCCGGCGAAGATCACGGTACAGGCGATGGCGAGCAGGGCATCGATTGAGGCAAAAGCGCGGCGGGACATGGCACCTCTCGTGGGGGGACTTCACGATTGGATACGACGGCGGGGTCCCTGCCATCCCCAAGTCTGTCAGACGTAGGCGATCCGCAGGATGTTGGTCGCGCCCGGGGTTCCGAAGGGCACGCCCGCGGTAATCACGAGGCGCTCGCCTTCCTTGGCCAGCTCTTCCTTGCGGGCAATGCGGACGGCCCGCTGCACCATGTCGGCAAAATTATGCGCGTCTTCCGCATGAACCGGATGGACACCCCAGGTCAGCGCCATGCGGCGCGCCGTGTTGGGGTTGGGCGTCAGGCAGAGAATGCGGACGTCGGGCCGCTCGCGCGCGGCACGGAGCGTGGTCGAGCCGGTGTTGGTGTAGGTGACGATGGCGGCGGCCGACAGCGTATGGGCGCATTGACGCGCCGCGGCGCTGATGGCGTCGGCAGCGGTGGCCTCGGGCTCGTGCCGGCTCGCATCCATCAGGCGGCGGTAGAGGGGATCGCCTTCGACCGCGCGGATGATGCGGTCCATGATGGTGACCGCCTCGATCGGATAGTCGCCCGACGCCGATTCGGCCGACAGCATGACGGCATCAGTGCCGTCGTAGACGGCGGTGGCGACGTCGGAGGCTTCGGCGCGCGTCGGCGTCGGCGAATGGACCATCGAGTCCAGCATCTGGGTCGCCACGATGGCGGGCTTTCCGGCCACGCGGCAGGCGGCGAGAATCCGCTTCTGCAGCGGCGGCACTGCTTCGGGCGGCATCTCCACGCCGAGGTCGCCGCGCGCCACCATGATGCCGTCGCTCTGTTCGATGATCTCGTCGAGATGGTCGATGGCCGCCGGCTTCTCGAGCTTGGCCATCACCGCGGCGCGGCCGGCCACCAGCTTCTTGAGTTCGGCGATATCGTGCGCGTGCTGAACGAAGGAGAGCGCCACCCAGTCGACGCCCAGCGACAGGCCGAAGGCGAGGTCCTTGTGATCCTTCGGTGTCATTGGCGACATCGGCAGCACGAGGTTGGGCAGGTTCACGCCTTTACGGTCGCTGATCAGGCCCGGCACCTCGACCACGGCGTCGATCGTGTCTTCGTCGTGAGCGACGATGCGGAGCCGCACCTTGCCGTCGTCGATCAGCAGCAACCCGTCGGGTTTGGCGGCCTTGAAGATTTCCGGATGCAGCAGCGGGACGCGCTTGGTCGTGGCCGGCTTGGGGTCCATGTCGAAGCGCAGCTTCTGGCCCGTCTTGAGCTCCATCGGCTGCTTGCCGATCACGCCCAGCCGCAGCTTGGGCCCCTGCAGGTCCATCAGAATGGCGACCGGGTGATTGTATTTTTTCTCGAGCGCGCGGAGTTGCTCGACCCGCTTGCGGTGATCGTCGTGTACGCCGTGGCTGAAATTCAGGCGGAACACGTCGGCGCCGGCCTCGAACAGCGCGCGCAGTCGCTCCGTCGTGGAAGTTGCAGGCCCCAGAGTGGCGACGATCTTGGTGAAACGTTGACGACGCATGGGCCCAATCTACTTCTTCGGCGACGACACTTTGAAGTCACCTGCCTGCTCGTAGACCTTTACCACGGCGGCGTCATCCAGCCTGCCCCAGCCGGCGCCGGCGGCTGCGAGGAAAAGCTGGTGCGCGGCGGCGGCCATGGGCAACGGCAGGCGATGTTCGTGGCCGGTGTTCAGCACCAGGCCCAGGTCCTTGACGAAGATCTCCACCGCCGAGAGCGGCGAGAAATCGTCATCGAGCATATGCGGCACGCGATTGCCGAACATCCAGGAATTGCCGGCGCTGGCGGAGATGACTTCGTAGACCGCGCGCGTGTCGGCGCCCGCCTTGGCGGCGAGTGCCATGGCTTCGGCCGCAGTGGCGATGTGCACGCCCGCGAGTAACTGATTTACCGTCTTCACAAGGGAGCCGATGCCGGCAGCGTCGCCCAGGCGGAAGACTTTGGCAGAGGTTGCCGACAGGATGGATTCGGCGGTCGCGAACGCCTGTGGCGCGCCAGAGGCCATGAAGGTGAGTTCACCGCTTTCGGCGCGGGCGCGACCGCCGGACATCGGGGCGTCGAGTAGCTGATGGCCGCCGCCAGCCAGTCGCTCGCCCAGGGATTTTGCAAAGGCAGGCGGAACGGTGGCGCATTGCATGACCAGGCCACCCTTGCGCAGAGCGGCTGCTGCGCCACCCTCGCCGAAGAGCACTGTCTCGACCTGCTGCGCGTTCACGACGGCCACGACAACGACATCGGCATTGGCTGCCGCCGCGCCCGGTGTGGCCGCGGTCGTGCCGCCCGCCGCTGTGAAGGCGTCGCGTGCTGCGGCGGTCGGATCGACACCGATCACTTTGTGGCCGTGCTTGAGAAGGTTCTTTGCCATGCCGAGGCCCATCGAGCCCAGTCCGACGAAGGCGACGACCGGCGTGTTCTTGTCTGTCATGGATCAGGCCTTGATGCCGTATTTGGCGGCCCAGCCGAGGCCGGCGCCGGTCGTGGTCCTCGGCTTGTACTCGAGGCCGACATAGCCCTGGTAGCCGAGGCGATCGAGCACATCGAGCAGGTAGAGGTGATTGACTTCGCCGATATCGGGTTCGTTGCGATCCGGGTTGCCCGCGATCTGCACGTGCGCGGTGATCGGGAACAGCCGTTCCATACGCTTCTGCAGGTCACCTTCGGTCACCTGCATGTGGTAGAGATCGAGCTGCAGTTTCAGATGCGGCGCGCCGACCTCGTCGATGATCTGCTTCACCTGCTCGGTGGTGTTGGTGAAATAGCCGGGAATGTCGCGGTGGTTGATCGGCTCCATCACAATGGTGAGTCCGGCCTTGGCCGTCCGGTCGCAGACTTTCTTGAGGTTCGAAACGAAGGTGCGGTGCATGGCCTTGGTGTCGGCGCCAGGGGCGATCATGCCCGACATCACATGCAGAGTGTGGCACTCCAGCACCTTGGCGTAATCGAGTGCCTTCTCGAGGGCGGCGGCAAACTCGGACTCGCGACCGGGCAGGGCGGCGAGGCCGCGCTCGCCTTTGCTCCAGTCACCGGGCGGCAGGTTGAACAGGGCCTGCGTGAGCTTGTGCTTCTTGAGTTCGGCAGCGATATCGGCCGCCGGCGCTTCGTACGGGAATAGAATTTCGACGGCCTTGAAGCCGTGTGCGGCCGCGGCGCCGAAACGCTGCAGGAACGGCACTTCCTGGTAGATCCATGACAGGTTGGCGGCGAGCTTGGGCATTGCTGGATCCGATCAGGAAGGGAAGGCTTCTTCGACGTCGCGCACCTGGGCATCCGAGAGGGTGCGGACCTTCAGGCCCTGCAGGAGAAGGTGGAGCTTGGCGGTTTCCTCCAGCTCCTCGATCGAGGCGGAGGCGGCCGATAGCGACGTGCCGGCGACGACCGGCCCGTGGTTCGCCAGCAGCACGGCGCGATGGCCCGTCGCGTATTCGCGGATCGCGTCTGCGAGCTTGGGATCGCCGGGCTTGAAGTAGGGCACCAGCGGCAGCTTGCCGACGCGCATCACGAAGTAGGGCGTGATCGGCGGCAGGGTGCTTTCGGCATTGTGGTGGCAGGACGGATCGAGGCAGGAGATTGCGACCGCATGGGTGCAATGAAGATGCACGATGGCGCGATCCTTGGGGCGCACGTCGTACACGGAGCGATGCAGCAGTGCCTCCTTGGTCGGCGGATCGCCGGCCACGTGCTTGCCGGAGAGGTCGAGCTTCGAGAGCTGGCCCGGGTTGAGCTCGCCCAGCGAGGAATTGGTCGGGCTCATCAGCCAGCCGTCGTCAACGCGCACGCTGATATTGCCCGACGTGCCGGGGCAGAGCCCACGGGCAGCGAGCTTGGCGCCGAGCGCGCAGATGTCGTCGCGGGCCTTGGATTCCTTGGTGCTCATAGACGCTCGAAGGCTTTGGTGAAGAAATCCGGCGCGCCGAAATTGCCGGACTTCAGCGCCAGGAGCATCGGCTTCTTGCCGACAGAGGCCGTCCACGGCACGCCCGGATCGATCTCCGGCCCGATGCGCAGCGCCGTCACGTCGAGAGCGCCCACGACCGCGCCCGAGGTCTCGCCCCCGGCGACGACCAGTCGGCCGACGCCCGACGCAACCAGTCCGCGCGCCAAGGACGCCATGGTCTTCTCGATCGCCTGGCTCGATTGCTCCACACCATATTTCGCCTGCAAGGCCTTCACGGCCTCAGGCTTGTCGCTGGCGGAGAGCAGGATCGGGGCGTTCCCAAGTTTGCCTTTGGCCCAGGCGAGTGCCTTCTCGCCGACCGGCTCGCCACGGCAGATCGCATCGGTGTCGAGGGCGAGATGCGGACCCTTGAAGGCGGCGATCTGGCCGAGCGTTGCCGCAGAGCAGGAGCCCGCAAGTACGGCGGCCGCGCCGGTGACATTCGGCAGCGTGTCTGCATTGGGCTTATGCGTCAGTAATCCACGACGGCGATAGGCGGCGGGCAGGCCGAGCGCCACGCCCGAGCCGCCGGTGACGAGCGTATCGTCGCCCACCGCCTCGCCGATGATGCCGAGATCGGTGTCGGCCACGGCATCGACGACCACATGACGCACGTTCTCGGCTGCAAGCTTGTCGAGCGCCGCCCGCAACGCAGCCGATCCGGACTGGACCTGCTTCAGCGGCGCCAGCCCGACCTTGTGATTGGTCTGGCGCGCCAGCACGCGCACCAGGCTGGAGTCGGTCATCGGCGTCAACGGATGATGGCGCATGTGCGTATCCGACAGCAGCAGGTCGCCCACGAACAGATGACCGAAGAAGATGGTGCGGCCGTTCACCGGGAAGGCCGGGCAGTAGATCGCCTGCTTCGCCTGCAGCGCGTCGAGCAGGGCATCGCCCACCGGGCCGATGTTGCCGGCATCCGTCGAATCGAACGTCGAGCAGTATTTGAAGAAGAAGCGGACGCAGCCCGCCGCCTGGAGCGCCTTCAGCGCGTCGAGCGACTGGGAGACGGCCTCCTTGGCCAGGATCGAACGCGTCTTGAGTGCCACGACGACGGCATCGACATCGTCGGGAATCGTTCCCTTGGATGGCACACCGATCGTCTGGATCGTGCGCATCCCGCCCTTGACCAACATGCCCGCGATGTCGGTCGCGCCGGTGAAGTCGTCGGCAATCACTCCGAGTATAGCCATGGCAGGACGTTAGGCGATCACGGTCGCCTTCATCCAGAACTTTCGGCGACGGCTGCGACGGCGGGTCTCGTCTTCGCCGTCGTAATGGTGCAGTGCGGGCGCGGGATCGAACGTGTCTCGGATTTCGAGTGAATTGACATTGACGATGCCGATCGCCCCGCCTTCGTCCGGCATGACGGCGCCGACATAGGCGCCGCAATGGGCGCAAAGCAGGTAGTCGGTGATCCCGAGGCCGAACCGGTAGTGGGAAAGAGCTCCGGGCTGGCAGCGGAATTCGACCGATCCCGCCGGATCGCCCATCGTTCGCGCGCCATGGCGACGGCAGAAGCTGCAGCCGCAACGGCCGACCCGCATCTCCTCGGGCTTCTTCTTTGATTCGAAGCGGATGGCGATGCCGCCGCAGTGGCAGGAGCCGGTGTAGATCGTCATGTATTCGGCACGACCAGGGTTGCGCGGAAATCGTTGACGTTTGTCCGTGTCGGCCCGGTCACCAGGCTGTCGCCAAGCGCCTCGAAGAAGCTGTGGCCGTCGTTATTCTGCAGCATGGCTTTGGGATCGTGCCCCTTGGCCAGAGCGCGGGCCAGTGAGTCGGGTGTGAAGATGGCGCCGGCGATGTCCTCGGCACCGTCGACGCCGTCGGTATCGGCCGCGAGCCCCCAGATCTGCGGCGCACCGTCGGCTTCGATCGCCTTGCCGAGCAGGTATTCGACGTTGCGGCCGCCGCGCCCCTTGCCGCGCACCGTCACGGTCGTCTCGCCACCGGAGAGGATCACAGTGGGCTTTTTTGCACCCGGCACGAGATCCAGGGCGCGACGGGCATGCGCCGCCCCCAACTCGCGCGCCTCGCCCTCGAGATTGTCACCCAGCATCACGACCACGCAGCCGCGCGAACGCGCCACCGCTGCAGCCGCTTCCAGCGAGCGCTTGGGGGTGGCCACGATGATCGTCTCGACACGCTTCAGCCGTGGATCGGCGGGTTTGGGCGTCTCCTCGATCTTGCCAGCGGCACCGGCTTCGAGATGAGCGCGCACTGCGGCAGGCGGATCGATGCGGTATTTGGCCAATACTGCCAACGCCTCCGCGAAGGTCGTCCGGTCAGGCACGGTCGGTCCCGAACCGATCACGCCGGGATCGTCGTTGGGCACATCGGAGATCAGCCACGACAGCACGCGGGCGGGCTGCGCGGCAATGGCAAGCCTCCCGCCCTTGATGGCCGAGAGGTGCTTTCGAACCGTGTTCATCTCGACGATGTTGGCGCCCGACTTGAGCAGCGCCCGATTGACCTCCTGCTTGTCGGCGAGTGACAGGCCGGGGGCGGGGAGTGCGAGTAGCGAAGATGCGCCGCCCGAGATGAGGCAAAGCACCAGATCGTCGGCCGTGAGGCCTGTCACCTTGTCGAGGATACGGCCTGCGGCAGCGCGGCCCTTCTCGTCGGGCACGGGATGGGCGGCCTCGACGATTTCAATGCGCTTGCAGGCCTCGCCGTATCCGTAGCGGGTAACGACCAGACCTTCGAGTGGATGCGGCCACTGGTCCTCGAGGGCGCGCGCCATCGCGGCACTGGCCTTGCCGGCGCCAATCACGATCGTCCGCCTTTTGGGCGGCTGCAGCTTGGCGATGTAGGGCGCGAGGCAGGTGGCGGGGCGGGCCGCCGCCAGGGCAACATCGAACAGGTCGCGCAACAGGGCGCGGGCGTCGGCTTCTTTCATTTGGCCAATCTTCGCACTATAGGGGCGCGATGCAACAACTCCTCGGGCCAGAAGATCCGCCGCCGTTTGCGCTGTTCAATGAGAAGGGCCGAGCACCGCTCCTGCTGCTCTGCGATCACGCCAGTAAGACTGTCCCGAAGGCCCTGGGCGATCTCGGCATCTCCGAACAAGAGCTTGCCCGCCACATCGGGTGGGACATCGGTGGCCTCGATGCCGCGATTGAACTCGCCACCACCCTCGACGCGCCGCTCGTCGCCTCCGGCTATTCGCGTCTGGTGATCGACTGCAACCGCTGGCCGGGTGGCGAGGGATCGATCCCGGAGATCAGCGACGGCACGTCGGTGCCCGCGAACCACGGCTTATCCAAGGCCAAGATCGATGCCCGCGCCGAGGCGTGCTTCTGGCCCTACCACCGCGAAGTCGATCGACAACTCGACCGCATGACGACGGGCGGTCGGTCCGTTGCCCTGCTCGTGATGCACAGTTTCACGCCCGAGATGAAGGGGTTCCAGCGTCCCTGGCACGTCGGCGTGTTGTGGAACGACGATCCGCGCCTGCCGGAGCCGCTACTGGCAGAGCTGCGGCGCGACTCCTCGCTCGTCGTCGGCGACAACGAACCCTATTCGGCGCGCGCGTCCTACGAATACACGCTCAATGCTCATGCACGCCCGCGCAGCCTGCCGCATTGCTCGCTGGAAGTGCGTCAGGATCTGATCGACACCCCAGGCGAGGCGCGCACCTGGGGGCGGCGACTGGCGCCCGCGATCCGGGCTGCCGTTGCGGTGGCCCTGAGCTGAGCCTATATCGGCGAACATGCCTCCAACGCCCCAGGAGATTGTCATGGACGACAAGACCCGCACCGATCTCGAAGCCGCCGCCTTCCGCCGTCTGGTTGCGCATCTGCAGGAGCGCACCGACGTCCAGAACATCGACCTGATGAATTTGGCCGGCTTCTGCCGCAATTGCCTGTCGCGCTGGTATCGCGAAGAAGCCGGCAAGCAGGGCATTGATGTGACGGACCCGAAGGCCCGCGAGATCGTCTACGGCATGCCCTACGACGAATGGAAGGCCAAACACCAGAAAGAGGCCTCGGGCGAGCAGAAGAAGGCGTTCGACAAGGCTCAGCACAAGCACGGCTGAGGTTTGCCCGGACCGTCCCCGTTATCCCCGTCTTTCATCGCAACAGCGTCATTGAGCCGACGCGGCCTCGGCTCCTATGGTCCGCCGGACTGGACCCCTGGGAGTTGAGGACATGCCGGACGGAAGCGCCGTTTCCAAGAAGACCAAGGCCGGGCCGATTTCGGCCGACCGCCTGAAGAGCTTCGTCGAGCGGATCGAGAAGCTCGAGGAAGAGCGCAAGGCCATCGGCGGCGACATCAAGGACGTCTATTCGGAGGCGAAAGGCGTCGGTTACGACGTCAAGACGATGCGGAAAGTCGTTTCGCTCCGGCAGATGGACGCGGCCGACCGGGCCGAGCAAGAGACCCTGCTCGACGTCTACAAGCACGCGCTGGGCATGGTCTGAGGTCCAACGCGGGCCTATCCTCGCCGACTGCCGGACGCTAGGCTTCCCGAAAGCTTCGGGAGGAATATCAAAGTGAGTGTCCATCGTCGTGTTTTCGTCGCGTCGCTTGGTGCGCTCGCGGCAAGCGGCTCTGTTGCCTGGGCGCAGGCCTTTCCGTCGCAGCCGGTGCATATGGTCGTGCCGTTCCCGCCGGGCGGCGGCACGGACGCGCTGGCGCGCGCCATCCAGGAGCCGATGCAGAAGGCGCTGGGCGGCACGATCGTCATCGACAACAAGGGCGGTGGCGGCGGCAGCATCGCGCACGAATTCGTGGCCAAGCAACCGGCCGACGGTCACTGGATGGTGGTCGGCGCCAACAACCTGCCGCTCTATCCCCATATCGTGGCCAAGCTCGGCTTCGATGCGAAGACCGCCTTCGTGCCGGTCGGCTTCATCGCCAAGCAGGAGTCGGTGCTGGTCGGCAGCGCCGATGCGCCCTGGGCGGACCTCAAGGCGATCATCGCAGCGGCCAAGGCCGCGCTGGGGTCGGTCCAGTACGGTACGGCAGGGCTCACGACGCCGATGCATCTGTCGGCCGAGCAGTTCGCCATGCTGAACGGCATCAAGCTGACGCATGTGCCGTTCCGCGGCACCGGACCGCTGGTGACCGATCTGCTGGGCGGTCACATCAAGCTCGGCATGTCGAGCATCACCAGCGTTGCGCCGCAGATCGCGGCCGGCAAGCTCAAGCCTTACGCCATGGCTTCGCTCGAGCGGTCGGCGCTGGCGCCGACCATTCCCACCTTCAAGGAGCTGGGCGCGGGCGATGTCGACGGCACGATCGTCTACACGTTGCTGGCGCCGGCGGGGACGCCGCCGGCCGTCGTGGCCAAGCTCAACGAGGCGCTGAACGCGGCGGTCGCCACGCCGGAAGCGAAGGCCGATCTCGCCAAGCGCGGCTTCGTCGCCATGGGAGGTACGCCACAGCAACTGGCGGACTGGCTGAAGATCCAGGAACCGATCTGGGTGCCGGTGCTGCAAGCCGCCGGCATTAAGCCAGAGTAGCTCAGAACCAGATGTTCATCGGCAGGCCGTGGCGGTCGCGCTCGCGCGCCGGCCCGAGCCGGGTCGCCGTGCCGTCGGCGATCAGCATGGCCGTGCGGCAGACCGCCATGGCATCGAGCACATCGTCGCGCGCAGCACCCGGCATCGGCGTGGGTTCCCATTTGAAGCCGTGACGGGCGAGCAATCTGCGCCGTTCCGCGAAGCCGTCAGGCTGTCGCTTCTTGCTGAGCACCGGCTGGCTGCCGTTCATGCGCGCGAAGGCGAGTTCGGGATGCGCCTCGTAGACGATGCGCCGGAGCTTTCGGCTGCCGCGCATCAGATCGTCGATCTCGCGCATCTTGGGGAACAGATGGAAGGTCTGCTGGGTGAGGCCCATGCCCAGTTCGCGACTGATGGTGTTGGCTTCCGCATGCGTCGTGGCGGCGAGGGCAGGCCGACAGGGCGTCGGGAGGACCGAACTCGCCTTGCCCGGCAACAGCGCGCGGGCCTCGCCCTCGCAGGCGCGGCCGGGGCGTGGCGTGTCTGTGAGGCCGATCGGCATGTCGACGGCCAAAATGGAAGGACCCTCGCAGGCTTCTGCGAGGGTCTTCACAACTCTTATGTCCAGCGAGCCATCAGTGTCACGCCGGCAGATGACCCAGCCGGTGCGGCAGCCGTCGGCGCCGGCAATTACCACCGCATCAAAGAGCGGCGAGTGCTGCGTTCAACGTCGCACTCGGCCGCATCGCCGTCGATGTCTTGCTCTGGTCGGGCAGATAGTAGCCGCCCGTATCGACCGGCTTGCCCTGTGCGGCGATCAACTCGGCATCGATCTTGGCCTCGTTGGCGGCCAGCGCTTCCGCCAGCGGCTTGAAACGGGCCGACAGGGCTGTGCTGTTGTCCCGCCGGGCCAGCGCCTCCGCCCAATACTTCGCCAGGTAGAAGTGGCTGCCACGATTGTCCAGTTCGCCGACCTTTCGTGCCGGCGAACGGTTGTCCTCGAGGATCTTGCCGTTGGCCTCGTCGAGCGTCTCGGCCAGGACCTTCACGTCCTCGTTCCCGGTCCTCTGCGCCAGATGTTCCAGCGAAGCGCCAAGCGCCAGGAATTCACCCAGCGAATCCCAGCGCAGATATCCTTCGTGCTGGAACTGCTCGACGTGCTTGGGGGCCGAGCCGCCGGCGCCGGTCTCGAACAGCCCGCCGCCCGCCAGCAACGGGACGATCGACAGCATCTTGGCCGACGTGCCGAGCTCCATGATCGGGAACAGATCGGTCAGATAGTCGCGCAGCACGTTGCCGGTGACGGAGATGGTGTCGAGCCCCTGGCGGATGCGATCGAGGGAGAACTTGATGGCCTCGACCGGCGCCATGATGCGGATGTCCAGGCCCTTCGTGTCCTCTTTCTTGAGGTACTTTTCGACCTTGGCAATCAGCTGCGCGTCGTGGGCGCGCTTGGCATCGAGCCAGAACACCGCCGGGGTGTTGCTCAGGCGCGAGCGGCGCACCGCGAGCTTGACCCAGTCCTGGATCGGCTCGTCCTTGACCTGGCACATGCGGAAGACGTCGCCGGTCTCGACCTTCTGCGACATCAGGATATTGCCGTCTTCAGCGACCACATTGACCGTACCGCCGGTGGCGATCTCGAACGTCTTGTCGTGCGAGCCGTACTCTTCCGCCTGCTGCGCCATCAGCCCGACGTTGGGCACGGAGCCCATCGTCTTGGGATCAAAGGCACCATGCGCCTTGCAGTCGTCGATGGTCGCCTGGAACAGCGTCGAGTAGCAACGATCGGGGATCGCGGCGATGACGTCGTGCAGCTTGCCGTCGGCGCCCCACATCTTGCCCGACTCGCGGATCATCGCCGGCATCGAGGCGTCGATGATCACGTCGCTCGGCACGTGAAGGTTGGTGATTCCCTTGTCGGAGTTGACCATGGCAAGCCCGGGCCGCTTCGCGTACTCGGCCTGGATGTCGGCCTTGATGGCGGCCTTCTCGGCCTCCGGCAGCGTCTCGATGCGGGTCAGCAGGTCGCCCAGGCCGTTGTCGGGATCGATGCCGAGCTTCTTGAATGTGTCGCCATGCTTCGCGAACACGTCGGCGAAGAACACGGAAACGCAATGGCCGAACAGGATGGGATCGGAGATCTTCATCATGGTCGTCTTGAGGTGCAGCGAGAACAGGATGCCTTCCTTCTTCGCCGCCTCGATTGCCGAGGCGTAGAAGGCGTTCAGCTTCTTGGCGTTCATCACGGAACAATCGATGATCTCGCCAGCCTTGAGCGGAATCTTCGGCTTCAGCACCGTGGTCGTGCCGTCGCTGCCGACCAGCTCGATACGGGCAGTGGTGGGCGCGGCAATGGTCGTCGCGACCTCCGAACCGTAGAAGTCGCCGCCCGACATGGTCGCCACGCGCGTCTTCGAGTCCTTGCTCCAGGCGCCCATCTTGTGCGGATGCTTGCGTGCGAACTGCTTCACGGCGCCGGCGGCGCGACGGTCGGAATTGCCCTCGCGCAGCACCGGATTGACGGCACTGCCGAGCACTTTGCTGTAGCGGGCGCGGATTTCCTTGTCCGCCGGCGTCGCGTCGCTGTCCGGATAGTTGGGCACGTCGTAGCCCTTGGACTGCAACTCCTTGATCGCCGCCTTGAGCTGCGGGATCGAGGCGGAGATGTTGGGCAGCTTGATGATGTTGGCCTCGGGGCGCGTCGCAAGCTTGCCGAGTTCGGCCAGCTCGTCGTTGATCTTCTGCCCAGGCTTAAGCTTGTCGGGGAAGTTGGCGAGGATGCGGCCGGTCAGCGAAATGTCCTTCAGCTTCATCTTCACGCCGGCCGTCGCAACGAAGGCCTCGACGATCGGCAGCAGGGAAAACGTCGCAAGCCCGGGGGCCTCGTCGACCTTTGTCCAGACGATTTCGAGATCTGACATACCTGCACCTCCGTGCGCCGCTTTGGGTTCGGCTGGGTTGATCAATTGCTGATTATGGCCCGTCTTGTTGCACCACCGTGAGGCTAAAGCAATCTTCGGGACGGCGGTTCCGGCGGAGCGTCGGGCCATTCTTTTCCGGGCGGCAGGGTCAATCAGTCGCAATACCGTCATCTGGCCGTGGCTTGCGTCGCCGCTTCTTTCCGGCCAGCACAACGCCCATGATTCGTCTCGACAACATCAGCAAGCAAAACGGCCACCAGATCCTGTTCATCGACGCGTCGATGGGCATCCAGAAGGGAGAGAAGGCGGGACTTGTCGGGCCGAACGGTGCCGGCAAGACAACGCTTTTCCGCATGATCTCCGGCCAGGAAGCGCCCGACGATGGCCAGGTGACGATCGATCCCGGCATGACCATCGGCTATTTCAGCCAGGATGTCGGCGAAATGTCGGGGATGAGCGCGGTCGCGGCGGTGATGGACGGTGTCGGGCCGGTAAGCGCGCTTGCCACCGAGATGGCCCGGCTCGAGGCCGCGATGGTCGATCCGGACCAGGCCGCCGACATGGACGCCATCGTCGAGCGTTATGGCGAGGTGCAGGGGCGCTTCGAGGAACTGGATGGCTATGCGCTGGATGCCCGGGCGCGCGAGGTGCTCAGCGGTCTCAGCTTCAGCCAGGAACGCATGGATGGGGACGTCGGTCTTCTTTCCGGCGGCTGGAAGATGCGCGTGGCGCTCGCCCGTATCCTTCTGATGCGGCCCGACGGCATGTTGCTTGACGAGCCGAGCAACCATCTCGACCTCGAAAGCCTGATCTGGCTGGAGGCCTTTCTCAAGAACTACGAGGGCGCGTTGCTGATGACCTCGCACGACCGCGAGTTCATGAACCGCATCGTCGGCAAGGTCGTCGAGATCGACGGCGGTTCGCTCATCACCTATTCGGGCAACTTCGATTTCTACGAGCAGCAGCGCGCGGTGGGCGAGGCGCAGCGCCAGGCGCAGTTCGATCGCCAGCAGGCGATGCTTGCCAAGGAGATGAAGTTCATCGAGCGCTTCAAGGCGCGCGCGTCCCACGCCGCCCAGGTCCAGAGCCGGGTGAAGAAGCTCGACAAGATTGAGAAGGTGGAACCGCCGCGGCGCCGCCAGTCGGTGCAGTTCGAGTTCCGTAGCCCGCCACGCTCGGGCGACGACGTCGTGAGCTTCCGGGGCGTCCACAAGGGCTACGGCACGCAGCCGATCTACACGGGCCTCGATTTGCGCCTGCGCCGCCAGGAGCGCTGGTGCGTGCTGGGCGCCAACGGCGCGGGCAAATCCACGCTGCTGAAGCTGGTGGCGGGCGAGACCGGGCCGGACCAGGGCAGCGTGGTGCTGGGCGCCAGCGTCAGGATGGGCTACTTCGCCCAGCATTCCATGGACCTGCTGGATGGCGACGATACGGTGTTCGAGTCACTGGACGAGTCGTTCCCCCAGGCAGGCACAGGGGCGCTGCGCTCGCTCGCCGGTTGCTTCGGCTTCTCCGGCGACGATATCGAGAAGCCCTGCCGCGTGCTGTCCGGCGGCGAGAAGGCGCGTCTGGTCATGGCCAAGATGCTGTTCGACCCGCCGAACTTCCTGGTTCTCGACGAGCCGACGAACCATCTCGACATGGCCACCAAGGAGATGCTGGTCGCGGCGCTCCAGGATTTCGAGGGCACCATGCTTTTCGTCAGCCACGACCGCCACTTCCTGGCCGCGCTCTCAAATCGGGTGCTGGAACTGACGCCCGACGGCGTTCACCAGTACGGCGGCGGCTATACGGAATATGTCGCAAGAACAGGCCAGGAGGCACCGGGTCTCCATCCGGGCCAGTAGCGGGATGCGGGCTGTCCCGCCCGCGTCAGACTCTGTCCAGCCGCTTTTCAAACCCGGCCGAACGCGGCATTGCCGCAATTGTCGGCAACAGATCGTCGAGGTTGCTGATGAACGCCACATGGTCGAGGTGGGTTGGTTCAGCGAAACCGCCTTCCACGACTCCGCGGAGGAGGGCGGCCAGGGGCTGCCAGTAGCCGCCCTGGTCGACGATCACGATCGGCTTGCTGTGAAGGCCCAGCGTCCGCCAGGACAGGACCTCGAAGAATTCCTCCAGGGTCCCGATACCACCGGGCAGGACCACGAAGGCGTCCGATCGCTCGAACATCTGCAGTTTCCGCTCGTGCATGGTTTCCACCACGATGGTCTCGGTCAGGGCAGGGTGGCCCGCCTCGCGCTGCAGCAGGAAATTGGGGATGACACCGATGACGTTGGCTCCGCCCGA
>CAMAYC010000071.1 GCA_945862125.1 Reyranella massiliensis 521
CATTCCTTGCCCGTGTTGGTGCGGCCCTTGATCAGGGCCTCGGGGTGACGTGACAGAAGGTCGGCGAGCGCGCGGATCGAGCGCGCCGTGTCGGTGAGCTGCGGGATCAGGCGGTCGAGGTCGCGGTGGAACTTGGAAGTACTGCCGTAGCCCTGGTCGACCGAGCCGATGAGCCGGTTGGCCTTGGTGACCGCGTCCTGGAACTGGTTGGCGATCTCCGGCAGGCGCTTGAGGGCGGGTGACGCGTCTTTGTCGAGCTTGCGGACGATGTCCTGGACGTCGATCATCGCGGCCTCCAGGGCCGCCAGCGTCTTTTTGAGCTGCGGGCCGTTGATCGTGTCGTCGAGGCCCTGGGCGGCGCCCGAGATATTGCGGCCGATGCGGTCGAAATCGATGCGGTTGATCTTCGACAGGAGTTCGTTGGCCGATCGGGTGATGCTGTCGAAACCACCAACCTCATAGGCCGGCACGACGAAGACGTCGCCGTCGCGGCCAAGATCGGCCGCCGGGGCATCCGGCACCATCTCCAGGGCGACAATCTTCTGGCCGGTAATCAGACTCGGTGCCTGCAGTGTTGCCCGCAGACCGCGCTTGACCATTTCCTCGGCGAGCACGCCCGGGACCATGCCCTTGACCGCCGACGAGATGCCGATCACGCGATCGGCCTCGATGCGGTAATGCACCGGCGCCACGATGCGGTCCTTCTGACGATCGTAGACGAGGCTGACATCGGTGACCTCGCCGATCTTGAGCCCATACAACGTCACGTCGGCGCCAACTGCGAGACCGGCGACGGAGCCCTCGAAGTTCGAAACCATCTGCAGCTGCCGGCCGAAACCCGCCGCCTTCGCCACCTCGATGCTGGTGTAGAGCGGGAAGCGGAAGTGCGGTGGCGCGACCGGGGACTGTGGAACGGTCGGCGTGTCGAAGGCGATGCCGCCCAGCAGCAGGGCGCGGAGCGATTCGAACTGCACGTCGATGCCGTTGGCGGTGAGCTTCACCTGCAGGCCCGAGGCATTCCAGAAGGAAGAATCCTGGTGCACGTACTTGTCGTAGGGGTCGCGCACGAAGGCATGTATGGTGACGGTGTTGGCGAGGTCGCCGATATCCCAGCCGAGCACGGTGCCGACGTCGAGGTCGCGAAAGAAAACCGGCGACCCCAGGCTGATCGACCCGAGCCGCTTGCTGTCCAGCTTGAACGTGGTGCCCTTCGCCGAGGCCTGGAGGACCGGCGGGTCGTGGTTGCCGACGAAGCTGCGCTGCGGCTTGCCCTTCTCGGTCGTCGGCCGCATGCCGATGTAGGAACCGGACAGCAGCGTGTCGAGGCCGGTAACGTTTCCGGCGAAGAGCTGCGGCTTGACCACCCAGAAGATCGTCTTGTCGGTGAGCAGTTCCTCGGCCTCGCGGACGGTTTCCACCGTCACCAGGACCTTGGAGAGGTCCGGTGCGACAGCAATCGTCTTCACCGTTCCCATCACAACGTTGCGGTACTTGAGCTGCGACTGGCCGGCTGTCAGCCCAGCCGCGGTGTCGAAGGCGATGGTGATGGTCGGGCCGCGCTGGGAATAGGTATCCCAGGCGAGCCATGCCGCGATCAGCCCGGTGAGGATCGGCACGATCCAGACCAGCGGGATGCGGCGCCGGCTGTGCACGCCTGCCGTTGGCACCTTGGCCGGCTGAATTTGGTCGGTCATCGTCCCCAGTTCCGCGGCGAGCCCCCGCCGATGTTGCCCGAAAGTAATGGATTCCGGCCTAGCCGCAACCGCCCCGCGATATCAGCGCCCCGCAGCCGGCAGCGGCGCCAGGGCGTCGCGCAACCCGATATTCGGAATCTGCATCAATCCATCGAACGGCTGCCCCAACTCCAGGATAAGAAAGATCGCGGCGGAGGCTGAGAAAACGCAGACGAACAAGACCGTGACGATCGTGCGGTTTGGTGGCGCCGACACCGCGAAGCTGCCGAAGATGAAGGAAAGCCAAAGGACGAGTGCCGTCATGAACGGCCGCGAGACCGAATCGGCCGGCTGGGTGAACAGAATGAGGCGGGTCTGCGAGACATCGGTGCCGAGCTGAAGCGCCCGGGCCTGCAGCGAGGCCTGGACAGGATTTTGCGGCACCAGAATGCGAATGCCATAGAGAATGGACTCGTTGCGCCCATATGGCCGAGCGACTTTCGTCGGCGCTGCCTCGGCACGCCAGATCGAATCGACCATCGGTACGATGCTTTCGCGCAGCGCCTTTCTAAGCGGGGCGGCTTCGGGGCCATAGTCGTCGAGGACGTGGTCGAGCTCGATGATGTCGGCGGTCAGGCGGGTGACGGTGGCGCTGGTCTGCTCGAAGGACGCTCGCGTCGAGGCGAACAGCAAGGCCAGCACGACCGCGGACATGGTGGCGATCAGCGCCGTCGCCAACCGGATGACGTCCTTCGAATCTCCGGCCAGGTGGTGGTCGGGCACCCTCGATCGGATGAACATGCCGAACAGCGTGCTGCCGAAGATCAGCACAAAGGCGACCGAGGCAGCAACGAGAGCGGGCATATACTCAGCGTTCCCGATCGTCGATGTCGCGCGCCAGGACCTCGCGCTTGCCGACATGATTGGCGGAGCTGACGACGCCCTCGCGCTCCATGCGTTCGACGATGCGGGCGGCCCGGTTGTAGCCGATCTGCAGGTAGCGCTGGATGAAGCTGGTGCTGCACTTGCGCTCACGCGCCACCAGGGCAATCGCCTGGTCGTATAGCTGGTCGCTCTCACCTTCCTCGCTGTTGCCCGGCAGGCCGAGACCCTCGGCGTCGGCATCGGGATCGTCGGTAACCGATTCGATGTAGGCCGGCGCGCCCTGGGCCCGCAGGTGACGTACCACTTCCTCGACCTCGCCGTCCGACACGAACGGTCCATGCACGCGCGCGATCTTGCCACCGCCGGCCATGTACAGCATGTCGCCCTGGCCCAGCAGCTGCTCGCCGCCCTGCTCGCCCAGGATGGTGCGGCTGTCGATCTTGGACGTTACCTGGAAGGAGATGCGAGTCGGGAAATTGGCCTTGATGGTGCCGGTGATGACGTCGACCGACGGCCGCTGCGTCGCCATGACGACATGGATGCCGGCGGCGCGCGCCATCTGGGCGAGACGCTGCACGGTGGCCTCGATCTCCTTGCCGGCGACCAGCATCAGGTCGGCCATTTCGTCGATGATGACCACGATGAATGGCAGCGGCGTGAGGTCCATCTCCTCGTCTTCGAAAGTAGGCTTGCGCGTCTCGGGATCGATGCCGGTCTGGACCTTGCGAGTGAGCGAGGTGCCCTTGCGCGCCGTCTCGATCAGCTTCTCGTTGTAGCCCGCGATGTTGCGCACCCCGACCGCACTCATGGCGCGGTAGCGGTCTTCCATCTCGCGCACCACCCACTTCAGCGCGACGATAGCCTTGCGTGGCTCGGTGACGACGGGCGTCAGCAGATGCGGAATGTCCTGGTAGACGCTGAGTTCCAGCATCTTGGGATCGATCATGATGAAGCGGCACTGATCCGGCGTCAGCCGGTAGAGCAGCGACAGGATCATGGTGTTAACCGCCACCGACTTACCCGAGCCGGTGGTGCCGCCGATCAGCAGATGCGGCATGCGCGCGAGGTCGGCGATCACCGGATCGCCGCCGATGTCCTTGCCCAGTGCCAAAGGCAGGCCGAGGCGATTGTCCTCGTAGTGGCGTGTCGACAGCAGCTCGCGCAGGAACACCGTCTCGCGCTTGGCGTTGGGCAGTTCGATACCGATGACGTTGCGGCCCGGCACAGTGGCGACACGAGCGGAGACGGCGCTCATTGATCGGGCGATGTCGTCGGCCAGGCCGATGACGCGGCTCGACTTGGTGCCTGGTGCAGGCTCGAGCTCGTAGAGCGTCACGACCGGACCCGGCCGCACCTTCACGATCTGTCCCCTGACCCCGAAATCGTCGAGCACGGTCTCGAGCAGGCGTGCGTTCTGCTCCAGCGCCTCCTCGTCGATCTTGGGCTGGGCAGTAACGCGCGAAGGCAGCGACAGGATGTCGAGCGGCGGCAGCTTGTATTCGCCGGCCGCAAGGTCGAGCTCGCGCTGGCCGGCCTTGGCGGCGCGCTTGCCCTGCGTGAGACCGCCCGCCTTGCGCGGAATGATCTTTACGCCGGAAGCGGCGGCCACCACCGGCGGTGAATCCACCGGCAAAGCGTCGGGCGTGAACGGATTCTCGTCGTCGCCCAGATCCGCGAAAGCCTCGACAGGCGATCCGGCTACTGCCTGAAACTCAGGGGGTGGTGCTGCGACGTCCACGACCTCGTGCGGCGCATTCATCTGCGGCTCGGCTTCGACCGGCTCGCCGGCCTGGACGTTGCGGCGCGCCATGAACGGCTCGATCCGCAAGCCGGCCAGCCGGTCGAACAAGGTGCGCTCGCGCACCGAATCGGCGGCCACACCGACGACATGAGGCGCCTGCGGATCGAGCGGGACGGGAGACTCGGGGATCTCCGGTGCCGGCCGCTCGATCGGGGCGTAAGGCGCATCGACCAACAGCGAGTCCCGCGGCGGCATCGGCGTGCCTTCGTCGGGAATCTGCTCGACGCGCGGCTCGAAATGGCTGGGCTCGAAACGGCTGGGCTCGAAATGGCTGGGATCGTACTGGCTGGCGTCGATCTCGCCGGGAATTTCGGCATAGCCGATCGGTGGCGCCGGCAGATCGGCATTCTCGTCCATCACCGGCGGCTTGCCGCGCCACAGAGCGATTCCGGCCCGGACCAGCCACATGCACCACAGGAAGGGTGCGCGCAGGATGCGGAAGATCAAGGGCAGGTCGGTCCGGTTCATGCCGAGCGCCGGCGCCATGGCAATGAAGGCAAGCGCCGCGCAGGCCGGCTCGATCAGGGCCAGGCTGCCACCACTCGAATGGGTGAGCACCAGTTCGCGGAAGCGGCCGACGAGGGCGAGGCCAACCAACCCGCCGGGGCCGGCATGCGTTGCCGCGCCGCCGACATCGCCCAGCCCGACGCAGGCCACGCTCATCATCAGCAGCGCCAGCAGCAGCAACGACAATCGGAGTCCGAAGAAGCCGAGGTGATGGGTGCGCAGCATCCGCACACCCCAGGTGATCAGCGCCACCGGTACCAGGATGATGGCAAGTCCGAAGGTCTGAAGCAGAAGGTCGGAGATGTACGCGCCGGGCACGCCGACGAGATTATGCGGCGCGCGGCCGGTCGCGTGATTGAGCGACGGATCGCCCGGGCTGTAGGTGAACAAGGCAAGCAGCAGCACCACGCCCGCCCCGGCGACGCCCGCACCCACCAGCTCCATCATGCGGCGGCGCAGGAAGTCGCGTCCGCCTTCCGGCAGAATTGCCGTCTTGCGGTGCATCTCCGAAGTGACGCCGATCATGGCCATCGCGCCTTCAGTGCTCCCTACAGGACCGCGGCGAGGCGGGTCATGCCCTCGCGCGTCGTCTTCTCGTCATGCACCAGCGCCACACGGATGTAGCGATGTGCGGTGTTCACGCCATTGGTTTCGCGGCAGGCATAGGCGCCCGGCAGCACCTTGAGGTGCGCCTCCGCCCACAGCCGGCGCGTGGCCTCCTCGCCGTCGCCGACGTCGAGCCACAGGAAGAAGCCGCCGCCCGGCGTGTAGTAGCTGAAGCGGTTATGCAGGATCTGCTCGGCGACGCGGAAATTCTTGCGGTACCATTCGCGCGTCTCGAGAGGATGAGTCTCCTCGCGCCACAACGCCGCCGAGGCCTTCTGGACCGCGAAGGGAATCTGCGGCCCGCCATAAGTCCGCCAGCGCAGCACCATGGCGACCAGCTTGGGATCACCTGCCATGAACCCGGAACGCAGGCCAGCGGCGTTGGACCTCTTGGAGAGGGAGTGGAAGACCGCCAGGTTGCGAAATGGATCCTTGCCGCCCGTCTCGTCGATCGCCAGAGCAGCCTCTAGTCCGCCCGGCGGCGGATGGCCGGTATAGATCTCGGCATAGCATTCATCGAGCGCCAGAACGGCGTCGTGCTTGCGACAGAGCCTGATCAGCTTCTGCAGATAGTCCATGCTGGCGATGGCGCCCTGCGGATTGGCCGGCGAGCAGAGATAGACGACCGAGATACGCTTCCACGTCGCCTCGTCGATCTTGTCGAACTCCGGCAGGAAGCCGTTCTCGGCATTGGCGTTGACCAGCAACGGCTCGCCGCCCGAGAGGACCGCACCGCCGAGATAGGCCTGATAGAACGGGTTGGGCAGCGCCACGACCGGCTTGCCGCCACCCTTCTCCTGCGGCGTGGCGACCGTGGCGATGACGTAGACGCCCTCCTTGCTGCCCGCAGTCGGATGAACGTGCCGGTCCGGGTCGAGCAGGCCTTTAGGCAGCTTGTAGCGGCGCGTCAGCCACTCGCAAATCGCGAGGTTGAGGTCGGGCAGGCCTTGGTTGGGCGGGTATTTGTTCCAGCCGTCGACCTCGTCCATCACGATCTGGCGGGCGAAGGCCGGCATGGCGCCCTGCGGCTCGCCGACCGACATGTTGATCATCGAGAGGTGCGCCGGGGGCGTGAGGGGCGCGATCAGCGCGTTCAGCCGTGCGAACGGAAAATCGGTCAACGTCTCCGTCAGGCGCGGATTGAACATTCTTAGCCATCCACTGGGGCCGCAACCGGCCGAAGCAAAGCAGCAACCTCCGCCGGAGGGGGTCCGGACGGACTTGCTATTGGCGCATTGTATGAAACAAATTAGCCAATAACAACAAGGGAATAGGCCGCTTTCTTCATACGGAAGAAGGGTTTGGGACCCGACCCCGCCGGAGCCACTAGCGCTAGGGGGCGGCTATTGCACCCGCTCTCCATGCAGGGCGGTATCGAGGCCCTCGACCTCTTCGTCGCGCGTGACCCGGAGTCCGACCATGGCGTCGACGATCTTCAGGATCACCCAGGTCGCGACCGCACAGAAGGCGGCGATCACCACGACGCCGTAGAGCTGGGTCAGGATTTGGCCCGCGTTGCCGTCGACCAGGCCCACCGGCTGCCCCTTGGCGACGTCGTTGATGGCCCGGGTGGCGAAGACCCCGACCAGGATCGAACCCACGATGCCGCCGACGCCGTGGACACCGAAGACGTCGAGCGAGTCGTCGTAGCCGAGCCGGGTCTTCAGGACCACCGAGGCCCAATAGCAGACCGCGCCTGCAGCCGCCCCAATCACCATGGCGGCCCAAGGCTCGACATAGCCCGCGGCGGGCGTGATGGTGCCGAGACCGGCCACCGCGCCCGACAGGATGCCGAGGACCGAGGGCTTGCCCCGGCTCGCCCATTCGATCGCCATCCAGACCAGCGCCGCGACCGCGGCGGAGATGTGGGTGTTGAGCATGGCGTTGCCCGCCAGTTCGCCCGACGACAGCGCCGAGCCGGCATTGAAGCCGAACCAGCCGACCCACAGCAGCGAGGTACCGACCAGGGTGAGCACCAGGTTGTGCGGCGCCATGTATTCGGTGCCGTAACCGTGGCGCTTGCCGATCACCAGGCAGCAGACAAGGCCGGCGACGCCGGCGTTGAGATGGACGACCAGGCCGCCCGCAAAGTCGAGCACGCCGGCGGCCCCGAGGAAGCCGCCGCCCCACACCCAATGCGCCACCGGGACGTAGACGAACAGCAGCCACAGCGCCATGAACCACAGCATGGCCGAGAACTTCATGCGCTCGGCGAAGGCGCCGGCGATGATCGCCGGGGTGATGACGGCGAAGGTCGCCTGGTACATCAGGAAGACGTTCTCAGGCACGGTCTTGGCGAGTTCGTGGACGCTGCCCTGGAGCCCTGATCCGAAGGCCCGCGACAGCGATCCGACAAAGCCGTTCAGGGCGCCACCGTCGGTGAAGGTCAGCGAATAGCCGATCATGAACCACAGCACCGTCACCACGGCGGCAACGGCGAAGGCCTGCACGGCGGTGGCCAGGACGTTCTTCTTGCGCACCATGCCGGCGTAGAACAGCGCCAGGCCCGGGATGTTCATCATCAACACAAGCGCCGTGGCGACCAGCAACCAGGCGGTGTCGCCGGTGTCGATCTGCGGCTTGTCGGCAGCCCATGCGGCCATGCTTGCCGGCACGACAAGCATCGCCAGCGCGCCCGTGCGCGCGATCGCCTTCAGCATTGTTTCCCCCGTGTCGTCTTCTTATTTGCGCAGTCTTGTTAGTCGCGTCGTCGTGCTTGAAACCTAGAGCGCGTTGGACCCCGATTCACCCGTGCGGATGCGAAGTGCCTGCTCGACCGCGGTGACGAATATCTTGCCGTCGCCGATCTTGCCGGTGTGAGCGGCCTTCTGAATAGCCTCGATAGCCCTTTCAACCTGGGCGTCGTCGACCACGATCTCTACTTTGACCTTGGGAAGAAAACTCACGAGGTACTCGGCGCCGCGGTAGATCTCGGTCTGGCCCTTCTGCCGGCCAAAGCCCTTCACTTCGCTGACCGTCAGGCCCGAGACGCCGACGCCGGTCAAGGCATCGCGAACCTCGTCGAGCTTGAACGGCTTGATGATGGCGGACACGAGCTTCATATGCTTCCCTCCTGCCTTTTCGGCTTGTCCGCCTAGACTGGCGTCTGGCGCCGACGACGTCAAATTCAGACGCAAAAAAGGCCCGGCGAGCAAATCGCCGGGCCTTCAAGTCGCCGCCGCGACACGGAAGCGGCGGTCGAGAGGGAACCAGGGAGGAGGCGGGTTCCCGAAGTCCGACGGCGAGGCTTAGTGAACCGTCTCGCCGTGCAGATTGATGTCGAGACCTTCGACTTCTTCTTCGTTGGTCACGCGCAGGCCGATCAGGGCATCGACGACCTTGAGGATGATGAAGGTAGCGATAGCGCACCAGGCGACGACGACCAGCGTGCCCCAGAGCTGGGTCAGCACCTGGCCGGCGTTGCCGTCGATCAGGCCCTTCTTGCCCTCGCCGCCAATCACCTCGACAGCGAAGACACCGGTCAGGATCGCACCGACGAAGCCGCCGATGCCGTGGACGCCGAAGGCATCGAGCGAGTCGTCGTAGCCCATCGCCTTCTTGAGGCCCGTCGCGCCCCAGAAGCAGACTAGGCCGGCGACGATGCCGATCACCAGCGAGCCCATCGGCGTGACGAAGCCCGAGGCCGGCGTGATGGCGACGAGGCCTGCCACTGCACCCGAGATGATGCCGAGCACCGAAGGCTTGCCGCGCGTCACCCACTCCGCGAACATCCAGGCGAGCGCCGCTGCCGCCGCAGCGAACTGCGTGACCGCCATTGCCATGCCGGCGTTGCCGCTGGCGCCGACCGCCGAGCCGGCATTGAAGCCGAACCAGCCGACCCACAGCAGTGAGGCACCGATCACCGAGTAGACCAGGTTGAACGGCGCCAGATTCTCGGTGCCGAAGCCCTTGCGCTTGCCGATCACCAGCGCGCACACCAGACCGGCGACGCCGGCGTTGATGTGCACGACGGTGCCGCCGGCGTAGTCGAGGACGCCCCAGTCGCCGAGGAAGCCGCCGCCCCACACCCAATGGGCGACCGGCGCGTAGACGATCAGCGACCACAGCGCCATGAACCACATCATCGCAGAGAACTTCATGCGCTCGGCGAAGGCGCCGGCAATCAGCGCCGGCGTGATGATGGCGAAGGTGAGCTGGAAGCAGATGAAGACCGATTCCGGAATGGTCTTGGCAAGTTCATGGACGCCGTCGAGCGTCAGCCCTCGCAGGAAGACCCGGCTCAATCCGCCGACGACGGCGCTGCCCGACGTGAAGGCGAGGCTGTAGCCCACGATCAGCCAGAGCACGGAGATCATGCAGGTAATGGCAAAGCTCTGCATGACGGTCGAAAGAATGTTCTTCTTGCGCACCATGCCGCCGTAGAACAGCGCCAGGCCCGGAATGGTCATCATCAGGACGAGCGCCGTCGAGGTCAGCATCCAGGCGGTATCGCCGGTGTCGAGCTTGGGCGCTGCAGCCGGCTCGGGCGTCGCGGCGGCTTGAGCCAGCGCGAGCGCCGGCAGCAGCAGGACGCCCGCGGCCCCCAAGCCAGCAAGCACCGAATTGGTCTTGAACTTCATCGTTGTCCCCTCGGATCTTGAGTTGTTTGAGTTAGTGCGCGGGATCACAGTGCTTCCGCCCCGGACTCGCCGGTACGGATGCGGATCGCCTGCTCGATCGACAGGACGAAGATCTTGCCGTCACCGATCTTGCCGGTGCCGGCCGCTTTGCGGATCGTCTCGACCGCACGCTCGACCATGGTGTCGTCGATCACGACCTCGATCTTGACCTTCGGCAGGAAGCTCACGGCGTATTCGGCACCGCGATAGATCTCGGTCTGGCCCTTCTGGCGACCGAACCCCTTGACCTCGCTCACCGTCAATCCCTGGATGCCGAGCGATGTCAGCGCATCCCGGACCTCATCGAGTTTGAACGGCTTGAATATTGCCATGACCATTTTCATTTCGGCTGTCCTCCACCGGGCGGAACGCCCGCCCCCAAAGCTTGATCGAGGGGCAGCAAACTCCATGCCAAGGCGAGCCTGAGCAGGCCTGTGGACACTTGGCACAGGTTTTGCTGCCCCCTTGGCGTAATGAAGTTTTCATGTATCGGGGGTGGTCGTGTTGCTTAAGAAATTTGCCACTTTGGGGATTGCACTGCTCACAATCTGCGCATCGGGTGCGGTTTTTGCCCAAGGCACGCCGGATCCGGCGACTCCGCCGGCGGCTGAGAAAGAGAGCTGGAAGGCGCCGTTCGGCGGCAACTTCACTGCCGGATTCGCCTTCCTCAACGACTACTCCTATCGCGGCATCTCCCAGACGCAGCGTCAGATCGCGGTGCAGGCCAACGTTGGCTACGAGACCCCGACTGTGAGCGAAGCCGTCCCGCTCAGCGCCTATGTTGGCGCCTGGGGCAGCAACGTCTACTTTCCCAATACCGGCACCATCGCCGAGATCGATCTGCTGACCGGCCTCAAATACAAGACGATGCAGGACAAGCTGACCTTCGACCTAGGCTACATCCGCTACAACTATCTCGGCGCGGCCTCCAACCTGTTCTACGACTTCAACGAGTTCGGCCTGGTCGGCGGCTACGACTTCGGCGTCGCCCAGCTCAGCGCCGCCGTACGCTACAGCCCCAACTTCTACGCCAACTCCGGCATCGCCTGGTACAAGTGGGCCCAGGTCACCGTCCCGCTGCCCTTCATCAAGATCAACGAGAACATCGCCTTCAAGGTGTTCGGCAACGTCGGCAACCAGTATGTCGAGCGCTTCGCCAACTACGGCATTCCCACCAACAACTACTGGGACTGGCAGCTCGGCGCCGTGGTCTCGGTCTACGGCTTCGACATATCCGCCGCCTATACCGACACCAACGTCGACGTCGCTGGATGCCTCGGCACCCAGAACTGCCAGGGACGGATCATCCTCGGCATCTCGAAGGCGTTCTGAGCGACCTTCGACAAGGGCCATAGAGGCGGGCCGCCCGGCTTGCAGCATGACCGGGCGGCTGCCATCTATGGTCCATGGACAGCCGACATTTCGATCTCGCGGTCGTAGGCGCCGGTCTAAACGGCAGCCTGCTGGCGCTGGCTTCAGGCGAAGCCGGCCTTGCCACGGCCCTGATCGACCGGGTGTCGCTGAAATCCCTCACCGAAGCCGGCTTCGACGGCCGAACGACGGCGATCGCCTACACCAGCCAGCGCCTGTTCGCCGCGCTCGGCGTCTGGGACGACCTCGCAGACCAGGCCGAGCCGATCCGCGACATCCGGATCTCCGACGCCGGCTACGACGGCCGGGCAAGCCCGCTCCATCTCCACTTCGATCACCGTGAGGCCACGCCCGGCTCCCGCGATCCCGCACCGATGGGCTGGATCGTGGAGAACCGCTTCCTGCGCAGAGCGTTGCTGCGACGGTTAGCAGACTGCCCGCAGGTTGAGCTGGTTGCACCCGATGAGGTGATTGAAACCGACCGCGATGCGGATCGTGCCGAACTCACGCTCAAGAGCGGGCGCCATCTTCAGGCGCGGCTGGTGGCCTCGGCCGAGGGCCGCTTCGGCTCGATGCGCGAGGAAGCCGGCATCGGCGCGCGCGCCTGGTCGTACGACCAGATCGCGATCGTACTGGTCGCACGCCACGAACGGCCGCACCGCGGCGTGGCGCAGGAGAGGTTCCTGCCCGGCGGTCCCTTCGCCATCCTGCCGATGCGCGACGGACCAGAAGGCGAGCATCGCTCGTCGATCGTCTGGACGGAGCGTGCCGATCTCGCGCGCCGCCTGCTCGAGCTCGACCCGCCGCGCTTCCAGGCCGAGTTCGCGCGGCGGTTCGGCGATCACCTCGGCCGTGTCGAGCCGGCCGGACCGCGCTGGTGGTACCCGCTCGGCCTCGTCCATGCCGACCGCTACACCGACACGCGACTCGTGCTGGTGGGCGATGCCGCCCACGGCATCCATCCCATCGCGGGCCAGGGCTATAATCTCGGCGTGCGCGACATAGCGGCCCTCGTCGAGGTGCTGGTCGATACCAAGAGGCTCGGCCTCGACATCGGCGCCTCCGACACGCTCGAACGCTATGCGCAATGGCGGCGGGCCGATAATTTCGCCATGGTCGCCGCCACTGATCTCTTGAATCGACTGTTCTCCAACGACATCAAGCCGCTGCGCCTGGTCCGCGACGCTGGCCTTGCCGCCGTCAACCGCGTGCCGGCGCTCCGCCGCTTCTTCGTCCGCCATGCCATGGGCATGGTCGGCGACCTGCCCAAGTTGATCCGCGGGGAACGGCCCTAGGGTCGACAGGCCTAGACTTCACGGGTCGGCAGCCCTATCTCAAGGGCCAAATTCCGAGGACATTTCATGGCTCAGACTCAAGTGCCCGTCACCGTGCTGACCGGCTATCTCGGCGCCGGCAAGACCACCCTGCTCAACCGCATCCTGAGCGAGCAGCACGGCAAGAAATACGCGGTCATCGTGAATGAATTCGGCGAGCTCGGCGTCGACAACGACCTCGTGGTCAATGCCGACGAGGAAGTCTTCGAGATGAACAACGGCTGCATCTGCTGCACCGTGCGCGGCGACCTGATCCGCATCATCGAAGGCCTGATGAAGCGCAAGGACAAGTTTGACGGCATCCTGGTCGAGACCACCGGCCTCGCCGATCCTGGCCCGGTCGCGCAGACCTTCTTCACCGACGACGACGTGAAGGCGCGCACCAGGCTGGACGCCATCATCACCGTGATCGACGCCAAGCACTTCTTCGGCCAGCTCGAGCAAGGCTCGGAGGCCGAGCAGCAGGTGGCGTTCGCCGACGTGATCCTGCTCAACAAGACCGATCTGGTCAGTGCGGATGATCTCAAGAAGGTCGAGGGCAGGATCAAGGTAATCAACCCCTATGCCCGCATCCACCGGACCGAGAAGAGCCAGGTCGAGCTTGCCGCCATCCTCGACAAGGGCGCGTTCGACCTTGCGCGCATCCTCGAATTCGAACCCGACTTCCTCGAGCATGGCCACGACCACAACCACGAGGAAGAGGTGAAAAGCCTCTCCATCACTTCGGACAAGCCGGTCGACCCTGACAGGTTCCAGAAGTGGATGGGCGCACTGCTGCAGCTGCGCGGCGGCGACATCTTCCGCAGCAAAGGCATCCTCGCCATCGACGGCGCGCCAAGGCGCTACGTCTACCAGGGCGTCCACATGATGATGGACAGCGACTGGGGCGTGCCGTGGAAGGCGGGCGAAAAGCGCTCGAGCAAGCTCGTCTTCATCGGCCGCAACCTCGACGGCGACAATCTGAAGCGCGGCTTCGAAGACTGCCTGAAGTAAGTGCCGTGAAGATCGACCTCACAAACCCGGCCTGGCGCCAGACCCTGCCGCCGGCCCGTACCGTCGCGGCCGACGCGCCGGTCGCGGCCTGCGCTTTCAGCCGCGACGGCACCACCGTCGCTTTCGCGCTGGGCGACGGTTGCGTGCGCACTCTGCCAGCCGACATCTCGGCGGCTGTCCCCGCGGCGTCGAAGCCCGTCCATGGCGGCGCGGTGCTGACCTTGGTTGCCGACCCTGCGGGCGACGGCTTCGTGAGCGGCGGCGACGACGGTCGCCTGCTGCGCCTCGGCCCGGGCGACACGACCACCGAGCTCTTCAACCAGAAGGGCCGTTGGATCGACCATCTCGCCGCCCACCGCGCCACCGGCGCGGTCGCGGCCTCGGTCGGCAGGGCCGCGGTCGTCGTCACCAAGGATGGCGAGGTCCGCGAGTTCGGGCCGCACCAGAGCACGGTGGCCGATCTCGACTTCAGCAAGGACGGCAGCCGCATCGGCTGCGCTCACTATGGTGGCGTCACCGTCTGGAGCCTGGGCACCAGCGCACCGCCGCCGCGGCGCTTCGCCTGGCGCGGCAGCCACGTGGCGCTGCGCTGGAGCACCGACGGCAAGTTCATCGCCACCGGCACCCAGGAGAACGACATCCATGTCTGGCGGATGGCGCAGGCCACCGACATGCGCATGCAGGGCTATCCCGCCAAGGTGAAGTCGCTGTCGTGGACCGCCGACGCACGCTTCCTCTACACCTCCTCGCAGCCGGTCTTCACCGCCTGGCCCTTCTCCGGCAAGGGACCGGAAGGCAAGCCGCCGCTGCAGTTCGGCGAAGAGGGTGCGGGGCTCTTAAGCGTCGTGGCGGCCCACCCGGCCGCCGAGTTCGTGGCCGGCGGCTACGATTCCGGCGAGCTTCAGCTCGGCGACATCAAGACCAGACGCTCGGTGGTTCTGAAAATGGCCGACGGCTCGACCGTCACCTGCCTCGCCTGGTCGCCCGACGGATTCAGGCTCGCCGTCGGCAACGAGCGCGGCGATCTTTTGGTGGTCGATCTCCGCCGCTAGATTGCTCTTTTTGGCACACCCCGTTGTGCCACGGCGTGTCTGATCGGCTGTGCCACCGTGGCCGGCCGCCTTCGAGGATGAGCGTGCCGCAGCCTGCCCGCGAAACCATAGGTCCTTGCCGGAAACGAAAAAGGCCGGCGCCCGTATTCACATACGTCGCGCCAGCCTGACAAAAATATGACCAGAAACCTGCTGAAATGTCCACATTATCGGCGCGGCACCAGCAGGCGGTTCGACAGCAGGCAGAGGATCCCCGCGAGGCCCATGGCGGTGGTCATCGGCACGATGGTGCCGTCCAGCGCCTGGCCCACGACCGCGCCGAAGACTGCGCCCAGCCCGAACGTCATCACGCCCATCAGCGACGAGGCCGTGCCCGCCATGTGCGGATAGCGCTGCAGCGCCATCGCCATGGAGTTGGGGCCGATCAGGCTGATAGTGGCGATCTGCGGCGCGAAGCAGAGCAGGAACGGCCACATGCCGATGGCGCCGTAGCGGGCTTCTATCCAGCCCATCACCATCGCCGTGAGGCCGGCGATCGCCGGCACGATCACGGCGTGGCGCAGGATCTTGTCGGCGCCGAACACGCGCACGAACCTGGCGTTGAGCAGGCTGCCCACGGTCATGAACACGATCATGCCGCCGAAGATCAGCCCATAGTCGCGCGGCGCCACACCATAGCGCTCGATAAACACGAACGGAGATCCCGACAGGAACGAGAAGAGAGCCGCGAACTGGAACGAGCTGGTGAAGGCGTAGCCCATGAACGCCTTGTGCCGGAACAGTTCGCCGAAGCGCTTCAGGATAGACGACAGCACCAGCGGCTGGCGATATTCCGGCCGCAGCGTCTCGGGCAGCCGCATGTACGTCAGGATCAGCGCCACAAAGCCGATCGCCGCCAGTACCCAGAAGATCGCCCGCCAGCCCAGGAACCACAGGATCTGCCCGCCGATCAGCGGCGCCAGCATGGGCGCGATCGAGGTGCAGGCCATCATCAGTGACATGGCGCGGGCCGCCTGATCCTTCTCGGCGAGATCGCGCACCATGGTGCGCGCCAGCACCACGCCGCCGCACGCCGCCAGCCCCTGCAAGAAGCGCAGACCGACCAAATGTCCGGCCTCGACGGCGAAGGCGCAGCCGATACTGGTGACGACGTAGATCGAAAGGCCGAGCAAAATGACCGGCCGGCGACCGAAGCGATCGCCCGCCGGGCCATAGAAGATCTGGCCGACGCCGAAGGCGATCATGAAGGCCGAGAGCGTGAGCTGGATGTCGCCCGCGGTGCCCTTCAGGTCGACGGCGATCACCGGCAGCGCCGGCAGGTACATATCGATCGACAGCGGCGTGAACGACGACAGCAGGGCAAGCAGGATCAGCAGGACCGGCGTCAGGGTCGGGCGGCTACCTGTCGAAGTTGGGGTCGAGGTCATCGGGGTGGCTGTAGCAGCATTGGTCCCAGACTCCCATGCGATATGCGGACCATGCCGCCGCAGCCCGACCTGACGGAACTGCAGGCCGGCTGCGCGAGCCGAACACGGCTCATAGCCGCGCGTGCTTGCGGTCGGCGCGGGTGGCGTGGCGGCGCGGCTTCGCTGCTTGCGCTGGCGTTCACACGGAGAGTGTCGCCAAGCCGGTTAGGAGTTCAGTTACGCTGAACCACGTAGGCACAATACCCCAGGGCCTGAAAGAACCTGGTCGGGATACCAAAGCCCGCCTCTTTCAGCAGCGCTCCGAGATGAGCTTCGCCAATGGGGTGAAAATTTGCGTTCAGTCGCAGGAACATCGTCTCGATGGCTTCCTCGTCCAATCCCCGGGCCCGGGCCCATTGGCGATAGGCCGGATGAAAAGATTCCACGTCGCCGGCGTAGTCGAACAACAGAAGCGGTGCTCCTGGGCGCAGCGCACGCGCCAGCGTCTGAAGAAACGCCACACGACCGGCGTCGTCCGAAAGGAAGTGCATGACCAGGACCGCCAATGCGGCCGCGTGCGGTGCTTTGGCCTGGTACGCCTGCATGTCCATGGCGTGGAACGCGACCCGGTCGACGTAATTGCCGGTGACTGCCCTCGCGCGCGCGATATCGAGCATGGGCTGCGAGGAATCGACGGCCGAGAAACGCCATGCCGGATCGCGCGCCGCAAGATCGTCCAGTTCCCGCCCGGTGCCTGCGCCGGCAACGAGCACATCGATCTCACCCGAGACACCCTGCAGCTGCGCCGCCAACACGCATGACGCAATCTCATGAAGCGTGCCGTAGCCGGGGATCAAGCGGACGATTCGCACATCGTAGTCGACTGCCCAGTGCTGAGTGAACTTGCCCATCGGCTCGCCTTCCTTCCTAATTCGCCTTGCGCGATGCTGCGGCGATCGCCGCGAGCAGGCAGATGCCGGCAACCAGTGCGGCTCCACCCAGTGACGGTGCGAGCGGATCCCGCTGGTAGAGCGCCGTGCCGACAAGAGGTCCCAGCACCATGCCGAGGCCCTGGCCGATGGCATTGATGCCGGCCACCTTGCCTTGCGCGCCGGCGCCGGTGGCGAGGCTGAGTGCCGCGAGGTTGCCAGGCAGCAGCAGGCCGAGACCGAGGCCCAGCGCACAGAGTGCGCCCAGCAGCGCGGGATAGCCCGGCACCAGTGCCATCGTCAGCATCGCAGCCAGGGCAATGGCCGCACCGACGCCCATCAGGCGACGCGGCGCCCAGCCGAGCCGGCCGACCAGAAAGCCCTGGGCGAAGACCATGGCGAGCGCTGTTGCCGTCAGTGTCGCACCGGCGCGCCCCGCGGCGGCTTCCGGCGTGAGGCCGAGCGTGTCCTGCAGGCGAAGGCCTGTTGTCGCCTGCAGCAGCGCGTATGTCGTGACACCCAGCACCGTGACGATCAGGTACGGCCAGATACGCCGCAGTTCGACGCGCGACATTGCCGGCGTCGCTGCATCGATCGCGCGTTGCGGCTCGGGCAGCGTGCGCCAACAGACGAGGCCCGCCACGGCAACGAAAGCCGCCACGGCGGCAAATCCCAGCGGAAGGCTGACGCCTGCGAACACCCAGGCGAGGCTGGCGCCGACCACGGAGCCCAGACCGAACGAAGCGGCCATGCGTCCCATACCCCCGGCGCGGCGGTCGGCCGAAGTCGTGTCGGCCATATAGGCCTGAGCCGCCGGCAGCAACCCGCCGCTCGTCAGCGATTGCACGACCCGGACGGCAAGCAACAGTGCGAAGGCCGCAACGATCGCAATCGTGCCATCGAGTCGCAACGCGACGACGAGGCCGAGCAGCGCGAGGGCCAGGGCGACGCCGGCAAAGCCAATCAGCAATACCGGCCGCCGCCCGCGCTTCTCTGCGACGATGCCCCAAACGGGTGCCGAGACGATCAGCGCCAGCGCACCGAGGCTGAGCAGTGCGCCGGTCTGCAGATCGGCGAAACCCATGCGCCGGCCCAGCGGCGGCAACACCACGAACAGGAAGGAATGCCCTGCGGCGTTGCCGAGCAAGCCGGCGAACAGGGCGAGGCGGCCGAAAGAGATGTTCATTGCACGCCTCCCTAGAACCGGACCCGGCCGCCGACACCCAGGATCAGCGGCAGGCCGGGCACGCCTCTCACCACGATCTGGCCGGCCGGGCTTACCCCGGCACGAAAGCCGGACTGGACATATTCGGCGTTGAACAGGTTCTGCGCGTAGCCATAGATGTCGAAGCTGTTGGCCATCCAGCCGGCGCGCAGGTTGAAGACGCTGTAGGGATCGAGGTTGTAACTGTTCGCGGGGTCGATCTGACGCGCGCCGACATACTGGTACTCGACGCGGCCGAAGAGGTTGCCGGAAAGCCGGCCGGCCTCGACCGGATGTTCATATTGCGCGGCAAGGCTCATCGTAACGCCGGGCGAATAGGGCACGACATTGCCTGCTGTCACGCCGCTGTTGGCCGGCGCCTGGGTCACTGTCGTATTCAGCAGCGCGAGCGCGCCTGTCAGTGTGAAGCCTTTGAGCGGTGTGCCGGCCAGCTCAAGTTCGCTGCCGTAGGTGCGTGTGTTGGCGTTGGTGACCGAGAACTGCGCGGCCACCGGATTGAAGGTGAAGAGCTGTTCGTCGGTCGTGTCGTTGAGGAAGCCGGCGACGTTGACGCGCAACCGCTTGTCCAGCGCATGGCCCCGCATGCCGACCTCATACGACCATGTCGAAGAAGGCCGGAACATCGGACTGGCGACACCGGTGGCGGCGTTCTGATTGAAGAACGGAAATCCCCCCGACTTCTCGCCGCGGGCGACGGTGGCATAGGCAAAAAGGTCTGATGTGATGTCGTAGCCGAAGCCGCCGCGGCCGGTCACGAAGTCGGACGTGACAGAGCCGTACTGGCTGAAATACGACAGAGCCGGTGCGCCGCCCGGATTGCCACCGAAGATGCCGTTGAAGTTCTTTAGTTCGTGCGTGAAGCGCAGGCCGACGAAGCCGCGCAGGCGATCGACAATCGGCACCGTTACCTCGCCGAAAGCGGCGAGGTTGGCCGTGCTCTGGGTTGCGGAGTAGGTGCCGTTGGCCAGGGCCGGGCTGAGGATGCTGGTGGCCGAGGCGAAGCTCGACCATAAACCGCTCACCCCGCCAACCCAGCTTGTGCCGCCGGCCATCCGCCCGTCGAGACGGAGCTCCTGGGTCCATTGCGTCAGGTTCTCGCCAATCTGTCGAAAGGCATTCGGCGTCGAGAAGACGAACGGCGACCGTCCCGCGAGGGCGCCGCTGATGAAGCCGTCGGTGATGTCGGCGGTAAGGCTGAGGCCGTAGGCCTGGAAGCCACTCAACGAGGTGAGCTTGGCCGCGCCAAAATCATGCACGACAGTGAGGGCAGCGCCGCCGGAATCGAGGTTGTTCTGCGGCGCCGGATTGAGCGAGTTCATCGGAAAGCCCGAGAAGCCGATCCAGGCGCCGGTCGTCGGCTTTTGCCGATCGGTCTGAAAGCGGGCGGCGACGGTAATCGTGGTGTCCGGGCCGGCGTCGATGTTCACCTTGGTGCTGGCCGCTCCCAGGGTCTGCTGACGCAGGTTGCCGGTGTTGTAAGCCGCAGCCGGGCTGGTGAAGCGCACGTTCGCAATGTCGCCATCTGTGCCGTAGGCCTGCGCCGCAATGCGGACCGAGACCTTGTCGCCGATTGGGCCGTTCGCCGTGGTTGTGATCTGGCGCAGATTGTAACTGCCGTATTCGGCGCCGACCTCGAAGCTGCGCTCCTTGGTCGGGTCATTGGTCGTGATGCTGACGGCGCCAGCCTGGGAGTTCTGGCCGAACAGCGTGCCCTGCGGGCCGCGCAGGACTTCGATGCGCGCGAGGTCGAGGAAGCGGATGTCGAAGGCGCGCTGTGGCAGCGGCACGCCGTCGATGTAGTAGGTGACCGATGGCGAGATCAGGGCCGAGGAAGAGCCGATGCCGCGAATGTTCAGCAGGTTCGCTTCGGGTATGCCTGAGTCGGTGAAATTGAAGTTGGGGATTGAGCGATAGAGGTCGCGGCTGTCGCGGATGTTCTGGTCGCGCAGCTCCTCGCCCGTCACCGCCGTGACGCTGAATGGGATCTGCTGAATCGGCTCAGCAATGCGCCGTGCCGTGACCGTGAGTGGGTCGAGCGCATGCGTCACCGACGGCAGGGCGAGCGGCGGCGCTGGGTCTGCAGTCTGAGCTGAAGCCGGGACGATCGCCAACGCAGCGATACACCCCCCCATGACCAATCCGCGCTTCCGGCGATGCCCCTTCGATCCCTTCGACATTCCCGCCCGCTCGCTAGGCATCCTAGGCCTTGAAAGAGATATGTTATAACATAACATCTCTGAAATCAGACTGTCGATCAAGCCGCCGCTCGCGAGGCACTCGCCCGCCACACGAGACACACGGCGGAACACAGGCGGCATCTTACGAATCGGCGTCATCGGACGACCTCCCAAACAGCACCGCGCACAAGGCGCGTCACCGCTCGGTTGACCGTCCCGCTGGATTGTCCCGTCCATCGGAAGAGCGACGCTATCGGCGGCAGGTCTTCTGGCTTGCGGGTCGTCGCTTGCGCCCGCCTTCCCGGACCGAAGTCCAGTGGCACGTTGGGCACTCGCTCGCCGCTCACAGCTGCGGGTACAGCTGCCGATTGGCTCCCGCAAAAACGATGCGGGGGCGGCACGGCATTCCCTATTACCCTCCGATTAAGGAGGACCGTCGATGGACCTATGGTGACGGATGCGACTCCGCTCCGTCAAGTTCGATAGAATACAGAGACGACGACAGGCTGAGCGAAGCACCATGTTGCATGAGTCATTCGTTGTCGGGCCCATGCTATAAGCCAAACCATGACGTCGCTGCCCGACCTCACCGAGCCGCAGATCCGCCGGTATGCGCGCCATATCGTGCTGGCTGAGATCGGCGGCGTCGGCCAGGCGCAGCTGATCGCCGCGAAGGTGCTGGTGGTCGGCGCCGGCGGCCTCGGCGCTCCCCTCCTCCAGTATCTCGCTGCCGCCGGCATCGGCACCCTGGGGGTGATCGACCACGACACGGTCGATCTCTCCAACCTGCAGCGCCAGATCATCCATCGCACGTCGGACGTGGGCGTTTCCAAGGTCGCGAGCGCCCGCCGCGCGCTCAGCGACATCAATCCGGAAGTGCGCGTCCAGACCCACGACGAGCGGCTGACGGCGGACAACGCCGAGCGCATCCTCGCCGACTACGACATCGTGGCCGACGGCAGCGACAATTTCGCGACCCGCTATCTGCTGAACGACACCTGCTATCGCCTCAAGAAGATTCTGGTTTCCGCCGCGATCCTGCGCTTCGACGGCCAGATCTCGACCTACAAGGCCCATGAAGGCGCGGGCCATCCCTGCCTCCGCTGCATATTTCCGGCAGCTCCCTCCGAGGAGGCTGTGCCGAGCTGCGCCCAGGCGGGCGTGCTGGGCGCGCTGGCGGGCACGCTGGGCGCACTGCAGGCCACTGAAGTGGTGAAGGAAATCCTCGGCATCGGTCGCTCGCTCTCCGGCCGGCTCCTCATGTACGACGCGCTCGCCGCGTCGTTCGACGAGATGGCGATCGCCAAGCGGCCCGATTGCCCCACATGCGGCCAGCCATGAAGATTCCCGAAGGCGGTCTCTCCATCATCCTGCGCGCTGGCGACTATGAGAGTGCCCACTACGCGCTGGCCCTGGCCGCCGCGGCGCTGGCGGTCAACAAGCCCGCCGTTCTGTTCCTCACCATGGGTGGCATCCGTGCTCTCGCGGGCCCACCGCCGGTCCTCGACAACTGGGGCCACGACGCGCAAAACCGTGCGCGCGGCGTCGGCGATTTCGAAACCCTGCTCGGCGCCTGCGTAGAACTTGGCGCCCGCTTCATCGTGTGCGAAATGGGCCTGCGCTCGCTCGCCATCGACCGTGCCAGTCTGCGCACCGACGTTCCCTTCACCATCGCCGGGATCGTGACCTTGCTTGAAGAGACCAAGCCGGGCATGCACCTGCTGACGCTGTAACGACACACCTCTGCAAAGACACTGGAGACTTCATGACATCCGCCACCTTCGACGTCCTGGGAATCGGCAACGCCATCGTCGATGTCATCTCGCGCTCCGAGGAAGCCTTCCTCGGCCGGAACGGCCTGGTGAAGGGCAGCATGATGCTGATCGACGAGGCGCGGGCCGAGGCGCTCTACGCCGCCATGGGACCTTGCGTGGAAGTCTCTGGCGGTTCGTGCGGAAACACCATGGCCGGTGTCGCCTCGTTCGGCGGCAAGGGCGCCTATATCGGCAAGGTGCGCAACGACCAGCTCGGCAGCGTCTTCGGCCACGACCTCAAGGCGACCGGCGTGTCGTTCGAGACGCCGAGCGCCACCACGGGCCCGGCGACGGCGCGCTGCCTGATCCTGGTGACTCCCGATGCGCAACGCACCATGAACACCTATCTCGGCGCCTGTACCGGCCTCGGACCGAACGACATCGACGTCAAGCGCGTGGCCAGCGCCAAGGTGACCTATGTCGAGGGCTACCTGTGGGATGCGCCGGCCGCCAAGCAGGCCGTGCTGAAAGCCTTCGACGCCGCCCACGCCGCCGGCCGGCAGGTCTCGATCACGCTGTCGGACTCGTTCTGTGTCCACCGCTACCGCGACGAGTTCCGCGCCCTGATCCGTGACAAGGTCGACATCTTTTTCGGCAACGAGACCGAGATCAAGGCGCTCTACGAAGTCGACACGTTCGAGGAGGCGCTCGAGGCCGCGCGCAGGGAAGGCAAGATCGCCGCCCTCACGCGAAGCGAGAAGGGCTCGGTCGTCGTCAAAGGCAGCGAGACCCACGCCGTGCCGGCCGCCCCCGTGGCCAAGGTGGTCGACACCACGGGCGCCGGCGATCTCTACGCCGCCGGCTTCCTGTTTGGCCTGACGCACGGCAAGCCGCTGGCCGAATGCGCGCGCCTCGGCGGCATCGCCGCCGCCGAGATCATCTCCCACGTCGGCGCACGGCCCGAACAGGCGCTGAAGGCGCTGATTTGAGCGCTCCCGCCGAGGCCCGCGGCTGGCGCGAGGCGCTGGCCACCTACCGCCATCCGCGGGTCGTCCAACTATTGTTCCTCGGCTTCTCGGCCGGGCTTCCGTTCCTGCTGGTCTTCTCAACGCTCTCGGCGTGGCTCCGCGAGTTCGGCATCAGCCGCACCGCCATCGGCTTCGTGAGCTGGATCGGCATCACCTACTCCTTCAAGTTCGTGTGGTCGCCCGTCGTCGACCGCGTGCCGCTGCCGCTGCTCACGCGCTGGCTTGGCCGCCGCCGCGCCTGGATGCTGCTGGCGCAGGCGGGCATCGCGGGTGGGCTGCTCGCCATGGCGTTCTGCGACCCGCGCATCGATCTCTGGTGGATGGTGGCCTTCGCGCTGCTCGTCGCCTTCTCCTCGGCAACCCAGGACATCGCGCTCGATGCCTTCCGCATCGAGGCGACGGACGCGAGCCTGCAGGGCGCTACCGCCGCCACGTACCAGCTCGGCTATCGGATCGCCGTGCTCGCGGCCGGCGCCGGCGCGCTCTATATCGCCGAGTTCGTCTCCTGGCTCGCGGCCTACCAGACGATGGCGGCGCTCGGTCTCGTCGGCATTCTCACCACTCTGGTCATCTCCGAGCCCGAGCGGAGGATCGCGGCGGGCGCGGCCGAGCTTGAGGGCAAGATCGCCGTCTTCGCTGAACGTCTCGGCCACCTGCCCGACTGGGTGCGTCAGGCGATGGTCTTCGTCTACGGCGCCATCGTCTGCCCGTTCGTCGATTTCTTCGCGCGCTACGGCTGGCTGGCGGTCGTCCTGTTGCTGTTCATCGGTCTCTTCCGGCTGTCGGACATCGCCATGGGGGTCATGGCGAATCCCTTCTACATCGACCTGGGCTTCACCAAGGACCAGATCGCCAACGTCTCCAAGATCTACGGCTTCGTGATGTCGATCCTGGGTGCGCTGCTGGGCGGCGCGCTGGTGTTCCGCATGGGGGCCGCGCGGCTGCTCATGCCAGCGGTCTTCCTGATCGCGACGAGCAATCTCACCTTCTCGTGGCTCGCCCTGGTCGGCGGTCCCGACACGACGATCCTCACCATCGCCATCAGCATCGACAATCTCGTCGGCGGCATGTCGGGTTCGATCTTCATCGCCTTCCTGTCGGGCCTCACCAACACCGCCTACACCGCGACGCAGTACGCGCTCTTCACGTCGATCATGACCCTGCCCGGCAAGCTGCT
>CAMAYC010000072.1 GCA_945862125.1 Reyranella massiliensis 521
TGCTGCACGGCCACTGCCACCAGAAGGCATTCGGCACCATGAGCGCCGTGCAGGAGGCGCTGGCGCTGGTGCCCGACCTTGCCGTAACGCCGATCGAGTCGAGCTGTTGCGGCATGGCCGGCAGCTTCGGCTACGAGGCTGAACACTACGATGTCTCGATCGCCATGGCCGAACTCTCGCTGCTGCCCGCCGTGCGCAAGGCCGATGCCAATGCGCTGGTGGTGGCCGACGGCACCTCGTGCCGCCACCAGATCGCCGACGGTACGGACCGACAGGCGGTACACGTCGCCGAGGTATTGGCGCGCGCGCTTATCTGAAGGCCTGCGACGGGTTTGCAGCCCCGCACGCGCTGTGGCACCGTCGCGGCCACATGCAAAGTCCCAGAAATCCCTACTCCTCCGCGGACATTGACCGCGCCAGCCACGAACGCGAAGACGAAGAACGGATGATCGAGCTCGCCTCGTCGGGCGAGGCGCGGTTCGTTCCCATCGACTCCGAAAAGAACCTGGTCAAGACCGGCGGCAATCCCGAGGCGGTGTTCCTGCAGGGCATGATGGCGCGCGCCGTGGCCAGTGCCGCCGACACCCAGATCTTCCTGGGCTATGTCGAGGGCACGCCCTATTTCGCCGTCGACGTCACCGGCAGGGAGACGCCGCTCGGCGAACTGGGCGAGTTCGTCGACCTGCGTCAGGTCGGCCCGCTGCTGTTCGCGCGTGAAGGCTCGGTGCTGGCCTATGCCCGCGGCATGACCTACTGGCACCGCCGCCACCGTTACTGTGGCGTCTGTGGTGCCACCACAAAGGTGACGCGCGGCGGCCACGTCCGCATGTGCACCAACGAGAATTGCAAGACCGAGCATTTTCCACGTACCGACCCGGCGGTGATCATGCTGGTCCACCATGGCGACAAGTGCCTGCTGGGCCGCGGCAAGCATTTTCCGCGGGGCATGCATTCGACCCTCGCGGGATTCGTCGAGCCCGGCGAGAGCTTCGAGGACGCCGTGGCGCGCGAGGTCTACGAAGAGGTGAAGGTGCGTGTGAACAACGTCATCTATCGCTCCTCTCAGCCCTGGCCATTCCCGGCCTCGGTGATGATCGGCTTCCATGCCGAAGCCGAATCGATGGAGTTCAGCGTCAACGAGTCCGAACTCGAGAGCGCACGCTGGCTCTCCCGCGAGGAGCTGCGGCCGGAGAACATGCCCAAGGACGGCTCGTTCTTCATGCCGCGCCGCGACTCCATCGCCCGCCGCCTGATCGAGGAGTGGCTGGGTCACGAGGCAGGCGCCTCGATCAACGGCTAACCCATAAGGACGACGATGACCGCCCAACTCTTCACCCCGGTCGAGCTCGGCGGCGTCACGCTGCCCAACCGCATCGTCGTCTCGCCGATGTGCCAGTACGCGGCGGTCGACGGCAGTGCGCAGCCCTGGCACCAGGTGCATTACGGCATGCTCGCCATGTCGGGCGCCGGCCTGCTCTGCCTCGAGGCGACGCATGTCGAACGCGAGGGCCGCATCACGCAGGGCTGCCTCGGCCTTTACAGCGACGAAAACGAAGCCGCGCTCAAGCCGATCGTCGAATGGGTGCGCGGCTGGATGCCCCAGGTGAAGCTCGGCATCCAGCTTGCCCATGCCGGTCGCAAGGCCTCGGCGCAGCGGCCGTGGAAGGGCGGGGGCCCGCTCACGCAGGCCGACGCGCCCGACCTGCCATGGACGACTTTTTCGGCTTCGTCGCTGCCCTACGATCCCGCCGCCAAGTGGCACACCCCAGTTGCGCTCGATGCGGCCGGGCTCAGGCGCGTAAAGCAGTCCTTCGTGACGGCGGTCGAGCGCAGCGCGCGGCTGGGCTTCGACCTGGTCGAAATGCATGGCGCGCACGGCTATCTGCTGCACCAGTTCCTCTCGCCGCTCAGCAACACGCGCAGCGACGAGTACGGCGGAACGATGGAGAAGCGCCGGCGCTTTCCGCTCGAGGTCTTCGAGGCCTGCCGCAAGGCCTGGCCGCGCGACAAGGCGATGGGCATCAGGCTTTCGGCAACCGACTGGGTCGAGGGCGGCCTCACCATCGAGGACACGATCGAGACGGCGCGGCAGATGAAGGCGCTGGGCTGCGACTTCGTCGATGCCAGCTCGGGCGGCAATTCCCCGGCCCAGAAGATCACCGTCGTGCCGGGCTATCACGTGCCGTTCGCCGCCCGCATCCGCCGCGAGGCCGGCATCAAGACCTGGGCGGTGGGCGTCATCACCGAACCGCAACAGGCCGAGCATATCATCGCCTCGGGCGAGGCCGACTGCACGGCACACGCGCGCTCCTTCCTGGTCGATCCGCGCTGGGCCTGGAACGCCGCCCGTGCGCTCGGCGTCGAGACGCCGGCGCTGCCGCTGCCGGCCGCCCGTGGCGGCTCGATCCTCGCCTTCAAGCCTCAGCCTGGAATGGCCAAAGCCGCGGAGTAGATCAGCGTCATGTCGAGCGTCCTGCTGGCCGAAGACGAATTCCTGATCCGCGCGGTCCTCGTCGATGCACTGGACGATATCGGGATTGCCTGCATCGAGGCGCCGACCGGCCAGGCGGCGCTCGACGTGGTGACCGGCACGGCGCCGCTGTCGGCGATCATCGTCGACATCGGCCTGCCCGACATGTCGGGCGAGAAGGTGATCGAAGCGGCGGTCCAGCACCGGCCGGGCACGCCGATCATCCGCTGTTCCGGCGCCGGGGGTGGGGCGGCGACGCCTGGCGTGCATGTCTTTTCCAAGCCCTACAGCGCCACCGAGCTGTCGAAGTTCGTGGCCTCGCTGATCGCGCGCGGCTGAGGGCCACAAGTGCGGCGCCTGCTCAAATTGCGGACGTGGGGGCTCCGCGGGACCACGGCGGCCGAAACCTCGCTGGTGCTGGTCGCGGCGACCTTGTTGGTGCCGCTGCTGCTGTTCATTGGCGCCGCCTGGGTCGCCTATGACGATACCCGGCGGCAGGCTGAGGAGCGCATGGCCCGCACGCTCGACCTGCTCTACGTCAACGTCCGGACGACCTTCGAGACCGATTATCTCGTTGTCGCCAACATTGCCGAGATGGTCGACGACTACACGAACGAGGAGATCAGGGCGAACGAGCGGAAGATTCACGAACGTCTGAGCCGCCTGGTGGATGCGTTGCCGCAGATCCAGAATGCCTTCGTCATCGACACCGAGGGCCGCGCTCTCGTCTCGGCCAAAACCTTCCCGCTGCCGGCGGGCGCGACCGCCATCGATCGGTCCTACTTCATTGCCCATCGCGATAGCGGGCAGGAGCGCCATGTCAGCGAGGCACTGCGCGGGCGGCTGAACGACAGCGCGTTCTTCCAGTACAGCGAACGCCGTCAAACACCGGACGGCAGGTTCAACGGCGTCATCGCGGTGTCGATTTCCCCGGCCTATTTCATCGACCGCTTTGCCCAGGCCTCGGAGGCCAGGAACTACACCGCCGCACTGGTGCGCGCCGACGGCGAGATCCTGGCCCGCTATCCCGAGAGCGGCGGCCCCAATCGGCTGGGTCCGGACAGTGGCTTCATGCGCTCGCTTGCCGCCTCGCCCGAGGTCGGCATGTACGAGACCGACAGATCGGCCTTCGATGGCCAGGCCCGCATCTTCATGTACCGTAAGCTGCCCGACCTGCCGATCTACGTGGCTCATGGCTTCGCGACCGACACCATTCGGTCGGCCTGGCTCCACCGCATGGGCTCTCATCTCATCTTCGGGCTGCCAGCGACGTTCGCGCTGTTCGCGCTGGCGCTGGTCGCCTCGCGCCGGGCGATGCGGCAGGACGAGGCGCTCGCCCGGCTGCGCGAGGAACAGGCCCGGCGCGAGAGCGCCGAGGAAGGGCTGCGACAGTCGCAGAAAATGACTGCGGTCGGCCAGCTCACCGCCGGCATCGCCCACGACTTCAACAACCTGCTGACCGGCATCGGTGGCGCCATCGAGATGGTCGGCCGGCGCGTGCCGCAGCCGACGCCCGAGGTCACCCGCTTCCTCGATCTCGCCAAGACCGGCGTGTCGCGCGCCGCGACGCTGACCCAGCGCATGCTGGCCTTCGCCCGTCAGCAGCCGCTGCAGATCGAGCCGCTCGACATCAACAGGCTGGTCGCCGGCATGTCGGAGCTGTTGCGGCGCACCCTGGGCGAGCGGGTCCGCATCGAGACCGTACTGGCCGGCGGCTTGTGGCAAGCCAAGGCCGACGCGGCCCAACTCGAGAGCGCCATACTCAACCTCGCCATCAACGGTCGCGACGCGATGCCGGAGGGCGGTACGCTGACCATCGAGACTGCCAATGCTCATCTCGACGACGCCTATGCCTTCGCCAACTTGGATGTGAAGGCCGGGCAGTACGTCATGGTTGCCGTCTCCGACACCGGCACCGGCATGGACCGCGACACGATTGGTCGCGCCTTCGAGCCGTTCTTCACCACCAAGGAGCGGGGGCACGGCACCGGGCTCGGGCTCAGCATGACTTTCGGCTACGTGAAGCAGGTCGGCGGCCATCTCAAGATCTACAGCGAGCCCGGCAGCGGCACCGTCGTGAAGATCTACCTGCCGCGCACGGAGGGCGAGGCGATGCAGCCCTCCGAGCCCGCCATCCAGCCGGCCAGCGCGGCCGGCACCGGCCCGGTGGTGCTGGTCGTCGAGGACGATCCGATGGTGCGCGAGTTCGCCGTTTCGGCCTGCCGCGAGATCGGCTGCACCGTCTATCAGGCCGGCGATGGCGAGGAGGCGCTGCGCATCCTGGCGGCCCATGACGACATCGTCCTGCTGTTCACCGACGTCGGCCTGCCGCGCGGCATGAACGGCCGTCAGCTCGCGGCCATCGCCACGGGGCGCTGGCCGCGCCTCAAGGTTCTGTTCACCACCGGCTATACCGCCAACGCCATCGTCCACCACGGCGTGCTCGATCCCGGCGTCAATTTCATCGGCAAGCCGTTCTCGATCCCGGCGCTCGCCGCCAAGATCAAGAGCCTGGGCTTCTGAGTCAGTTGGACAGGGGTCTACGTCACCAAGCCTCTCGTGTCTCGCCAGCCAAGTTCCTGATTGCATTGGTTGAATCCGGAATTCCAGACGTCGGGTCGTTGGACACCGAATGACTCGTTTCACGTCGCCAGTCCCGCCGGGGCGCTCGGATACGTTGGGCCGTTGAGAGGGAGGCGCAGTTGGGGCGGGGAAAGATCATTGATAGGAGTATTGGCTATTGGATAGGATAGTCAATATCCGTTACTGGCCCGGCCGCGCGCTTGCCCGTTCCGACGAAGGCGCTAGTTTCCGGATATGAGCGTCACCGCGTCCCCAAAAGACCCGCCGCCGAGCGGCAGGTCCGAGCCGCCCGCCGTCGATATACTCGAGCCGGCGCCCACGGCAGCGGAGGCGAGGCCGGCCGTCGTGCCTGCGCCGGCGCCGCCGGCAGTCGCTCCGGGGCCCGCCGCGCCGAAGACCGAGCGCGAGGTTAGCCGGCTCCGGCGGCTCGTCACGGTCGGCGGCACGCTGCTCGGCCTGTTCATCATCTACCAGGTCATCGTCTACTTCGTGGCCTATACCGACGACGCCTATGTGCGTTCGGATCTCGTGGCCGTGGCCTCGGAGGTGACGGGCCCGATCCTGAAAGTGCATGTCGTCGACAACCAGGACGTCAAGAAGGGCGACCCGCTCTTCACCATCGATCCTTTGCCCTTCCAGCTCATCGTCAACCAGCGCCAGGCCGAGATCGACGAGCAGAAGGCGCTGGTGAAGGTGTCCCAGGAGGAACTCTCCTCGTCCCGGGCGGCGCTGGCGGCGTCGACCTCGGCCCACACCTATGCGGAGCAGCAGCAGATCCGCTATGCCGATCTCGCAAAGAGCGAGTACGCACCGCGCGCCGAACTCGACAAGGCCAACGACGACCTGCGGCGCACCGCGGCCGAGATGCGCATCTCCGAGTTCGCCATCGAGAAGGCGCAGAACGGCATCGTGGCGCACCAGGCTGCGCTCAACAAGGCGATGGCCGACATGGCGACGGCGCAATGGGCGCTGGGCAAAACCCAGGTCGTGTCGCCGAACGACGGGGCGATCACCAACCTCACGGTGCGGCCGGGCGACACGGCCAACGCCAACGTGCCGATCATCGGCATCGTCGATGCCCACGCCTGGCGCATCATGGCCAACTACAAGCAGGACTATATCCGCTCCTTCACCGTCGGCGGCGAAGCCTGGGTGTGGCTCGACAGCCAGCCGTTCCATTTTCACCGGGCGCGCATACAGGGCATCGCCCGCGGCTTCAGCCGCGAAGTGGGGGAGACGAAGCTTCTGCCCTACGTGGCGCCGACCACCGACTGGATCCGGCTGCAGCGCCGCATCCCCGTCACCATCACGCTGGTCGACCCGCCGCCTGGCCTGAAGCTCTACATGGGCGCCGATGCCCGGACGATAATCTTCCCATGACCGAATCGATCCTGCGGTCGGTGGTCGAGGATCTGGCCGAAGCCGGCCGCCTGGCCGATGGGGCGATCCAGGGCTGGTGGAAGGAGCTGGGCGAGCTCGGGACCGATCCGAAGCGGACCAGGGTCTGCCTCGTCGCCGCCATAACGGTTCCTTTGGCGACGACGATGGCGCTGTGGCTCAATGCCGAGTCGGTGTGGTGGGCGGCGATCAGCGGCTACATGACGATCATGGCCTCGGGTGCAGCCTCGATCCGCAAGGGCCTGCTCCGGCTCGCCGGCACGATCGGCGGCGCCGCGGTGGGGTTCATCATGGCGCGATGGCTGCCTTACGATCATTTCGCCCTCAGCCTGTTCCTCGGCGGGGCAACGATGCTGGGCGTGGTCGCCATGCAGGTCAGTCCCCACGGACTCGCCTGGTTGTTCGCCACGATCACCTCGATCCTGGTGCTGCTCGAGGGGCTGAACAATCCCCTGCAGGTGCCGTACATCGCCTTCTATCGCATCTTCGAAGTGGGCATCGGCGTCACCGCCTCGGCCATCGTGGCCAATCTTCTCATGCATTGGCACGCCGACCCGGCGCCACCGGTACCGGGATGGCGTCACCTGCTGGGAGCGCAATGGCCTGCGCTGCTGCACGGCATGCGCGCGGCGATCGCCGTCGTCATCATGATGCAGGTCTGGATCTGGATGGACCTGCCGCAGGTCACGGAGATGTGCATCAGCATCGCGGTCGTCATGTCGGCCCCCGTCATCGGCGATGGATCGCTGGGCACAAGGCACGCCGTCGCCGTACGATCCATGCACCGGATCCTCGGCTGCTTCCTCGGCGGCATCGTGGCGCTCGGTTGCCTGGCGCTGCAGATCGAGTCGTTCCCCTGGTGGCTCGCCATGATTGCCGGCAGCGTATGGATCGGCATGCACATCCAGAACGGCCGGCACGGTGTCGGCTATCTCGGCACCCAGGCGGCGTTCGTTTTCATCGTCACGCTGATCCAGGGTCCGGCGCCACCCACCAGCATCATGCCGGGGATCGACCGCTTCGTCGGCATCAGCGGCGGCATGGCGATCCTGCTGATCATTTCCCTGATGCTGTGGCCCAACGAGGCCGAGCGGAAGATAGAACGCGAGACGTAAGACGCCCCCTCGTGAATCGTCCTTAGACCTCCCACCCATGCAAATCGTGAAGGGGCGTCGCCGGCCAGCGCGCTTGTCCGGGCCGGAGCGGACGCTAGGTTCCGCGCCATGACCGTGAACGCGCCGCCGCCGGCTGCTCCTCCGACCGACCGGGTCCTGCGCGCCATCCTGGCCATCCTCTTCTCGGTGTCGTGCTTTTCGGTCCTCAACGCGATCTCCAAGACGCTGACGCAGCACTATCCGGTCGCCGAGGTCGTCTGGGCGCGCTACCTCGTGGCCTTCGGCTTCATGCTGGTGTTGTTCCTGCCGCGGAGCGGCCGCAACCTTTTCCGCTGGAACAATGTCGGCAGCCAGATCATCCGGGGCCTGCTGCTGTTCGCCTCGTCATTCCTCTACTTCCATGGGCTGGTCCACATGCCGCTGGCGACGGCGGCGTCGATCTCGCTGTGCTCGCCGCTGATCGTGACGGCATTGTCGGCGCGCTTCCTCGGCGAGCCGGTGGGCACCAAGCGCTGGATCGCCGTCATGGTGGGCTTCGCCGGTGCGCTGATCGTGGTGCGGCCGGGCTCCGCCAACTTCAACTGGTACGCGCTGCTGATCGTGGCCAGCACCACCAGCAGCGCGCTCTACCAGCTCTATTCGCGACGCTACGGCCAGACCGAGCGGCCCGACGCCTCGGCCAACATGGCGACCATCGTCGGCACCGTGGCGGCGGCACCCTTCCTGCCTTTCGAGTGGGTGACGCCGGTGCTGGGCTGGGATCTCGTCCTGTTCCTCGGCCTCGGCGCCATGGCCGCCATCGGCCACTATTTCCTGACCATCGCCTACAGCCAGGCGCCGGCTGCGGTGGTGGCGCCGTTCAACTACACGCAGCTCGTGGGCGCGGCGATCCTGGGCTACCTGGTGTTCGACAACATTCCTGATTTCTGGACCTGGGTCGGCGCCGCCGTGATCGTTTCCTCCGGTCTCTACATCGGTCACCAGGAGCGGCTCAGGTACCTGGCGCTGGTCCGGCCGAACAAGAATTGACCAACTGACCAAGTTTTGGCCTGTCTTCGGTTTTCCGGACCGCGGGCCTCCGGCCCGCTCATGATCATGATGCGGGCCGGAGGCCCGCGGTCCGCATGAATATGAGCGCCACGTCAGCGTGGAGATGACGCCACCTGCAGTGGCACATTCCTTGCGTCAGAATTGGCAGCGCAGAATCGCTTCGCGCGATTCTTTCTCGGTTGGCGTGCCGGCAATTTCGATGACGGCTGTCGTTCGCGGCGGCTGTCGAGGAGTCGTCTGGCCCAGAACACCGACAGAGCCGAAATCCCACTGCCACCATCTGCTGCACCCCTGTGCCGATCGAGGAGGACGCGACATGTGTGACCGAATTGGATGTATGCATATATTTCCCAAGCTTGCCGGGATGGATTTCTCGGGCGCCGCAGCTGCCGCCGCGCCGTCGCGACGTGGTTTTATGAAAGGCGCGGCCGCCGCCAGCACGATCGCCATGGCGGCGGGGCCTGGCATGTTCATGGGCGGGCCGGCGCATGCCGCGGCGGGAATAAAGTCGACGCACGGCAGCGGCTTCTGCAACCTCAACATCTTCCTCGCCCATTCGCGGCAGTACTCGAAGGCCGCCGGCACCGAGCTGATCTTCATCAACACGCCGACCTCGGCCGAGATGGTGACGTTCCTCGGCATGGGCCAAGTCGACATCGGCCTGATGCCCTACACCAGCTTCATGGCGCTTCATGACAAGGGCGCGCCGGTCAAGATCGTGGCCGGTGGCGGCGTCGAGGGCTGCGCCATCGTGGCCCGGCCTGGCCTCGACTCGCCGGAGAAGCTCAAGGGCAAGACGCTCGGCACCTTCCAGATGGATACGCTGGAGGTCATGCCCTACGACTACCTGAAGAAGCACAAGATCTCCTTCAAGGACGTCAAGGTTCGCTACATGGGCAACACGCCCGAGGCCGTGGAAGCCTTCAAGGCGGGCGCCATCGACTGGATCTGCACGATCGAGCCCTATGCCTCGGCGCTGGTGGCCGACGTCAAGGGCGCGGTCATGCTGACCAACGGCATCGATCTCTACGGCAAGGGCTACACCGACTGCGTGCTGGCCGCACGCTCGAGCCTGATCAAGGAGAATCCGGCCGGTCTGAAGGCGATCATCAAGGGCATGATGCAGGCCCAGCTCGACGCCGAGACCCAGACCGAGGCGGTGCTGAAAGAGCTGGTCGGCAAGTACTACAAGACCTCGATGGACAACGCCAAGATCGCCCAGGGCAAGCAGCCCGCGGTGGTCGACGCGCGCAGCCAGACCGACTTCATCCTGCAGCGCACCGACAGCGTCATGGAGATGGGATACATCAAGAAGAAGCCCGGCCGCGATGCCATCGACTGGACGATGCTCGAAGAGGTGATCAAGGAGAACCCCGACCTCTACGGCAAGCTGAAATACAAGTCTGCCTGATGGCCATCGTCACACGCGACGGCGAACCAGGCACCGCCGCCGGGGCATCCCGCCCGGCGGCGGCCTCCCGCCTGCTCGCTTCGATGGCGGGGCTCGACTGGCTGGCCAAGATCTGGTGGACCTGCCTCTCCATCAGCCTGTTCGCCGGACTCTGGGAATTGTGCTGGGCGATGGGCTGGGCGGACGAAAAGCTGCTGCCACCGCCGCATATCTTCCTCGACAACATCGCCGAGCAGGGCAGGTTCTTCAACACAGCCACGCGCTGGCAGGTCGGCACGTCCATGACCGAGGGCCCGTCGGCCTTCGAATCGGTGCTCATTACCGGCGCCGCCACGACGATGCGTGTGTTCGTCGGGCTGGTGCTGGCGTCGGTGCTGGCGATCGCGGTCGGCGTGCTGGTCCGCTACTACCGGTTCTTCGACCGCCTCGTGCTGCCCACCATCACGCTGCTGTCGCCGGTGTCGCCGATCGCCTGGCTGCCGGTGGCGATCTTCCTGTTCGGCATCGGCAATGCGCCCGCCATCTTCATGGTGGTGGTGGCGTTGTTCTTCCACATGGTGCTGGCGACCATCAACCAGATCGACACCGTCAACACCAACTTCATCAACGTGGCGCGCACCATGGGCGCCTCCAAGCCGCAGATCTACGTCCGCGTCATCGTCCCGGCCATCCTGCCCGGCATGCTCCAGGTGCTGCGCATGAACCTGTTCGGTGCCTGGATGGTGGTGCTGGTGGCCGAGTCGACCGGCGTCGGCTACGGCATGGGCCAGGTGATCATGCTGGCGCGCAACACCTTCAACCCGTCGCTGGTGTTCTTCACCATCGCCGTGATCGGGGTGCTGGGCTTCACCTTCGACTGGCTGCTGCGCCTGGCGCAGCGCCGCATTCTCTACTGGCTTCCTGACACTGCGGAGAGACTGCGTGGCCTCTGACAACGCACCGACTTTCTCGTCGCGCGACGCGGTGGTGTGCCGCGGCGTCGGCAAGACCTGGGCGGCCGGCACCAAGCGGGCGCACGAAGCGCTGCGCGACATCGACCTCGACATCAAGCCCGGCGAGTTCGTGGTCTTCCTCGGCCCCTCGGGCTGCGGCAAGAGCACCTTGCTCTACCTGATCGCCGGCCTCGAGGACGCGACCGAGGGTCAGATCTGGTCGTTCAGCGACAAGGTGGAGACACCGTCGCCCGAGCGCAGCCTGATCTTCCAGGAGACCTCGCTCTTTCCCTGGCTGACGGTCTGGCAGAACGTGAGCTTCGGACTTGCCATCCGCGGCGCCTCGCAGGAGGAGCGCCGCACCGTGGCAGCCGAGGCGCTGCAGCGGGTCGGCCTCATCGCCGCCATGGAAAAGCGGCCCGACGAGCTGTCGGGCGGCATGCGCCAACGGGTGGCCGTGGCCCGCGCGCTCGCCATGCGGCCCAAGGTCCTGCTGATGGACGAGCCTTTCGCGGCGCTGGACGTGCAGACCCGCGCCCGCATGCAGGATTTCCTGCTCGACGTGTGGCGCGATTCCGGCGCTTCGGTGCTGTTCGTCACCCATCACATCGACGAGGCGGTGGCACTCGCCGACCGCGTGGTCGTGTTCACCTCGCGTCCGGGCCGCATCAAGACCATCTATCCGATCGACCTGCCGCGTCCGCGCAACCTCTTTTCGCGCGAGGCCGAAACGATGCGCATCCAGCTTACAGAACTGCTGCGCGACGAGGTCGACCGCGCCTTTGCCGAGCAGGAAGCTTTCGCCGTTCCGGCCTGACATCCACAATCGACGACCACCACCGCAGGAGAAGCCGCACATGGCCACCAGTCTCGTCCGCAGCCGCGCCACCATTACCGGCACCAAGGACCGTTTCACCTGGAACGAGATCAAGGACGGTGCCGTCCTGCAGGAGGACGGCGTCATCGTGGCCGTCGGCACCTACGACGATCTGCACGCCAAGCATCCGACCGTTCCGGTGATCGGCAATGGCAGGGAGATCCTGATGCCGGGCTTCGTCAACGGCCACCACCACGTCGGACTGACGCCGGTGCAGCTGGGCTCGCCCGACATGCCGCTGGAGCTGTGGTTCATCACCCGCATGGTGATCCGCAACGTCGACCTGTACCTCGACACGCTCTACTCGGCCTTCGAGATGATCTCCTCGGGCATTACCACGGTGCAGCACATTCATGGCTGGATGCCCGGTCCGGCGGACGAGGTCCAGAAGCGCGCCGGCGGCGTGATACGCGCCTATGAGGACATCGGCATGCGCGTCTCGTATTGCTACGCGGTGCGCGACCAGAACCGGCTCGTCTACCAGGCCGACGAGGAATTCGTAGCCAGCCTGCCGCCGGAGCTGCGCGACCCGATGAAACGCTGGTTCGAGCGCTTCAAGATGAGCCTCGACGACGCGATGGACATGTTCAAGTCGTTCCACTCGCAGCACCACAACAAGCGGCGGGTGAAGATCCAGCTGGCACCGGCCAACCTGCACTGGTGTTCGGACAAGGCGCTCACGCTGCTGTCGGACACCTCGGCCAAATACGACGCGCCAATGCACATGCACCTGAACGAGACGGCCTACCAGAAGGAATATGCCTGGCGGCGCGGCAACTGCACGGCGCTGGAGTACATCGACCGCTTCGGCATGGTGAACAAGCGCCTGACGCTGGGGCACGGCGTGTGGCTGAACGAGAAGGACATCGGCCGCCTCGCCGAGGCGGGCGGCTGCGTCTGCCACAACTGCTCGTCCAATTTCCGCCTGCGCTCCGGCGTCGCCGCCCTCAATCACTTCGAGAAGATGGGGATCAACACCGCCATCGGGCTCGACGAGGCTGGCATCAACGACGATCGCGACATGTTGCAGGAGATGAAGCTGGTGCTGCGCGCCCATCGCGTGCCCGGCATGGTCGAGGCCGACGTGCCCACCATGTCCCAGGTCTTGCGCATGGCGACGGTGGGCGGCGCGAAAACGACGCCCTACGGCGACAGCATCGGCACGCTGGAAGTCGGCAAGGGCGCCGACATGGTGCTGATCGACTGGGACAGCGTTGCCTATCCCTATCTCGACGAGATGACGCCGACGCTCGATGCCGTGATCCAGCGCGCCAAGCAGCAGGCGGTGACGACGACGATCTGCGACGGCGAGGTGATCTACAAGGACGGCAAGTTCACCAAGGTCGACCGCACCGCGGCGCTGAAGGCGCTGCACGACGATCTCACCAAGGCGCTGGCCGACGACGAGGTCGATCGACGCAAGCTCTCGGTGGCGCTGCTGCCGTACGCGCGCAAATTTTACGAAAACTACATCGACCCGTCGAAGCACGTGCCGTTCTACCGGCCGAGCTCGATGGTGTAGTTCGTCTAGAGCGACAGGCGCGCCACGTAGAATCCGTCGAGGCCGCCGCGCTCGGCCCACATCGATGGCAGGGTGCGGACGTCGCCATCCCGCGTGATCGCCTCGTCGAGGCTGGGCAGCTCCGTTGGCTGGACCGGCACGCGCCGGAGTCGCGAATCGCGCGCCAGCAAGGCTTCGATCCGTGCCAGGCCTTCATCCTCCTGCAGCGAGCAGACGGCGTAGACCAGCATGGCGCCGGGTTTTAGCTGCTGGACGGCATGCAGCAGCAGGCGATCCTGGGTGAGGGTGAGGCGGCCCACATCCTCCTCGTCCTTCAGCCAGGCGATGTCGGGATGGCGCCGCAGCGTGCCGGTGCCGGAGCAGGGAGCATCGAGCAGGATCGCATCGAACGGCTCCGAGGCTGTCCACTTGCTGGCATCGGCGGTGATGAGTTCGGCCGCGAGGCCGGCGCGGGCCAGGTTCTCGCCGACCCGCACCATGCGCCGTGCCGAGATATCGACGGCGGTGACATTCGCGCCGGCGGCGCAGAGCTGCATCGTCTTGCCGCCGGGCGCGGCGCAGAGATCGGCCACGCGCTTGCCCGCAATGTCGCCCAGCAGGCGCACGGGCAAGGTGGCGGCGGCGTCCTGCACCCACCATGCGCCTTCGGCGAAGCCCGGCAGTTCGGCGATGTGGCCGCCGCCGTTGCGGCGCAGCGTGCCGGTCGGCAGGACCTCGGCCTCGAGCTGGCCCGCCCAGAAATCGGCGTTCGAGCGCGGCGTCAGGTCGAGCGGCGCCTCGATCAGATGGGCGGCGGCGATGGCGCGCGTCGTCTCTTCGCCATAGGTCTCGGCCCAGCTCTGCCACAGCCATTGCGGCGTGTTGAGGCGGGCGGGATCGCGGTCGCCCAGGATGGCGGCGCCCTCGCGGCTGATGCGGCGGAGCACGGCGTTGGCGAGGCCTTTCAGATGCGGCAGGTGGGCGTCCTCGATCAGGCGGACCGAGGTATCGACGGCGGCATGCGGCGCGGTGCCCAGGAACAGGAGCTGGGCGGCGCCGAGGCGCAGCACCTGGCGGCCGGCGGCGTTGGGGCCTTCCAGTGGCCGTTCGATCAGCGCCCCCAGCACGACGTCGATCTCGCCCAGGCGGCGGAGCGTCGTGGCCAGCAGCAGGCGCACGAACGCACGGTCGCGCGGATCGAGGCCGGCGAACCCTGCGTGCCGGGCCAGGGCCTCGTCGAGCGGCTGGCCCTTGTCGAGGCAGGAGACCAGGATTTCGACGGCGGCCTGCCGGGAGGCGAGCGGGGTGAACTCCATTGCGCGGCGCTATAGCCCCCGGCGCGGCCCTTGTCATCGCTTGATCGGTGGCTAGTGTGCGGCGCGAAAGGAAATTCCATGAAAAAAGTTGGCTCGTTCATCGGCGATTGGTGGCGCCTCGTCAGCCCCTATTTCCGCTCGGAGGAGTGGCCCTACGCCATTCCGCTGCTGATCGGCGCCATCGCGCTCACCCTGGGGGCAGTGTTCCTGGAAGTACTGTTCAACGAATGGAGCCGGCGTTTCTACGACAGCCTGCAGAACAAGGACGAGGCGGCGTTCTGGCAGGAAATGATCACCTTCTGCTGGATCGCGGCGCTGATGATCATGGCCTTCGTCGCCCGGGCCATCGTCAGCCCCTATCTCCGCCTGCGCTGGCGGCGCTGGCTGACGCGCCGCTTTCTCGCCCATTGGCTGGACAGCCGCGGCTACTACCGGATCGAGCTGCAGCGCAGCGTCGACAACGCCGACCAGCGCATCGCCGAGGACCTGCGCTTCCTCGGTGAATACACCATGCAGCTCTTTCTCGGCTTCCTGGGCGCCGTTGCCACGCTGATCTCGTTCCTGTTCATCCTGTGGACGCTGTCGGGGCCGCTGTCGCTGATCGCCATCGGGCTCGACATCAATATCCCGGGCTACATGGCGTGGGTCTGCCTGATCTACGCGCTGGGTGGCACGCTGCTGGCCAACATGGTCGGACGCCGGCTGATCCCGCTCAACTTCCAGAAGCAGCGCTTCGAGGCCAATTTCCGCTTCGCGCTGGTGCGGGTGCGTGAGAATGCCGAGGGCATTGCGCTCTATCGCGGCGAGGAGGACGAGGCCGAGGCCCTGAACGCGCGCTTCACCGACGTGTTCAATAACGGCTGGCGCGTGCTGTTCACCCAGGTGCAGCTCGCCTTCTATCAGTCGGGCTATGCCCAGCTCGCGATCATCTTCCCTTACCTGGTGACGGCGCCGCGCTTCTTCGCCGGCGCCATTACGCTGGGCGTGATGACCCAGACCGCGTCGGCCTTTGGCCAGGTGCAGAGCGCGCTGTCGTTCTTCATCGACAACTACACCGTGCTGGCCGAGCTGCGCGCCGTCATGGATCGGTTGCTGGGCCTGCAGGCGGCCACCGACCACAAGCAGGACGAGGCCATCGAGCTGGCGCCCGAGGCCGGCCGCAGCGACGTCGGCGTCAGGGACCTGACGCTCGCCCTGCCCAACGGGCAGACGCTGCTCGCCGACACAACGCTGGCCTTCGCCAAGAGCCAGTCGACGCTGATCTCGGGCGCGAGCGGCTCGGGCAAGAGCACGCTGTTCCGCGCGCTGGCCGGCATCTGGCCGTTCGGCAGCGGCCATGTGCATGTGCCTGCGGGCGCGCGCGTGCTGTTCCTGCCGCAGAAGCCCTATATCCCGATCGGCACGCTGCGCGACGCGGTGAAGTATCCCGACGAGAATTCGATGGCGGGCGATGGCGAGATCATCGAGGCGTTGACGGCGGCGCGCCTCGCCCACCTCGCCCCCCGCCTCGACGAGGAGGCCCACTGGACCAACATCCTGTCGGGCGGCGAGCAGCAGCGTCTCGCGATCGCGCGGGCGCTGGTGTTCAAGCCGGACTGGCTGTTCCTCGACGAAGCGACTGCCTCGCTCGACGAGACGACGGAAGAGGCGGTCTACGCCGCGCTGAAGCAGCGGCTGCCCGGCGCTACCATCGTGTCGATCGGCCATCGGCCGTCGCTGCGGAAATGGCACGACCGGCGGCTCGAACTGCAGCGCGCACCGGGCGAGGTCGGACGGTTGGTCGAGGCGCCGGCGCCCGCCTAGACGTCGTAGCCGCCGTGGCGGACGACGGTGAGGCCCGGCAGCTTCTCCAGTTCCCGGGCGGCATCGGCGATGGCCCGCGAGCCAAAGGCACAGCGCACCGACCAAGGGCCGACCTCGAGGCCGGCGAAGCCGCCGCCCTTGGCGGGCTCGACCTCCATGACCTGGACGGTCGAGCTCTCGGGCTCGCCCAGCACGATGCTGTCGGTGGCGGTCGACAGGTGCCAGCGGGTGCCTGTGGCGTCGCTCCACAACGCGAAGCCGAGCGGCCCGAGACGCACCGCGAACGGCGCCGGCGTTTTCAGAATCTCCGGATGGTGCAGGCAGGCCGGCCCGGGCAGGGGATCGATCGGGTAGGCGACGGTGAAGGTGTGCACCTTGGCCGCTACGGTGGCCGCCGCTGCCAGATCATCGTTGGCCGCGCGCCAGGGGTCGATGAAAGGCGCGCACGCCGCGGCGACGTTGTCCCAGGTCAGGTAGAGCGCGCCGATGCTGTCACCGAACTCGGACGGCCGTGCGGCGCCATAGAGCGAGAGGGCGATGGCGCTGTCGTCGCGCGACCACTGGGCGTGCAGGACCACCGCGCTTTCGTTGCCGGCGTTCTCTTCCTCGCGGTCGATCCGGGTCGGGGCGCCGAGGCGAATGACCAGTTGGGCGAAGACGTCCTTGGCCGGGGGACCGGAGGCCGCGAGTTCATAAGCGAGGCCCATGACCGGACGGTCGGGCCGGGGCGCGGTGATCGTGGCGGAGACGGTGGCGAAGCCGTAGGCCGAGGGGCAGGCGATCTCGGTGCTGGCGTAGCCGGCGTCAACGGTGCCGGGCGCGACGGTCTCGAACAGGGTGCCCCAGGCATGAAAGGTGGCGCCGATGAGGAAACCCTGCGCGGTGTCGTCCATCGTGCTAGGCCGCGGGTGGACGCCAGAAACGCAGGACCAGCCAGCCGCCGAGGAGAAAGCCCAGGACGCCGCCCAGCGGCAGGCCGACGGCGACGCCGCCCATGGCCGCCGAGCCTTCGAAGGAGCCGCCGATCATGGTGAAGAGGATGCCGAGGGCCATCGCCATCACGCCGGCACCGATCAGGGAGCCGGCAGCGGCGGCGAGCAGTGCCGCGATGTAGCGGAGAATTAGCGCAGGCTCGCGTTGATGCGGTCGAGCGCCGCCGGGCCGGGGCAGAGCTCGGCGTCGTTCAGCGTGTTGAGCGGGGCATCGACCGTGTTCAGATGATGGTGCAGGTCCTTCGGTGTCGGATCGACGTAGAGCAGACCGGTCACGACCTCGCCTTCGGCCTGGCCTTCCTGCACGCGCTTCATGGCGGCGACCTTGTCGGAGGGATCGTACTCCTCGCCGAGCTTGCGCAGGCGGAGCAGCGAGCCGTCGTGCTGCTGCACCGTGGTGACGCTGCCCGGATCGTAGGCGGTGGTGATCTCCTCGCGGCTCTCGATGAAGTCGATGCGGTTCAGCGCCTCGTTGTGTTCGCGCACATAGTCGTAGCTCTTGGTCGAGCCAGGGTGGTTGTTGAAGGCCACGCACGGGCTGATGACATCGAGGAAGGCGGCCCCCTTGTGCGCCATCGCCGCCTTGATCAGCGGCACGAGCTGGTGCTTGTCGCCCGAGAACGAACGGCCGACGAAGGTGGCGCCCATCAGGATGGCCAGCGAGACGAGATCGATCGACTCGTCGGAGTTGGCCACGCCCTTCTTGCTGATCGAGCCTTTGTCGGCGGTGGCCGAGAACTGGCCCTTGGTCAGGCCATAGACGCCGTTGTTCATGACGATGTAGGTCATGTTGACGCCGCGGCGCATGATATGGGCGAACTGGCCGAGGCCGATCGAGGCCGAATCGCCATCGCCGGACACGCCCATGTAGACCAGATCCTTGTTGGCGAGGTTGGCGCCGGTCATCACCGACGGCATGCGGCCGTGCACGGTGTTGAAGCCGTGGCTGGCGCCCAGGAAGTAGGTCGGCGACTTGGACGAGCAGCCGATGCCCGAGAGCTTGGCGATCTGGTGCGGCTGCACGTCGAGCTCGTAGCTGGCCTGGATGATGGCGGCGCTGATCGAGTCGTGGCCGCAGCCGGCGCACAGCGTCGAGACCGCGCCCTCGTAGTCGCGCCTGGTGTAGCCGGCTTTGTTCTTGACCAGCGAGGGATGATGCAGCCGGGGCTTGGCGATGTAGGTCATGACGCCGCCTTTTCGAAGGAGACAACTTTGAGCTGGCCGAGCTTCTTCTCGATGTCGGCCGTGATGAAGCGCGCCGTGATCGGCGTGCCGTCGTAGTGCAGCACAGGCACCAGCTTGCGCCCGTCGAGCACGAATTCGCTCATCAGCATGGTGCGGAGCTGGGCGTCGCGGTTCTGTTCGACGATGAACACGCGCTCATGCTCGTGGATGAAGTCCTCGACCGCCTGCGAAAAGGGGAAGGAGCGCACGCGGAGCGCATTGACGTGGTTGCCCCCGGCCTCGAGTTGCTCCAGCGACTCGACCATCGCGGGATGGGTCGAGCCGAAGTAGATGACGCCGAAGCGCGTCGCCTTGGGCGAGGAGTAGCGGATCGGCTGCGGCGCGATCTTGGCGGCAGTGTGGAACTTCTTCTGCAGCCGCTCCATGTTGCGGACGTAGACCGCGCCCTCTTCGGAGTAGCGCGCATATTCGTCCTTGGTGGTGCCGCGCGTAAAATAGGCGCCCTTGGTCGGATGCGTGCCGGGATAGGTGCGGTAGGGAATGCCGTCGCCGTCGACGTCGAGATAGCGGCCGAAGGTCTTGCCGGCGTCGAGGTCGGCGGCCTTCATGACCTTGCCGCGGTCGATCACGCGCTGCTGGTCCCAGTGGAACGGCTTGCACAGGCGGTGGTTCATGCCGATGTCGAGGTCGGTCATGACGAACACCGGCGTCTGCAGGCGGTCGGCGAGGTCGAGCGCGTCGGCGGTGAAGTCGAAGCACTCGCCCGGATCCTCAGGGAACAGCAGGACGTGCTTGGTGTCGCCGTTGGAGGCGTAGGCACAGGACAGCAGGTCTGACTGCTGCGTGCGCGTCGGCATGCCGGTCGACGGCCCGCCGCGCTGCACGTTCACGATCACCGCCGGGACCTCGGCGAAGGAGGCGAGGCCGATGAACTCGGTCATCAGCGAGATGCCGGGGCCCGAGGTGCTGGTGAAGGAGCGCGAGCCGTTCCACGCGGCGCCGATCACGATGCCGATCGAGGCGAGTTCGTCCTCGGCCTGGACGATGGCGTACTTGGCCTTGCCGCTTTCCTTGTCGTGCCGGAGCTTCTTGCAGTGGGCCTGGAAGGCCTCGGCCAGCGACGACGAGGGCGTGATGGGGTACCAGGCGCAGACCGTGGCGCCGCCATAGACCGCGCCCAGGGCGGCGGCATTGTTGCCTTCGACGAAGATGCGGTCGCCGACGTTGTCGGAGGCGCGGACCTTCAGCTTCACCAGGTCGGGCTCGACATGCTGCTTGACCCAATCGCGGCCAAGGTTGAGCGCCTTGACGTTGGAATCGAGCAGCTTCTCCTTGCCCTTGAACTGTTCGCCGAACAGCTTCTTGATTTCGTTGTCGTCTATGTCGAGCAGCACCGAGAGCGCGCCGACATAGATGATGTTCTTGAACAGCTGACGCTGGCGGGCGTCGGAATAGGTGGCGTTGGTGATGGCCGTCAGCGGCACGCCGATGATGTTGATGTCCTCGCGGAACATCGAGGCCGGCATCGGCTTGGTGCTGTCGTAGAAGAGATAGCCGCCCGGCTCGATCTCCTTCACGTCCTCGGCCCAGGTCTGCGGGTTCATCGCGACCATCATGTCGACGCCGCCGCGGCGGCCGAGATGGCCCTTCTCGGTGACGCGGACCTCGTACCAGGTTGGCAGGCCCTGGATGTTCGACGGGAAGATGTTGCGCGGGCTGACCGGCACACCCATGCGCAGGATCGAGCGCGCGAACAGTTCGTTGGCGGAAGCTGATCCGGAGCCGTTGACGTTCGCGAACTTGACGACGAAGTCGTTAACGGCGGCTATTGCTTGCGGCATGCGTGCTCCGCTTGGGTCATTTCCATGAAGTACTTGCGCATGTCCCAGGCGCCGGTCGGGCAGCGCTCGGCACACAAACCGCAATGCAGGCAGACGTCCTCGTCCTTGACCATGACGCGGCCGGTCTTGAGGTCGCTGCCGATGTACAGATCCTGGGTCGGGTTCATCGCCGGGGCGACAAGCCGCAGGCGCAGATCCTTTTCCTCTCCGTTGTCGGTAAAGGTGATGCAGTCCATCGGGCAGATGTCGACGCAGGCGTCGCACTCGATGCAGAGCGTGCCGGTGAACACCGTCTGGACGTCGCAGTTGAGGCAGCGCTGCGCCTCCTTGAAGGCGAGCTGTGGATCGAAGCCCAGCTCGACCTCGGCCATGATGTCCTTCAGCGCCTCTTTCTTGGGACGGTGCGGGACCTTCAGGCGATGGTCGATGGTGGGCGCGTTGTCGTAGCTCCACTCGTGGATGCCCATCTTCTGGCTGGCGATGTTGACACCGGGCGCGGGGCGCTCCTCCGGATCCTCGCCGATCAGCATCTTGTGAATGGAGATGGCGGCGTCATGGCCGTGGGCGGCGGCCCAGATGATGTTCTTGGGGCCGAAGGCGGCATCGCCGCCGAAGAACACCTTGGGATGCGTGCTGCCGAAGGTCTTTTCGTTGAGCTTGGGCAGGCCCCACTTGTCGAACTCGATGCCGGCGTCCTTCTCGATCCACGGGAAGGAGTTCTCCTGGCCGATCGCGACCAGGACGTCGTCGCATTCATGAAACTCGTCGGGCTCGCCCGACGGCACCAGCGAGCGGCGGCCCTTGGCGTCGTACTCGGCCTTCACCTTCTCGAACAGCACGCCCGTGATCTTGCCGTCCTTGTGCTTCACTTCCTTGGGAACGAGCATGTTCAGGATGGGGATGTCCTCGCCCATCGCGTCTTCCTTCTCCCAGGGAGACGCCTTCATTTCCTCGAAGCCGGAACGAACGATCACCTTCACATCGTCGCCGCCCAGGCGGCGCGCAGTGCGGCAGCAATCCATGGCGGTGTTGCCGCCGCCCAGCACGATGACCCGCTTGCCGATCTTGTCGATGTGGCCGAACGAGACCGACGACAGCCAGTCGAGGCCGATATGGATGTTGGCGGCAGCTTCCTTGCGGCCGGGAACGTCGAGGTCGCGGCCACGCGGTGCGCCGGAACCGACGAACACCGCGTCATAGCCTTCGGCCAGGACGCCCTTCAACGACTCGATCTTCTTCTGGCGAAATTCGACGTTGCCGATGCCTGTGATGTAGCCGACTTCCTCGTCGATCACCGACTCCGGGAGCCGGAAGTGCGGGATCTGCGTGCGGATGAAGCCGCCGAGCTTGGGATCCTGGTCGTAGATGACGATTTCGTAGCCCAGCACCGCAAGGTCGCGGGTGACGGTGAGCGACGACGGACCGCCGCCGATGCAGGCGATGCGCTTGCCATTCTTCGCCGGCGCCTTCGGCATCTTGGAGTTGATGTCGTCGTCATCCTTGTAGTCTGCGGCGACGCGCTTCAGCCGGCAGATCGCCACCGGCTCCTTCTTGCCTTTGACGAGGGTCTCGTCCTCGACGCGGCTGCGTCGGCAGGCCGGTTCGCAGGGACGGTCGCAGGTCCGGCCCAGGATTCCCGGGAAGACGTTCGACTTCCAGTTGATCATGTAGGCGTCGGAGTAGCGGCCGTGCGCAATCAGCCGAATGTATTCGGGAACCGGCGTGTGGGCCGGACAGGCCCACTGGCAATCGACGACTTTGTGAAAATAGTCCGGGTTGGCGATGTCGGTCGGCTTCAACAGGAACTCCCGGCGGCAGCAACGGAGCGTCGATCAGAGGTAAATGACAATTCAGATTACCTCAAAAGGGACCGGCATTGGGGGGAAATGCACACGCGCCGTCAAGACGCGTGTTGGCTAACTGCCTGCACAGCAACGCAAATCCCCACACGTGCAAGGGCTTCTCAGGGAGGCGCATCATGCAGCGATGCGCTGTGGCCGGTAGGCGCTGGGAGATGCGCCGGCCGCTCGGCGGAACATGGCGCTGAAGGCGCTGACGCTGTCGTAGCCGAGATCGAGCGCCACCTGGGTGACCGGCGCGCCGCCACCCAGGCGGCCCATGGCCTCGAGTACGCGGGCCTGCTGGCGCCACGCGCCGAAACTGAGGCCGGTCTCGTTCTGAAAGTGGCGGGCAAGCGTGCGGGCGCTGGCGTTGAGGGTGCGGGCCCAGGCACTGAGCGTGCGCTGGTCGCCCGGCGCGACAAGGATCTGCTCGCAAAGGCCGCGCAGCCTGGGATCGCGCGGCATCGGCAATTGCAGAGGCAGAGACTGCAGTCCGTGCAACTCGGTGAGGATCAGCGCCACGACATGCCCGGCAGGGCCGTCTTCGTCGTAGCGCAACGGAAGTTCGGTCGCGCGCACGATCAGCTCGCGCAACAGAGGCGACACCGGCAGCACCCGGCAGGCGTCGGGCATCAGGCGGGCTGCATCCTCGCGCAGGTAGAGCGTGCGCATGGTGACGTCGCTCGACATGACGATGCCGTGCCGCACACCCGGAGGCATCCACACCGCGCGCTGCGGCGGGACCATCCACATGCCGTCATCGGTGGACACGCGCATGGTGCCGATGGTGGCGTAGATGAGCTGCGCCCGCTCGTGACTGTGCGGCGCAATCCGGAAGCCGTCGGGAAAATCCTTGGGCATGGCCGCCACGGCCCGCGGCACGTGCTGGTAGTCGGCCGGATCGGTGGACCGTTCCGGGGGCAGGGTGAACGCCTGTCTCTTTCTCGACATAAGTTGGCAATCTAGCGCAAGACAGCCAGCACCGCCATGCCTACTCTATAGGCACGGAGGAACAACACGACATGAACCACAGCAGCCCCAGCGCCATCCTGCTCAATATCGGCCATGCGATGGATCATTGGATCCTGGTCGTGTTCGCCTACAGCTGGGGCGTCATCGCCGGTGTCTGGGGAGTCGAGTGGACCGAGCTGACGCCGTTCAATTACGGCGCACTCTTCATGTTCGGCGCCGGCTCGATCGTGAGTGGCCGTCTCGGCGACCTGTGGGGCCGCTGGGTGATGATGGTGATCTTCTTCGCCGGCATGGGCGTCTCGGCGCTGGTGATCGCGCTCTGCAGCAACAAGTGGCAGATCGGCGCGGCGCTCACCCTGATGGGCGCCTTCGCCTCGATCTACCATCCGGTCGGCATCCCCATGCTGGTGCAGAAGGCCAAAAACCCGGGCTTCACGATCGGCGTCAACGGCCTGGCCGGCAACATGGGCATCGCCATCGCCGCCGGACTATCAGTCTACATCGCCCAGCGCTTCGGCTGGCAGATGGCCTTCGTCATTCCCGGCGCGATCTGCCTGGTCTGTGCGGTGGCGTTCGTCGTGCTGGTGCCGCGCGAGGAAGAGGCGCCGGCCAAGCGCAAGGCCAAGATGCTCGACCTGCCGCCATCGGTGATGGCGCGCGTGTTCGCGATCATGACCTTCACCGCCGTCACCGGCAGCATCATCTTCAACTTCACCACCAACGGTAACGGCGAACTGCTCAGCATCCGCGCCAAGAGCATCGCGCAGGATCCGGTGATGCTGGCAACGATGCTGTTCGTGATCTTCGCGCTCGCGTCGCTGGCCCAGCTCGTCGTCGGCAAGCTGATCGACCGTTATCCGCTCAAGAACATCTACCTGCCCATCGTGCTTCTGCAGGTGCCGCTGTTCCTGATCGCCTCGCAGGCCGAGGGCTGGGCGCTGTTCCTGACGGCCGTCGGCTTCATGCTGCTGGTGTTCGGCGCCATTCCCTTCACCGACGCCATGATCGTCCGCTACATCGACGACCGCATGCGCAGCCGCGTAACGGGCGTGCGGCTGGCCATCGGCTTCGGCGTCAGCTCCTTCGTGGTGGC
>CAMAYC010000073.1 GCA_945862125.1 Reyranella massiliensis 521
GGCAACTGCCAGTCCTGCGGGCGGCTCTCCTGGCCCATCAGGCCAGGCACGCCATCAGCCCAAACCTTGAACTGCACGCCAAGGCCGCATAGGCTCAAAAACTGAGCATGCTTGCTGAGCTATTTTCAACAAAGAGCGGGACATCCCCGGCGTTAATCTCGGCCACGATCTCGCTGAGCGTGGCGTCGGGCGCCAGCGTGTAGCCGGGCAGCGCGCCCGCCCACCCGCGCGCATGCAGGCCCGAGACCAGGTTGGCGAAACCGTCCTTGCTGTTGCGCTGCCAGTAGCCGCCGTGAATGAACACGATGCAGGGCGCGTTGGGATTGGCGGCGGGAAAAAGGTCCCAGGCGTTGCGCTCCTTGGGCCCGTAGCGCAGGTCGAGATGCTGGGGATGGGCCTTGCGGAAAGCGGCGGACGCGGCCTCGCGGGCGGCGTTCAGGTCCGGGCTGTTCTTTACCGCCAACGAGTTGTTGTAGGCCGCGTCGCGATCGGCGCGGCTCATCGTGCCCCAGTTCATCCCGTGATTTCCTTCAGCAATCCAAAGAAGCCGCGCTTGCGCGCCGACGAGATCGTCCAGTCGACCGGCAGCGACTGGAAGCCGTCCTCGAAACGCTCGCGGGAGCGGCGGTAGTCGAAGAAGCCCCAGCTCGCACCGCTCTCGACGGCGGCCACGAAATGGTTGTCGGGCTTGTCGAACTCGAAGTGATCGTCCTCGTTGTAGACGATCGGCTGGCCGCGATAGGCGGGACTGGCGCGCCAGCGTGCCATCTGCAGGCGGATGCCGTGCGGGCTCGGCTGCAAAGGGCCATCGGGGCCGTGGACGCGATTGCCGTGCGGCAGCAGGAAGTCGGCAACCGCCACGGTCTGGGCGGGTGGCGCATCGAGGCCGATCAGGCTCGTGCTGACCAGCAACTTTCCCTTGCCGCGCTTTTGCGCGAGCTCAATCAGCTCGTGGCAGCGCGCGGCGGCAATGATGGAATGGGCCCAGACATTTTCGAGGTCGACCTCGTTGCCGATCTCGACCAGCACATTGGTCGCGCCTTTTTCGAGCAGCCAGTCGACCGTGTTGGTGACGGCGGCTTTCACGGCGGCCTCGTCCTTCAGCGTCGCGCTCTGCTTGCCGTAGAAGAGGCCCAGGATCACCGCCATGCCGTTGCGGTCGCAGGCCTCGATCACCTTGGCGAGGCGCGCAGCCCACGCGGGCTTCAGCGTGCCTTCGGGCGTGAAGCCGCAAATCTTCCACGGCTGATGCCACGAGTAGCCCTGCGGGCTGCCGCCCTGGATGTTCACGCAGACAGCGAGCAGGCCGTGCGCACGATAGGCCGGCAGTGCGGCGATGAACTCGGCCGTGTTGCGCTCGGCATCCCAGTCGCCGTCGGCGTACGCCCAGGCGCCGCGTGTAGCAGGGTTCTCGTCGTCGGCGATGGCATTGGCCATGCGGCTGTTGAACAGCAGCCCTTCGATGCGATGGCCCTTCCAGCTCCGGCCGGCATAGGTCGGCCGGCCGTTGATGGCGAATCCGCCGTCCTGGATCGAGACGACGGTGCCGCTCATGCCTAGAACCCGACCGCGGCGCCGTCGCGGCGGCTCTCGGACGCGCCGAGGTAGGGGCCGCCGTCGGGATAGCGCCAGATGATCTGGCTCGAGCCGAAATCGAAGCTCGGCGCCTTGGTGCGCGTGAGCTTGTGCCCGCGCGCCTCGAGGCCGCTGGCGGTGTCGGCCGGCATATGCTCTTCGGTCCAGACCGTGCCGTCGGTCTCGTGCACGCGCCAGCGCGGCGCGTCGATGGCGGCCTGCGGGTTCTGGCCGTAGTCGACGATGCGCGAGAAGACCTGCATGTGGCCCTGCGGCTGCATGGCGCCACCCATCAGGCCGAAGGTCGCGACCGGCTTTCCGTCCTTGGTGATGAAAGCAGGGATGATGGTGTGGAACGGCCGCTTCTTCGGGCCGACCTCGTTGGGATGGCCCTTGGTCGTCACGAACCCCGTCGCACGATTCTGGAGCGCAATGCCTGTGCCCGGCACGACGATGCCCGAACCGAAGCCGGTGTAATTCGACTGGATCAGCGACACCATCATGCCGGACTCATCGGCGGTGCCGAGATAGATCGTGCCGCCATCCTTGGGAGTGCCGGGGCCGAAGTCCTTGGCCTTCTTGGCGTCGATCAGCTTGGCCCGGCTCTTGAGGTAGCCCTTGTCGAGCATCTGCTTGGGCGTCACTTCCATGAAGCGCGGATCGGCCACGTAGCGATAGATGTCGGCGAAGGCGAGTTTCATCGCCTCGATGCGCAGATGCGTCATCTCGGGGCCGTCGGGGTCGTGGCCGGCGACGTCGAAATTCTCGAGGATGCCCAGCGCCATGCAGGCCGCGATGCCCTGGCCCGACGGCGGGATCTCGTGCAGCGTCGTGCCGCGATAGCTGAGGCCGATGGGATCGACCCAGTCGGGCTGGTGTGTCGCGAGGTCTTCCTTGCGGAGCGCGCCGCCGGTTTCCCTGGCGTACTTGTCCATCGCCTCGGCAAGTTCGCCGCGATAGAAGGCCTCGCCCTTGCTTTCGGCGATCTTGGTCAGTGTCTTGGCCTGGTCGGGGAATTTCCAAAGCTCACCCGGCTTGGGTGCGCGACCGCCGGGCAGGAACGCTTTCACCCAGCTCTCCTGGCCCTTCAGCCGGTCGATGGCGCGCTCCCACTGGCGCGACACCATGTAGGAGACGCGAAAGCCGTCGCGTGCATACTTGATGCCCGGCTCGAACAGGTCGGCGAAGGGCAGCTTGCCGTAACGCTTGTGCAGTTCCATCCAGAGCGACACGGCACCGGGCGTGGTGACGCTGCCCCAACCGACGTTGGGCATCTTGTCCTGGCCCTTGTACTGGTCGGGCGTCATCAGCCCGGGCGAATGGCCCGAGGCGTTGAGGCCCACCAGCTTCTGGCCGTCCCACAGGATGCAGAAGGCGTCAGCACCGATGCCGTTCATGGTCGGCTCGACTACGGTAATGGCAATCGCGCTGGCGATCGCCGCATCCACCGCGTTGCCGCCCTTTGCCATCATGCGCAGACCGGCGGTCGCGGCCAGATGCTGCGAGGAGGCCACGACGTTCGATGCGAAGACGGGCAGCTTCTTGGTCGAGTAGGGGAAGTCGTAATTGAAAGTCGGCACTCGGAGTCCTTTCTAGGTCTTCTTCGATGCCGTGAGGGCCTCGATGCGCGCCACGAACCGTGGCGTCTGCAGGAATTGACGGTGCTCCGCGTCGCTCTTGCCGAACAGGCGGGAAAGATCGAACACGCCGGAGCCTGCGATCGCGCCCATCCGTCCGGAGAGCGTCACGCGTTCACCGAGCCGCAGTGTTTTTAGCGCTGCGATGACCGGGTCGGAAAGGCCCGGTGGCGGTGTTTGACGTGATCGTGTGGAGAAAAGGTCGGTCACCGAACCCGCGAAGGCCAGCGCCCAGTCGTTGAATGCGTAGAGCGAAACTTGCGGCCCGACCTCGATGGTGACCGCCGCGGTCTGGGCGGTGCCCTCGATCTTGCTGATGGTGCCGCACCAGTCGGAAAAGGCGCCGACCTTGTCGGCCAGCGCCACGCTCTGGCGGGCCGCCTCTTCGACGGCCAGCGGGTTCTTCGAACTCAACGCCGGCCTGGCCAGCGCCGACAATCCCTCGAGGAACGCCTTCTGCGCCGGATTGCGCTCGTGGCAGGGCCGGTCGAAACAGCCGCCGAGGACGAAGCCGGCACTGCCGAGGAGAAAGACGCGCCGGCCTGCCATGCGTTCGTTACGCCGCCTTGGCTTTCGCCTTGGCGCGCTCCTCCTCCTTGAGTTCCTTCTTGGAGAGCTTCCCGACCGGGGTCTTGGGCAGCTCGGCGCGGATTTCCAGAGCCACCGGCATCTCGTGCTTGCCGACGCGCGAGGCCAGATGCGCCTTCATTTCCTCGAAGGTGAGCGAGGCGCCGGGCTTCAGCTTCACGAACACCTTGGGCGCCTCCTGGCGGTAGGGATCGGAGATGCCGATCACGATGCACTCGTCGACGGCGGGATGCTCGTACATCGCCTCCTCGATCATGCGCGGATAGACATTATAGCCCGACGAGATGATCAGGTCCTTGGAGCGGTCGACCAGGAAGAGCCAGCCGTCCTCGTCCATGTAGCCCATGTCGCCGGTGCGCAGGCCCTTCCAGTTGCTGGTGGGATGGCTGAACAGGACCTGCTCGGTCTCCTCGACCTTCTTCCAGTAACCCTTCATGACCTGCGGGCCGATGATGCAGACCTCGCCGACATTCTCCTTGCCGGGTGGCAGTACGCGGTCCTTGTTCTCCATGTCGCGGATCTCGATGATCGTGCCCGGCATCGGCAGGCCGCACGAGCCCACCCGGCGCACGCTCTTGTCGACCGGGCAGATCGCGCCGGTCGGCGACGTCTCGGTGAGGCCGTAGCCCTCGATCAGGGTGGCGCCCGTCAGCTTCTCGAAGCTCTGCTGCACTTCCACCGGCAGCGGCGCGCCGCCCGACATGCAGATCTTCAGCGACTTGAGGTCGAGGCCCTGCGCCTTGGGGTGCTTCAGGATCGCGGTGTAGAGCGTCGGCACGCCGGGCAGGAAGGTGGGCTTCTTGGTCGAGAGATCGGCCACGATCATGTCGATATCGGGCCTTGGATAGAGGATGAGCTGGTTGCCGTTGGCGACCGCGCCCAGCATGATTCCCGACAGCGCATAGATGTGGAACAGCGGCAGGACGCACACGACTTTTTCCGTGCCGGGCGTCGTGTAGGGCTTGGTCCAGGCCATGCCCTGGCTCATTGCGGCCATCACGCAGCCGTGCGTCAGCATCGCGGCCTTGGGCAGGCCCGTGGTGCCGCCGGTGTATTGCAGCAGCGCTACCTCGTCCCACAGGTTGTCGTTGGCGGCCTTATGGGATGTGTACTTGCCGTCGTTGGCCAGCAGATCCTTGAACGACATGTGCCACTCGTCGCGCGGCCACGGCGAGAGGTCCTTTTTCTTGGCGATCGGATAGAGCCAGTTCTTGGGCCACGGCAGGTAGTCGGCGATCGAGCCCACGATCAGCTTCTTCAGCCGTGTCTTGCCGCGCATCGCGGCCATCTTGGGGTAGAGCGCAGTGACGTCGAGGGTCACCAGAATGTCGGTCTCGGAATCGCTGATCTTGTGCTCGAGCTCGCGGGCGGCGTCGAGCGGGCTGTAGTTGACGACGATGCCGCCGGCCTTGAGCACGCCGAAGAAGGCCACGATGTAGTGCGGAGTGTTGGGCAGGTAGAGGCCGACATGGACGCCGGGTTTCACGCCCAGCTTCTGGAAGCCGGCGGCGGCCCGGTCGGAGGCCTCCTTGTAGTCGCGGAAGGTCATCACCTTGTCGAGGAAGTCGGTGAACGGCCGGTCGCCATACTGGGCGCAGCTATCCTCGAAGGTCTGGTGGATGGTCTTGCGCGGAACCTCGAGCTCCCACTTCACGCCGGGCGGATAGCTCTTCTCCCAAGGATAGTTCGACATTTTTGGTTCCTCCCGGCGCGACTATGTGAGGCCGGGCGGCGGGGGGTCAAGCTGCTGGGGAGGGTGGCAGGAGATACTCGTAGCCGTAGGCCGTGCGAAAGCCCTGGTCGGCGTAGAGCGGCAGTGCGGCTTCGTTGGTGGCCACCACCTGCAGATAAGCGAAGCGCGCGCCGTGGCCCCACGCCCAGGCGTAGAGGCTTTCGGTGATCCGGCGCGCGAGCCCGCGGCGGCGGGCATGCGGCATCACCAATACGTCGAACAGGCCCATATGGTCGCCCTCGACCGCTCCGATCGCCATGGCCATCGGCTGGCCTGCGTCCTCGACGAGGGCGAAGCCGGCGGGTGGCGCGATCGCGGTAAGCATTTGCTCCATGGTCCGGCGGTGCTGCGGGCGCACTGGGCTGTAGGTGCAGAAGGCCTCAATCCAGGTCGGCGACGGATGGGGCGAGATCCGGACCTCGGCGTCGGCTGCGAAGCCCGCGTGCAGCGGGCAGACCTGCAGGAGGCTGCGCTCGATGGTCCGGTAGCCACGCCCCATCAGGAGGGGGGCGATGGCCGGCGGCGCCAGCGGAGTCAGCCGCCAGGCCGGGACTAGGCCGCGCGCGAGATAAGGTGCCTCAAGGGCTGCCACGACCTCAGGATTACACTTAGCCTGAGGGTCCAAGGCATTGATTGAATTGGCTCTTTTTGTGTAGCCGCCGGCGAAGCGCTGGCGCCAGCCGGCGAGATCCCGGCTTTCCAGGGCAGGCCAGCCCCGGAAGGCCAGTTCTTCGAGGCGACGCACCTCGGCAAGGTCAACGGGAGGTGACATTGTTCAGCAATCGTGTTAGTTTAAAAGATAATAATAACAATCATTTATTTTACCCCCTGCAAGTTATACATGAACCCCGGCAGCCCCTTCGTCGACGTTCGTGTTCGCTGGCAGTCGCCCGCCGCGCTCTCCTCCCGTGCGTTCAGTCTCCGACTGCCAGCAACTCTTCTGCTCACCCTTTTACTCGCATTCTTGCTGGCCGCCTGCGGCAGCAGCAGCTCGCGCCACGGCGGCTATAGCGAACGGCCGCCGACCGACCGCGTCGCGCTGACGGCGTGGCAGGAGTGGACCAAGTTCGGCCGCTCGACGGTTGTCTATGGAGGCCAAGCCAACGGTTACACCAACCGCACCGGAGTGAGCGAACGGAGCGAGCCGCTGGCCAGCCGCGTCGGCGACTATTGGGGCGTCTGCGGCAAGCCGGACTGGAACGGCCGCACCTCGGGCAAGCCGTGGTCGGGCGCGTTCGTGTCCTGGGTGATGGCGAAGTCCGGCTACACGGCGCAGCAATTCCCTCGCGACGGCCGTCATGGCAACTACCTCGCCGCACTCTATGACCGCGAGAAGCAGCGAGGCGCTCCGTTCTACCTTCATGCGCCGAACGAATATTCGCCCAAGCCGGGCGACCTCGTCTGTACCGGCTCGGCGGGCCCGACCTGGCGCCACGCCGACTCTCGCACCGCGCACCGGCGCATCGACAACACGGCCAACCATTGCGACGTCGTCACCGACGTGCGCGGCGGCTTCGTTCATGCCGTCGGCGGCAATGTGAAGGACAGCGTCACCATGAGTCTCTATCCCGTCGACCAGCGCGGCCGGCTTCGGGCCGTCAACGGCCGGCCGTGGCTGCTGGTGGTCGAGAAGCGCGGCTAGTCGCCGCGACAATTCGGGATCGCCGCTCAGTTCGTGAGGCCGGCCGCGTGCATGATGGCGGCGGTCCGCTCGGCGATCATGATGGTGGGGGCGTTGGTGTTGCCGCCGACCAGCGTCGGCATGATCGAAGCGTCGACCACGCGCAGCCCCTGCACACCGTGCACCCGCAGCTTGTCGTCGACCACGGCCATGTTGTCGGTGCTGGGCCCCATCTTGCAGCTGCCGACCGGGTGATAGATCGTCTCGCACTTGGCGCGGATCCACTGCTCCAGCTCGGCATCGGTCTTTACCGCCGCACCGGGCTGGAATTCATCTGCGCGGTAGGGATCGAGGCCGGACTGGGCGAAGATATCGCGGCCCATCTTCACGCCCTGGATCAGCGTATCGAGATCGCGCCGCTCGGCGAGATAGTTGGCGTCGATCAGCGGCGCCTCCTTGGGGTTATTGCTGCGCAGGCGGATCGTGCCGGTGCTCTCGGGCCGGAGCGCGCAGACGTGCAGGCTATAACCGTTCTGCTTCATCTTGGTGCGGCCATGGTCGACCACCAGCACGGGCAGGAAATGGAGTTGAACGTCGGGTGCCGCCAGACCCGACCGCGTGCGCAGGAAGCCGCCCGACTCGGCGATCGGCGAGGTACCTGGGCCCTTCTTGTTGACCACATACTGGTAGAGCGAGACCAGCTTGTTGGCGGTGTCGTAGGTATCGTGCGTCTTGCAGAATTGCAGCAGCGCCGCGTCGAGATGGTCCTGCAGGTTGCCGCCGACGCCGGGCAGATCGATCACCGGCGTGATGCCGAGCGACTTCAGGTGGTCGGCCGGGCCGACGCCGGAGAGCTGCAGCAGTTGCGGTGAATTGACGGCGCCGCCGCACAGGATGATCTCGCGGTTGGCGCGCGCCACCTCGTCGCGGCCGTCGACCGTGTAGCGCACACCCATGGCACGCGTGCCGTCGAAGATGATGCGTTCGACCAGCGCGTTGGTGATGATCTCGAGGTGGGAATTGCCGCGCGCCACCGCCGGCCGCAGATAGGCGCTGGCCGTGCTCCAGCGTGCCTTGTCCTTCTGGGTCACCTGGTAGTAGCCGACGCCATCCTGCTCGGCGCCATTGAAGTCGGTGACGCGCTTGTGGCCCGCCTGTTCGCCGGCCTTGAGGAACGCCTCGTTCAGCTTGCTGGGGTCGACCTGGTCGGCGACGTTGAGCGGCCCACCGGCGCCGTGGAATTCGTCGGCGCCGCGCTCGTTGTTCTCGGCGTTCTTGAAATAGGGCAGCACGTCATTGTAGCTCCAGCCCTCGTTGCCGAGCTGGCGCCACTGGTCGTAGTCCCAGGCATGGCCGCGCACATAGAGCATGGCGTTGATCGAGGACGAGCCGCCCAATGTCTTGCCGCGCGGCCAGTACATCCGCCGGTCGTTGCAGTGCTTTTGCGGCGTGGTCTCGTAGCGCCAGTTGTAGGGGCTGGCTTCGCCCAGGCTGGCGAACCCCGCCGGCATCTTGAGCATGAAGGACTTGTCGGGGCCGCCCGCTTCCAGCACGAGGATCCGCAATCCGTCTTTTGCGGCCAGCCGGTTGGCGAGGGTGCAGCCGGCGGAGCCGGCACCGACGATGACATAGTCGTAAAGAGACAGCCGAGACATTGACGTTCCCTAGGGCAGACGATTTTCGATCACGGTGAATACCGGACGTGCGGAAATGGGCGATAAAAACCCGGCGCCGTCCAGTGGAAAGACGCTGCGTGTGACCGAGTCGCCCACGTTGCCGCCGATAGCATCGACTTCGCCCGGCCGGACCTCGACCACGATGTCGCAGTGCCCGGCGCCGCGGTTCAGGTTCTGCAGCGTCGTCCCGCTGTTCTCGCGCGCTGCACAGATGAGATCGCCGACCTTGGGCGCATATCTTTCCGGTGCGTGGGGGATGAAGACGGCCTTGGGCTTCTTCGCCCGTTCGACCATGCGCTCGACGTAGATCGTATGGCGCTGGTCGGGGCAGAACAGATCGCGCGACACGCCGGCACTCTCGATGTCCCAGGAAATGAACGCCGCCGACCACGGCACGTCGTTCAGTCCGGACAGGCTCTTGTCGACCGCGGCCCAGTAGTCGGCGATGCGCTGCGGCACGTCGCGCTCCTTGATACCGAGCTGTTCGGTCCTGGGCGGCGCATTGGTCGAATAGATCGTGACCTGCTTTCCGAAGCGCGCCCACTCGCCGACCGCGAGCAGCACCATCGACGTCCTGGCGCTTGCCGTCGGCGGCGGCGCCTCGGGCTTCCATGACGAGGGCGGGCAGGGGCCGAGCGGCATCAGGTCCTTGGCCTGCTTGGGCGCCGGCGCGGTCGGCGAGGTGCAGGCGGCCACCGATAATAGAAGAAGGAGGAGTGCCAGCGGTCTCATCACCAGCGGGCCCTCTACCATAGCCCCCTCTACCATCGCCCTAGGCCGCCGATCACCAGGGTGGGCACGCCCTCGGTCTTGTCCTTCACGCTGAAGACCTGGCTGCCCGGCCGGCGGCCGTCGCGTGGTTCGGTGACGTCGAGGCCCGCTGCCTTCAGCCGCGCCTGGGCGCTGGCGACATCGGGCACGCGCCACGAGAGGCCCCATAGCCGGTCGGGTGCGTCCGATACGCCCGTCTTCAGGTCGTGCGCGATCTCGACCACGAGATCGCCGCAGCGGAAGAACAGCAGCCGCGCCCCCCATTTTTCGTTGGATCGGTCGAGCCGGAGATCGAGCCCCAGCCGCCCGGCATAAAAGGCGATGGCGCGCTCGGGATTGGGCGTACGCACCACGACGTGGTCGAGCGACGAGACGCACGACGCTTCGTCGGCCGCGAGCGGCGAGGGCGGGTCGCCGGCTTTTGGGACGAGCCCGATCGCCACGCCATGTCCTTCGAGCGCGAGCGCATCGCCCGTGCGCGTGGTCGCAACGGCGCGCCGCTCGAGCAGCTTCGCCGCCTTGTCGAGGTCCGATGTGGCGAACACCATCGACTGCAGCCCCGCCGCGCCGCTTGCGAAGGCAAGCCCGACATTGCCGGTGCGCAGCCGCCCACCGTGCGCGCGCCGGCCCAGTAGCGTCTCGTAGACCGAAGCCGAACCGCCAATGACGAGATGGTCGAGCGCGTCGATCACGATGTCAGCCGATGCGCTTCAGGTTCGCCTTGTAGTCCTGGCCTCGCACGACGTAGTTCTCGGCGCTCATGCGCAGCCGCGCGGCATTCTCCTCGTTCAACTCGCGCACCACCTTGGCCGGGGAGCCGAAGATCACCGAGCGGTCTGGGAAGCTCTTGCCCTCGGTCACCACCGCGCCGGCGCCGACCAGGCAATCCTTGCCGATCACCGAGCGGTTGAGCACCACCGACTGGATGCCGATCAGCGAGCCGTCGCCGATGGTGCAGCCGTGCAGCATCACCTGGTGGCCCACCGTCACGTTCTTGCCGATGGTGAGCGGTGCGCCGGGATCGGTGTGCAGGACGCTGAGTTCCTGGATGTTGCTGTCGTCGCCGATCACGATCGGCTCGTTGTCGCCGCGCAGCACGGCGCCGAACCAGATGCTGACCCGCTCGCCCAGGATCACCGAACCGATGATCGTGGCCTCCTCGGAGATGTAGCAGGACGCGGGAATGACCGGCTTGCGGTCGTTGAGCTGATAGATGGCCATGTCCTGTTTCTTCCTCCGGAATTCGATGACGAGACTACGAGAGTTCCTTGGCCGCGATGGCGAACACGTCGTCGGCCGCTCCGACAGCCACGAAATGACCGGCACCCTCGACGGAATGCCATACCGCTCCAGGCATCCGGTCGGCCACTGTCTTGTTGATCGACGCCGCGACGAGACGATCATCCGTTCCCTGCCACATATGGACCGGCCGTTCGATCTTCGTCACGTCGAAAGCCCAGCGCCGGTAGAGGAGCTCGCTGTCGCGCACCAGCCCGTCGCTGCCGTGTGCGAAGCATTCGGCTGACGTGTCGGCGAAGGCGGTTTCGACCTCGGGTCGAAGCAGGATCTGTCGATCGTAGTCGCTCACGGCTTTGCGCAACTGGTCGAGATAGGCCTTGCGGAAGCGTTTGGCGGTGAGGCCAAGCACTGCGTACATGAGCCGGAAGCCGGGCTTGAAGCGGAGCGCCAGCGTTCCACCCATCGCATCGGCCTTGGAAAGCTGATCCGCCGCCCAGTTGTCGCCGAACGTGCCGTAGCTTCCGCCGGCGATGCTGCTGACATGGCGCAGTCGAAGCGGATCGATGTAGGCCGCGGCCGCCAGCGCCCAGGGACCGCCCTCCGACCAGCCGGTGACGCCGAACGTGCTGTATCCCAATGCATCGGCGATCGTCGTCAGATCGTCCGCCCAGCCTGCGTAGGTACGCGCCTTCTGGCGGCTGGACTGTCCGATGCCGGGTCGGTCCACGCAGACGAGCCGCAGGCGGTTTTTCAATGCCGCCTTTGCGAACAGGCGAGCCTCCAGCCGGCTGCTGGGTCCGCCGTGATTATGGAGAACGAGCGGTCCCTTCGGATCGCCCACTTCGAGATAGGCGAGCGTGCGGCCGTCCCTGGCAGCTACCGTCTTTGTTGCCCCATTATCCATTGCCAGCTCCGGCGTGGCAGAGTTGACGTTTACGTAAACCCGCATTGACGTTTACGTAAACGTTAACTATGAAGACGTCACCATGTCCGTCGCCGTCACTCCATCGGGCAAGAGCCCGGCGCCGCGCGACACGCAGCGCATCTATAGCATCGCCGAACTGGCACGCGAGTTCGCGGTGACGTCGCGCACGATTCGCTTCTACGAGGACGAGGGGCTGATCAAGCCGCGCCGCCAGGGCACGCAGCGGCTCTACAGCGTCGGTGACCGTGCGCGGCTGGGCTGGATCCTCCGCGGCAAGCGGCTGGGGTTCACCCTGTCCGAGATCAAGGAACTGCTCGACCTCTATCATGTCGATCGCACCGGCCTGCAGCAGATGCGCGAATTGCTGCGCCGCAGCCGGCTGCATATTGAAGACCTCGAACGCCGGCGGGCCGATCTCGATGCCCAGATCGGCGAGTTCAAGGACGTCGAGACCCAGGTGTCCGCCGAACTGCAGCGTCGCGGCGCCGACCCGGCAAGCGATTAAGAAAACTCACGGAGGAATCTATGGCCGTCTACAAGGCGCCGCTGAAGGACATCCAGTTCGTGCTGAACGAGGTGCTCGACGTCTCGCAGTTGGCCAAGCTGCCGGGCTACGAGGACGCCACGCCCGACACCATCCACGCCATCATCGAGGAAGCGGCCAAGCTCTGCGAGAACGTGCTGTTCCCGCTCAATCGCACCGGCGACGAAGAGGGCTGCACCTACGAAAACGGCGTCGTGCGCACGCCCAAGGGTTTCAAGCACGCCTACGACATGTTCCGCGAGGGCGGCTGGACTTCCGTCACCTGCGATCCGGAGTGGGGCGGCCAGGGACTGCCCGCCACCGTGGGCTTCGCGTTGCAGGAAATGTTCACCGCGTCGAACCAGGCCTTCGCGATGTATCCGGGCCTCAGCCACGGCGCCTACGAGGCGCTGTCGCGCCACGGCTCCGACGATCTCAAGAAGAAGTACCTGCCAAAGCTCACCGACGGCACCTGGTCGGGCACGATGTGCCTGACCGAGCCCCAGTGCGGCACTGACCTGGGCCTGATCCGCACCCGCGCCGAGCTGCAGGCCGACGGCAGCTATTCGATCACCGGCACCAAGATCTTCATCTCGGCCGGCGAGCACGACCTCACCGAAAACATCCTCCACCTCGTGCTGGCGCGCCTGCCGGATGCACCCGGCGGCACCAAGGGCATCTCGCTGTTCCTGGTCCCGAAGTTCATTCCCAAGGCCGACGGCAGCATCGGCGAGCGCAACGGCATCCGCTGCGGCGCGGTCGAGCACAAGATGGGCATCAAGGCCAACGCCACCTGCGTCATGAACCTCGACGGCGCCAAGGGTTGGCTGGTGGGCGAGCTCAACCGCGGCATGCCGGCGATGTTCGTGATGATGAACGCGGCCCGCCTCGGCGTCGGCATGCAGGGCCTCGGCATCGCCGAGACCTCGTACCAGAGCGCCGTCGCCTACGCGCGCGACCGCCTGCAGGGCCGCTCGCTGACCGGGCCGAAGAATGCCGGCGGCCCGGCCGACTCGATCATCGTGCATCCCGACGTGCGGCGCATGCTGATGATCCAGAAATCCTTCACCGAGGCTGCCCGCGCGCTCTCGCTCTGGGTCGGCCTGCTGATCGACGAGGCGCATTCCCATCCCGACGCCGACAAGCGCGCGGCGGCCGACGATCTGGTTCAGATGCTGACGCCGATCATCAAGGCGCACTTCACCGACATGGGCAGCGAGTGCGCCAACCTCGCGGTCCAGACCTACGGCGGTCACGGCTACATCCGCGAGAACGGCGTCGAACAGCTCGTGCGCGACGCCCGCATCACTCAGCTCTACGAAGGCACCAACGGCATCCAGGCGCTCGACCTCGTCGGCCGCAAGCTGCCGATGAAGGGCGGGGCCGCCGCGCAGCGCCTGCTGGGCGAGATTTCCGGCTTCGTCGCCAAGCACAAGGCCGACGACAGGATGAAGGAGTTCGTCGAGCCGCTGGAGAAGGCGCTGGGCCGCGTCCAGGAGAGCGCGCTGTTCCTGTTGCAGAACGCCATGAAGAATCCGGACGAGGCGGGCGCCGCCGCGACCGATCTTCTCCGCCTGATGGCGCTCACCGCCATGGCCTTCATGTGGAACCGCATCGTCGTGGCCGCCCACAAGGGGCTTGCCGCCGGCAACGACAACGCCTTCTACGAGGCCAAGCTCACCACCGCGCGCTTCTACATGGCGCGCGTGCTGCCGCAGACCACGTCGCTCAGCCACCAGATCAAGGCGGGTGCCGCCACCGTGATGGCATTGCCGGCGGAGGCGTTCTGACACGATGTCGGGGCTCCGGGCCTTCCGCTCCTCGCGGCAGGAGGTGGAGCGCCGGACCGGTGATACCGGCGACCTGAACCTGACGTCGCGCGATCTGCTGGCGCTACAAGCCTTCGAGCTGGCGGCGCGGGCAGGCTCGTTCAAGGTTGCGGCCGAGCAGCTTCACATCACCTCGTCGGCGGTCAGCCATCGCATCGCCGGCCTCGAACGCCAGCTCGGTTCGAAACTGTTCGAGCGCGGGCCGCGCGGCGTCGTGCTGGCCCCGGTCGGCCGCCTGCTCGCCGCCACCACCGGCCGCGCCTTCGGCGATCTCTCGCGCGCGCTGGTGCGCCAGGGCACCGGCAGCCACCGGCTCAGGGTTTCGGCCGTGCCGATCTTCGCCACCCATTTCCTGCTGCCGCGACTCGGCCAGTTCCTGGCGCTCCATCCCGAGATCGAGCTGCAGGTCGAGGCCAGCATGCGCATGGCCGATATGGAGGCGGGCCTGGTCGACGTGGCCCTGCGCTACGGCGATGGCCATTGGGACGACGTCGCTTCCGAGCGCGTCATGGATCTTGCCGCCGTGCCGCTGGCGTCGCCGGCGCTGGTCAAGCGCCTGCGTCTGCGCACGCCGGCCGACATCGCGCGCGCGCCGCTGATCGGCGTCTCGCCGTTCGGTGCCTCGTGGCCCGACTGGGCGGCGGGCGCCGGCCTCGATCCCAGGGACTTCGCCCCACGTCGTGGCGCTGCAAAGGGCGTGCAGGTCGACAGCATGGGCGCGGCCCTCCGTGCCGCCGCGCATGGGCTCGGTGTCGCGCTCGCCTTCGATCAGTTGATCGAAAGCGAGATCAAGTCGGGCGCGCTGGTGCGCCTCGGGCCGCCCGTCGCCCAGCCCGGCCAGGTCTGGTTCGTCTGCCGGTCCAAGGAGCGCAGCCTGCCCGCGATACGCGCACTGCGGCGTTGGCTCCTGGCGGAGATCAAGTCGGGCTGAATGGCATTCAACTCGGAGGCGGCCTCTTGCGTTTGTCCGCGAGGGGTCTGCTCGCCGATAGAGCCCGCCATGGACATGATGCTTCCGGCCCGCGACGGCGTGAACCTGGCCGCCACGCTCTTTGAACCCACCGCGACACCGCTCAAAAGATCGGGCGGCGCCGTGCTCATCAACAGCGGCACGGGAATCCCGCGCCAGTTCTATGCGGCGTTCGCGGCCCACCTCGCGGCCTGCGGCTTCACCGTGATGACCTACGACTATCGGGGCATCGGCGGCTCCGACGCGCCGCGCGGCGCGACGATGGAAGATTGGGGCCGGATCGACCAGGCTTCCATGCTGGATCACCTGGCGCGACTCGTACCCGGCGCGCGCCTCGCGGTCGTGGGACATTCATTCGGCGGCCAGGTGCTGGGTCTCGCCGACAACATCTCCAGCGTGCGCGCCGTGGTCCTCATCTGTGCCCAGAGCGGCCACTGGCGGCACTGGCCGCTCGGCAAGCAGAGGCTGCGCGTGATGGTGTTGTGGTGGCTGCTGATCCCCAGCCTGACGGCATTGATCGGCCGCTTCCCCGGTTCGTGGTTCGGCACCGCAAACCTGCCGAGCGACATCGCCCGCACCTGGGCACGCTGGGGCCGTTGCAAACACTATGTCAGCGACCGGCGCGGCCAGCCGCTGCGGCCCCACAACGACGACGTGGCGATGCCGATCCGCTGGCTGAGCTTCAGCGACGATCCCATCGCGCCCTTTGGTGCCGTCGAGGCCCTGCGGTCGTACTATCCCAACGCCGCGATCGAGCGCCGTCATCATGCGCCTGCCGATCTGGAACTCGAGGCGATCGGCCACTTCGGTTTCTTCCGCAAGTCGATGCCGCGCCGCCCCTGGGACGATCTTGCCGCGTGGCTCGAGCGCGCCTTGACGGGCGCGACCGTCGTGTCCCTGCCGCTCTATGCGTTCTAGGCTCTCTCGCCGAGCGCCGAGACCAGGCGTGCACGCGTGAGGTCGATGTGGGTGCGCAGCGCAAAGAACAGATCCGAGTGCCGCATGGGCAGCACGCCTGACGCGCGGTCGATCTTGTCGAGACCGTGCTGATACTCGGACAATTGTGACGGCGAGACTCCGGGCCGCAGTCCGGCTTCGATGACCCTGAGGTCGCGATAGAGCGCCAGCACCCGCCGCCGCAGCAATCACAGCTAGACCTTGGGGCGTAGCAGAGCACCGGCACGGCTGGCGCCCGCCGTGGCGAGGATGGCCACGAGGGCGATCAGCTATGAGGCGATCTTGGTGTTCACGTCAGTTCACGCCCTGCGGCGGTGACATCAGCTTGTCGAGCACGCCCTGCAGGTTGAACGAGCCCGGCTTCTGACGCGGCGGGAACTCGGCCAGGGTCTGGATGAAGCGGCCGACGAACGCCTGCGCCGGTACCAGCAGGAAGATGCGGTCGATGCGCCAGCGGCCGTAGCCCATGCCTTCCTTGTCGGCGCGCTCGAACGGATCGGCTTTCAGGTCGAACAGCTTGGGCACACGGAGCGTCACCATCGGATCCTGCCAGACATCGAAACCGTGGCTGCGCTGCTCCATGAAGGCGAGCTTCCACTTGTCGTAGCGCAGGCCGGCCAGGCCGCCGTCGTCGGTCCAGTAGAAGAACTCCTTGCGGGCGCTGCCCGTGCCGTTCTTCAAGAGCTCGCGCTGGTCGTAGCCGTCGAGATGGACCTTGAAGGTCTTGGGCCCGAAGGAGGCGCCCTTCAGCAGCTTGGCCTTGAGGTCGGTCTCGCCGACGGCGGCCAGCAGGGTCTGCATCCAGTCCTCGGACGAGAAGACATCGTTGATCTCGGTGCCGGGCTTCACCAGGCCGGGCCAGCGCACCATCGCCGGCACGCGATAGCCGCCCTCCCAGTTGGTGTTCTTCTCGCCGCGGAACGGCGTGGTGCCGCCATCGGGCCAACTCATCACCTCGGCGCCGTTGTCGGTCGTGTAGATCACGATGGTGTTCTGCGCGATCCCGAGGTCGTCGAGCTTCTTCAGGAGCTGGCCGACATGGCCGTCATGCTCGACCATGCCGTCGGCATAGACGCCGAGGCCGGTCTTGCCCTCGGACGCGGGCTTGAGGTGCGTCCAGATGTGCATGCGGCTGGCGTTGGACCATACGAAGAACGGCTTCTTGTCGCGATTGGCGCGGTCGATGAAGTCGAGCGAGGCGGCGAGGAATTCCTCGTCCACCGTTTCCATGCGCTTCTTGGTGAGCGGGCCGGTATCCTCGCACTTCTGCTTGCCCCACTTGCCGAAGCGCGGATCCTCGCCCGGCGTGTCGTTCGGCTGGGCGACGCACTTCAGCACGCCGCGCGGGCCGTACTGGGCCTTGAAGGTCGGGTCCTTGGGATAGTCGACGTTCTCGGGCTCTTCCTCGGCATTGAGGTGATAAAGGTTGCCGAAGAATTCGTCGAAGCCGTGCACGGTCGGCAGGAATTCGTTGCGGTCGCCCAGGTGGTTCTTGCCGAACTGGCCGGTGACGTAGCCTTGCGGCTTCAGCAGGTCGGCGATGGTCGGGTCCTTCTCCGACAGGCCTTCCGGCGCGCCGGGCAGGCCCACCTTGAGCAGGCCCGTGCGGATCGGCGATTGGCCGGTGATGAAGGCGGCGCGTCCTGCCGTGCACGATTGCTGGCCGTAATAGTCGGTGAAGATCGCGCCTTCGCGGGCGATGCGGTCGATGTTGGGTGTCCGGTAGCCCATCATGCCGCGGTTGTAGGCGCTGATGTTCCAGAGGCCGATATCGTCGCCCATGATGACCAGGATGTTGGGTTTCCCCCCGGGCTGGCCCCCGGATTGGGTCTGTGCGCTGGCCGGGCTGACGCCGCCCGACATGCCGATAAGAAGGGCCGTGGCCGACAGAAGACGGCTGAACTTTTTAGAGATCATTGGCTCTCTCCCATAGAATCGATAGCCGCAGACATTCCTGCAGGCATCGATGCAAAACAATCGAAGGAACGATACAGTTCGCGCATGGAAATCGACCTCAAGTTACTGCAGTACGCCGTGGTCCTGGCAAAGCACCGGCATTTCGGGCGGGCGGCGGCGGCGCTGCGCATCAGCCAGCCGACCCTGAGCCGCAACATCGCGACGCTCGAAAAGCAGATCGGCATGCGCGTCTTCGAGCGCTCGCGACGCGACGTCGTGGCGACGCCGGCCGGCGACGACGTCCTCAAGATGGCGGACGAGCTGGTCGGCCGGGCCGAGGCGATCTCCAACAACCTGCAGATGGTGCGCGATGGCCGGGGCGGGCGCCTGCGGGTGGCCGCCGGAGTCTATGTCCACGACATCGCCGTCCGGCCGGCCGCAATCGAGATGATCAAGGCGAGCCCGTCGGTACGGCTGGAGCTGCTGGAGCGCGAGTGGACGGCGGCGCTCGCCATGCTGATGACCGATCGTGTCGACTTCGCCGTTCTCGATATCATGGCGCTGCGGGGCGTGCCGTCGTTGAAGGTTGAGCCGCTCGGCAAGTTGGAAGGCGTCTATTACTGCCGGGCCGGCCACCCGCTGTTGAAGAAAGCGTCGCTGCGTCCGGAGGATGTGCGGCCCTTTCCCTTTGTCTTTTCCAGCATGGCGCATGAGAAGCTCGGGCTGATCGAGGATATCGACCCCGGTTTCACCGTGGACCACACGACGGGCGATATTCTGCCGTCGATCGCCGTCTCCTCGTTCCGGCTCGGCCTGGAAATCGTGTCTGGCACCGACGCCATCAGCCTGGGCCATGTCAGCCAGATCCAGGAGGGGCTGGATGCCGGGCGCCTGGCCATTCTCGATCTGACGTGGCGACCCAGACTGCCGGTGGCGGAGATGGGTGTCGCCTACAAGCGCGAGCGAACCCTGCCGCCCTCGGCACGCTCCTTCATCGGCCTCATCCGCAAGCGCATGCGACTGTACTCGCGCGAAGGAAAGTGACGAAATAGTCTGGTTCTGGGACGCTTTTAGCCCTGTCGTGAATGAAGGATTGATCCGCATGTCCGCACCGCACGTTCTCGCCGAAGTCAAAGACGGCATCGGCTGGCTGACGCTCAACCGGCCGGAGCAGTTGAACGCGCTGTCGATGGAGATGCGCGACCTGCTGATCGAGCACAGCGCCAAGTTCGAGAAGGACCCCGCGGTGCGCTGCGTGGTGATCCGGGGCGCCGGCACGCACTTCATGGCGGGCGGCGACATCAGGGGCTTCCACAAGTCGCTGACGACCGAGAAGGAGGCGCACCTCGCCGGCTTCGAGATGCGCGTCGTGAAGGCCCACCAGGCGATCTACCAGATCCGCCGCATGCAGAAGCCGGTGCTGGCCTCGGTGCAGGGGGCCGCCGCGGGCTTTGGCCTGTCGCTGATCCTGAACTGTGACCTCGCCATCGCCAGCGACGATTCCTTCTTCACGCTCGCCTATCGCCACATCGGCCTCAGCGCCGACGGTGGCGCCACCTATTTCCTGCCGCGCGTCGTGGGCGAGCGGAAGGCGCTCGAGATCGCGCTCTTGGGCGAACGCTTCACGGCGGCCGAAGCGAAGGCCAACAACATCCTGAACTGGGTGGTCCCGAAGGATCAGCTCGTGGCCGAGACGGAGAAGATGGCGCGCAAGCTGGCCGACGGGCCGACCTTTGCACTGGGTGTCGCCAAGAGTCTGATTCGCAACTCCTTCGACAACAGCTGGGACGAGCATTCGCACCGCGAGGCCGAGGGCCTTGCCGCCTGCGCCGCCACCGAGGACCATTTCGAGGGGCTGAATGCTTTCCTCGACAAGCGAAAGGCGAATTTCAAGGGGCGGTGACGTGCGATACGTAATCGGATGCTTCGTGATCGGCGTCGGCGTTCTTGCCAATGCAGTCGCGCTCCCGCGGTCGTCTGCTCCCAGCTATTTTGTGTTCTTCGATTCAGGCCGAGCCGAGATAGGGCAGACCAGTGAGAAAACTTTGCGCGACTTCGTCGAACACCAGCGGGCGAGGTCAGGATGGTGCGTGCGCATCATCGGTCATACCGATGCGGCCGAAGCGAGCTTGCCCCTGTCGATGGCGCGCGCGGAATCTGTGAAGACGCGTCTTATAGAATTGGGCGTACCGTCTGCTGCAATCGATGTAGGCGCACGAGGCGACAAGTACCCGATTGTGCTGACGCCGGCGGGGATGTCTGAAGCTCAAAATCGTCGGGTACAAATCGATCCCTGCTAGGTTGCGTAAGGTACGCGGCAGTCGTTGACGGGATAGACGAGGAGCTAGTGGCCCTTCCAGTTGGGCTTGCGCTTCTGAGCGAAGGGCCTTGCCGCTTGCGCCGTGACCGAGGCCCCCTCAACGCCTTCCTCGAGAAGCGAAAGGCGAACTTCAAGGGGAGGTAGTTCGGCCAGTCCCCCGTCTTCTGCGGTTGTCGATGAGATTGCCGTGCCAGCGGTATCTACCGAAGGCGGCTCTGACTTGCCGCTGTTGCTCCATCCGATCGAAGTCGGCCTGAAGTCCGGCAAAAAAACCTTCTGACACGCCGAGGTAGCGCGCGAGCCGGCGGTCCGTGTCGGCAGTGATCGCCCTTTTGCTTCGCACAATCTCGCTGACGCGCTGTGGCCGCAGGCGAATTGCACGCGAGAGCGCCGCTTGAGTAATGCCTTTCGGCTTCAGGAACTCTTTGGCGAGGATTTCACCTGGGTGAGGGTTTCGCAGGCGCATATCTTCATCTACGCCACCCAATGAAGGGACGCCACTGGAGTGGCGCGCCGCCAGCGGGCAAACTGCGGCAAAGCGAGGAGGAAACAATGCAAGACCGTCACATCGGCGACGTCCGCGTCACCCGCATCGAGGAGATCTCGGGGCCGGGCTTTCCGGCCAAGGATTTCTTTCCCGAGTTCGAACCCGAGACCTTCAAGAGTCACGAACACTGGATGGCGCCCGCCTACTACCAGCCCGAAAGCGGCCGGCTCATGCGGTCGATCCATTCCTGGCTGATCCGCACCGGCAAGCACACGATCCTGGTCGATGCCTGCTCGGGCAATCACAAGAACCGGCCCGGCATGCCGGGCTTCCACATGCTGGATACGAAGTATCTCGACCGGCTGCGCGAGGCGGGCGTTGCGCCGGAGGAGGTCGACTTCGTCATGTGCACGCATCTGCACGTCGATCATGTCGGCTGGAACACTAAGCTCGAGAATGGCAAGTGGGTGCCGACTTTCCCGAACGCCAAGTACGTGATGTCGAGGGTTGATCACGATCACTGGGCCAAAGTGGCGAAGACATCCGGTGCGCCGGAGTACGAGGTCAACACCTACAACGACTCGGTGCTGCCGGTCGTCGAGGCGAAGATGGCGGAGTTCGTATCAGGCGGCGAGCACGCCATGTGCGGCTGCCTGAAGCTCAAGCCCGCGCCCGGCCATACGCCGGGTCAGATCCGCGTCGATCTCGAATCGAAAGGCAAGCGCGCGATGTTCCCCGGCGACGCACTGCATAGTCCGCTGCAGGTGCCGGTGTGGAGATGGAACAGCCGCTTCTGCGACGACCGTGATCTCGCCGCCAAGACCCGCGGCGCGTTGCTGGCCGACTGCGCCGAGCAGGGCGCGCTGCTGATGCCGGCGCACTTTGGATCGCCGCACGCAGCCTACGTGAAGGCGAAAGGCGATCGCTTCGAACTCGACTGGGACCACGACAACGTTCGAGGGCGGTGACCCTTGAAGCTTGACAGGAAATCCTATCAAGCATATTTGTCCAGCATGATTCCTGTCGCGATCGTCTTTGTGCAAAATCGAGCGAAGCGGCGATCCTTTGCGCAATGAAAGGCGACTTGAAAAGACGACGTGAAACGAGTCACTTGGCGTCCAACGGGCACCGCAGCGACAGACGGAATTCGCGAGCCGGAGCAGGGACTTGCGGCCCGGACAGGATGCCCGGACCGCCGAAATAGGATGTCCAGGTGACTCGCGGCTAGCGGCCCTTCCAGTTGGGCTTGCGCTTCTCGGCGAAGGCCTTGGGACCCTCGACCGTGTCTTCGCTCCGCGCCATGGCGACGAAGGCGGGGAAGTTCTGGTTGCGCATCGCCATCTCGAGCGCCGGCACGTCGAGCGAGCGCATCACCACCTGCTTGGTGGCGCGCACCGACATCGGCGAGCATTCGAGGATCTGGGCGGCCCACTTTTTCGCCGCCGTCATCAGCTCGGCGTGCGGCACCACCTCGGTGACGAAGCCGAGCTCGTAGCCTTCCTTGGCGGGCACATGGCGGCCGGTCAGCATCATGCCCATCGCCTTCTTGAGCGGGATCATGCGGCTGAGGCGCTGCATGCCGCCGGCGCCGGCAGCCAGGCCCACGCGCGGCTCGGGGAGCGCGAACTTGGCGTGCTCGGAAGCCACGATGATGTCGCTGGCGAGCGCGATCTCGAAGCCGCCGCCCATGGCGAGGCCGTTCACGGCCGCGATCACGGGCTTGTCGAGGTCGAAGCGGTTGGCGAGGCCGCCGAAGCCCTTGGCCGGATGGACCGGGCGCTTACCGGTCTTGGCCTGGATCTCGGCGTGATATTTCAGGTCGTTGCCGGCGCAGAAGGCCTTGTCGCCGGCGCCGGTGATGATGGCGACCCACAGTTCGGGGTCGGCCTGGAACTCGTCGAAGGCGTCGACCAGCTCCTGGTTCGCCATGGGATGGCAGGCGTTGTAGACCTCGGGACGGTTGATGGTGACGACCATCAAACGGCCGTCTTTTTCGACCTTACTGAACTGGCCCATGGCGTTTCCCCTTTGGTGACTTGCCGTCAATAAACGGCGGTTTACCGCGAGTTCGGGGCCGCGGCGATCAAAAACGCTGCATTCAAATCCGGGCGATGGCCTCCAATTCCAGGGGGTGAAATTCGGGTCGATTTTCGGGAGAGGCGTCACGATGCGTTTGTCACGGGTGATCGGGATCGTGGGGGGAGTGTTGGCAGGTGGAGGGCTCGCGCTGGCGGTCGGTCCCACTTGGGCGGCGACCTTCAACCAGAATCTCGGCATCTGGCAGGAGCCTCCGCCGCCGAGCGAGGTAGCCGGCGAGGGGGCCTCCGGGAGCGCTGCAGGGCGATCGTCCCGGGACCTGCCGGCCCCACTGCTAGTGGCCGATCCAGTGGCCGCCTTGCCCCCGGTGACACCCTCGGTCGTAGCGCCGGTCGCCAAGCCGAGGCCCCCGGTGCGCCCGCCGGCGCCGGCCCGGGCGAGCGTGCTGGCGCCTGCCGAGGCGGCCCCGACGGCGTCCGAGATTGTGGGTAAGTCGCTGTCTCAGGGGGCATCGGACCCCAATGTGCCGCTGCCGCACCCGAATCTGGCCGAAATGTCGGCGGAGGGAGCCGTGGCTGGAAGGACCAGATTGTTCGGCCGCGCCGATCCCGGGGACGGGGTTTTGGACTTCAAGGGCGGCCTGTTCGGCCTGACCGTGCCCATTCCGGCCGATCGCAACGCACCTGGGGGCAACACAAGATATAGTCCCGGGCTGCCGACCCTGGAAATGGGCCCCGGAGCCCGCTGATACGGGCTTATATGGCCACTGTTGCCTCGCTGCCACAGGTTGGCCTTGAGTCGCCTTGAAAAGGCCTCGCATCTTGCACCGCACTAGGCGTGGTGTGTATATTCGGCTCGGAGTTGGTGATGACCCAGCCCCACCAACGCTCGTAGATTTCAATAACGAGGGGAAGATCTCATGAAGAAGGCACTCATTGCCGCCGCTGCGTTTGTTGCGCTGCCGGCAATCGCCCAGGCCCAGACCCCGATGCCCGGTTTCTACATCGGTGCCGAAGGCGGCCTGAACTGGATGATGAATTTCAACGCCAACACGCCGGTCGCCGCTGCGCCGGTCGTCGGCGTTACGCCCGGCACCGGCTGGATGGCTGGCGGCGTGATCGGCTATGACTTCGTCGGCCCGCGCGTCGAGCTCGAAGGCATCTACCGCTGGAACCCGACCAACATCGGCGTCCCGGGCACCGGCATCAACAACCAGATCGGCCAGCTCGGCATCATGGCCAACCTGCTGTACGACTTCATGCCCGCCTCGGTGATCACCCCGTACGTCGGCGCCGGCGCCGGTCTCGGCCTGGT
>CAMAYC010000074.1 GCA_945862125.1 Reyranella massiliensis 521
GGTCCCTCGCTTTGCTCGGGATGAGACTGTGCGGTGGATCAGGTCGCGGCGTGGAGCCAGGGCTGGGAGTCCTTCTGGCGGCTCTCGAAGTCGTCGATCGACGACTTCTTCTCCAGCGTCAGGCCGATATCGTCGAGGCCTTCCATTAGGCACTTCTTGCGGAAGGCGTCGATCTCGAAATGGACGGTGCCGCCGTCCGGACCCTTAATCTCCTGCTTTTCGAGATCGACCTCGATGATGGCGTTCGAGCCGCGGCTCGCATCGTCCATCAGCTTGGCGATGATCTCCTTGGAGACCTTGATCGGGAGGATGCCGTTCTTGAAGCAGTTGTTGTAGAAAATGTCCGCGAAATCCTCGGAGATGATGCAGCGGATGCCGAAGTCGAGCAGCGCCCAGGGGGCATGCTCGCGGCTCGAACCGCAGCCGAAGTTGGGGCCGGCCACGATGATCTTGGCGTTCTGGTAGGCTGGCTGGTCGAGGATGAAATCCTTCTTCTGGCCGTCGGCCGTCCAACGCATCTCGTAGAACAGCCCTTCCTTCAAGCCGGTGCGCTTGATGGTCTTCAGGAACTGCTTGGGAATGATCATGTCGGTGTCGACATTGACCATCGGCAGCGGCGCCGCGACGCCGCTCAGCGTCGTGAATTTTTCCATGGGGATCCCCTTGCGAAACGCCGGAATAAACGGGCTTTCGGGCCCCGGGTCAAGCGGGGGCCGGAAGGGCTTATTGGCGGTTCTTGATCACCAGGGTGCCGGCGATCATGTCGTGCAGGCCGCGCTTGCGGTCGGTGAAGGCGATCATGATGAAGCCGATGCACAGGATGATGGCCGAGATGATCTTGGCGAAGTAGCGACCGGTGGCATTCAGGAAGCTCAGCCGCTGGCCCTGGTCGCTGACGACCCGGAGGCCCATTGCCATCTTCCCGACCGTGGCGCCGCGCTCGGAACTCTCGAGCAGAGCGAAGTAAAGCCAGGCGACGACGACATAAACGATGTTGGCCGAGGCGCTGTAGTTCTCGATGTCCGGATTGAAGAAGTTGACGCCGGCCACCGCGCCGACCGCGCCCATCGCGAGGCTGAGCAGGATGGCATCTATGATGTAGGCCACGAGGCGGATCCAGAAGCCGCCATAGGCGACTTGGCTGCCGCCTGCAGGACGGGCGTCCCAGACGGGCGGAGGCGGGGCGGCGGGGCCTGAATTCGGAACGCTCATCGCGGTCTCTCTCCCTGAGATATAGGCCGACCTATCCTACCACAGGGGCCGTGCATCTTCCCGTCCCGAAACGAAACCGGGCGGTGCATTGCTGCACCGCCCGGGATTTTTTGAACGCGCCTAAGGGACTTACTGGAAGTCCCGCACGTCGGCGAGGGTGCCGCGGATGGCGGCGGCCACGGCCATTGCCGGGCTCACCAAATGGGTGCGCCCGCCGCGGCCCTGGCGGCCTTCGAAGTTGCGGTTCGAGGTCGAGGCGCAACGCTGGCCGGGCTCGATCCGGTCGGCGTTCATGGCGAGGCACATGGAACAACCCTGCAGGCGCCATTCGAAGCCGGCCTCGATGAAGATCTTGTCGAGACCTTCCTTCTCGGCTTCGGCCTTCACCAGGCCGGAGCCCGGCACGACCATGGCGGACACGGTCGAGGCGACCTTGCGGCCACGTGCGATCTCGGCCGCGGCGCGCAGATCCTCGATACGTCCGTTGGTGCAAGAGCCGATGAACACACGGTCGATCGGCACGTCGACCAGCTTCATGCCAGGCGTCAGGCCCATGTAGGCGAGCGAGCGGGCCCATGCCTCGCGACGGTTCTCGTCCGGCGCGTTGGCCGGATCTGGAACCATGTCGGTGATCGGCAAGGCATCCTGCGGGCTGGTGCCCCAGGTCACCATCGGCGGGATGTCGGCGGCGATCAGGTCGAGCTGCGAGTCGAACACCGCGCCCTTGTCGCTCGGCAGGCGTCGCCATTGGCCGAGTGCCAAATCCCAGGCACCGCCCTTCGGCGCATACGGCCGGCCTTCGAGATACTTGAAGGTCGTCTCGTCGGGCGCGATCAGGCCGGCGCGCGCGCCCGCCTCGATCGACATGTTGCAGACCGTCATGCGGCCTTCCATCGTGAGTTCGCGGATGGCGCGGCCGGCATATTCGATCACGTAACCGGTGCCGCCGGCGGTGCCGAGCCTGCCGATGATGGCGAGGATCGCGTCCTTCGCGGTGACGCCGATCGGCAGGCTGCCTTCGAGCGCGACGCGCATGTTCTTGGCGGGCTTCTGGATCAGCGTTTGCGTCGCCAGCACATGCTCGACTTCCGACGTGCCGATGCCGAAGGCCAGCGCGCCGAAGGCGCCGTGGGTCGAGGTGTGGCTGTCGCCGCACACGATCGTCATGCCGGGCAGGGTGAGGCCCTGCTCGGGGCCGATCACGTGCACGATGCCGCGACGGGGATCATTCATGTCGAAGTACGGCACGCCGAATTCCGCGACATTCGATTCGAGTGTCTCGACCTGGATGCGCGATTCGTCATCCATGGCGCCGGCGGTGGTCGGCGTATTGTGATCGGCCACCGCGATGGTGGCATCGGGCCGGCGCACCTTGCGGTTGGTCATCCGCAGGCCTTCGAAGGCCTGCGGGCTGGTGACCTCGTGCACCAGGTGCCGGTCGACATAGATCACGCAGGTGCCGTCGTCCTGACGGTCGACGACGTGGCTATCCCAGATCTTCTCGAACAGCGTGCGTGGCTTGGGCGGCTCGGGTGGCGGCGTGGCCGCCTTCTTGCGGAACGCCATGATTCACCTACTTCTTGCCGCCGCCCTTGGCGGCGCGGATGCTTCCCTCGGCCTTGGGCTTTTCCTTCTTGATCCTCTCGCGGCGCGGACGCTTCTCGGCCTCCTCGGCCTGCACGGCCAGCAGCTCGCGCTGGGCCTCGGTGTCCTCGGCGATGCGGCTCGCCTTGCCGCGCAGATCGCGCAGGTAGTAGAGCTTGGCGCGGCGCACGACGCCCTTGCGGACGACCTCGATCTCCCAGATGCCCGGACCGTAGAGCGGGAACACGCGCTCCACGCCTTCGCCGAAGCTGATCTTGCGCACGGTGAACGACGAGTTTACGCCGGCGTTCTTGCGACCGATGCAGAGGCCTTCGTAGATCTGGATGCGCTCGCGATTACCTTCCTGCACCTTCACGTGCACCTTGAGCGTGTCGCCCGGCTCGAAGCGCGGCACCGGCCGCTCGGCCTGCACCTTATCCATCGTCGTCTGGCCGACCATATCGAGAATGTTCATCGCATCCATCCTTTCGTCACTTCTCTTCAGGTTCCATCGCGGTCCGGCGCCGGGCCCACAGGTCGGGCCGCCGCCGCCGCGTAATCTCTTGCCGTCTCGTCTTCCGCCACTCCGCGACCTTGCCGTGGTGACCCGAGACCAGGACTTCCGGCACGTGCCGTTCGATCCCATCGGGCCCGGTCCACGATGCCGGCCTTGTGTAGTGCGGGTATTCCAAAAGCCCGTCCTCGAAACTCTCCTCGTTCGCCGATGCCGGCTCGCCCATCACCCCGGGCAGCAGCCGCACGCAGCAATCCAAAACCGCCATGGCCGCAACCTCGCCGCCCGAAAGCACGAAATCGCCGACCGAAACCTCTTCCAGCGCGTGGCTCTCGATGACGCGTTCGTCCACGCCCTCGAACCTTCCGCACACCAGCAACACGCCCGGCCCCGCCACCAACTGCCTCGCGCGGGCCTGACAAAAAGGCGTCCCACGCGGCGAGAGCAGCATCTTCGGCACTCCCGGAACGGCGACCGCCTCGATCGCCGCCGACAGCACGTCGGGCTTCATCACCATGCCGGCGCCGCCCCCGAAGGGCGCGTCGTCGACCGTGCGATGGCGGTCCTTGGCGAACCGCCGAATGTCGATGGCCGACAAGTCCCACACGCCGTCCCTCAACGCCTTGCCCGCCAGGCTTTCGCCCAGGGGTCCCGGAAACATCTCCGGGAAAAGCGAGAGCGCCGTCGCGCGCCACACGTTCCTCTACGCCTCCTTCGTTTCACCGCCGGGCAACACGCCTGCCGGTGGCTCGACCACAACCTTGCCGCCCTCGACGTCGACCTCAGGCACCGCTTCGACGGTGAAGGGCAGCATCACCGAACTCTTCGATGCGCTGCCTCCCGAGACCTCCATCGTCCGCCCGGCACCGAAATCGTGGAAGGCAATCACCTTTCCCCAATCCCGGCCGTCCCGGCCGATGGCTGCGAGGCCGACAATGTCCGCCTCGTACCACTCCCGCTCGTCCGTGGCGGGCAGGCGCTCGCGCTCCACATAGAGCCGCAAACCCCGTAACGCCTCGGCCGCCGTCCGATCGGCTACGCCCTCGATCCGGGCCAGCACTGCTTCCTTCACAGTGCTCAAAGCCTCGACCCGGTACTGCTTCCGTCCCGTCTCGTCCGACAGCGGGCCATAGGAGGCGATCGCCATCGGGTCTTCCGTGTAGCTCCTGATGCGCACCAGGCCGCGCACACCGTGCGGCGCCGCGACGACGCCCAACAGGACGCGGCCCTTGGTCATCAGAAGATCCTCATCAGGTGGCCGCGGCCTCCTTGGCGGGCTCGGCCGGCGCAGCCGTTGCCGCGGCGGCAGCCGCCGCCTTCATGCGCTCCTGCGTCTTGGCGCGGGGCAGGGGCTTCTTGCTCTGCTCGCGGCGCTCGCGCGGCTTCATCAGTTCGGCCTGGGCCAGGAACTTCGCGACGCGGTCCGACGGCTGGGCGCCGACCTTGAGCCAATGGGCAATACGCTCCTTGTCGAGCGTGATGCGCTGCTCGTGCTCGCGCGGCAGCAGCGGATTGTAGGTCCCGAGCTTCTCGATGAAGCGTCCGTCACGCGGGCTGCGCGAGTCGGCGACCACGATGTGGAAGAACGGCCGCTTCTTGGCGCCGTGCCGGGTCATGCGAATGGCTAGCATACTTTCGATCCTCTCTTTCGATACGTCCGAGTCACTATGTTCCTTGATAGCTTCAGCGTGGAAAGCCCGGCGGCTGCATCATGCCCCCGAGCCCGCGCATGAATCCCTTTTCGCCGAGTTTGTTGACGCGCTTCATCATCTTCAGCATGTCGGCGTGCTGCTTGAGCAGCTTGTTGACGTCCTGCACCTGCACGCCCGATCCCTTGGCGATGCGCTTCTTGCGCGAGGCATGGATCAGGTCCGGGTTGCGGCGTTCCTTGGGTGTCATCGACAGGATGACCGCCTCCTGGCGCTTGAGCTGCCCCTCGTCGATCTTGGCCTTGGACATCGCGGCCTTGGCCTGCATGGCGCCCGGCAGCATGCCCATCAGGCCCGACAGGCCGCCCATCTTGCGCAGCTGGCGCAGCTGGTTGAGCAGGTCGTCCATGTCGAACTGGCCCTTGCGGACCTTGGCGGCGAGCTTCTCGGCATCTTCCTTGTCGATCGTCTCGGCAGCGCGCTCGACCAGCGAGACGATGTCGCCCATGCCGAGGATGCGGCTGGCGATGCGGTCGGGATGGAACGGCTCGAGCGCGTCGAACTTCTCGCCGACGCCGATCAGCTTGACCGGGCGGCCGGTGACGGCGCGCATCGAAAGTGCCGCACCGCCGCGCGCATCGCCGTCGACCCGGGTCAGCACGATGCCGGTGACGGCCAGCCGCTCGTTGAAGGCCTTGGCCACGTTCACGGCATCCTGGCCGGTCATGGCGTCGGCGACGAGCAGCGTCTCCTTGGGCTTGGCCAGTTCGCTGATGTCGGCCACTTCCTTCATCAACTCTTCGTCGATGGAGAGGCGGCCGGCAGTGTCGAGGATCAGGACGTCGAAGCCTTCGCGACGGGCCTGCTCGAGCGCGCGGCGCGTGATCGCCAGCGGCATTTCCAGCGGCACGATCGGCAGCGTCGCGACGCCGGTCTGTTCACCCAGGATTTTTAGCTGCTGCTGCGCGGCCGGGCGGCGCGTGTCGAGCGAGGCCATCATGACCTTGCGCTTGACCGAGAAGGAGCCGCCGAACTCGGCCGCCATGCCCTGCGGGCCCTGGCTGAGGCGATAGCCGATCTTGGCGCTGGAGGTCGTCTTGCCCGAGCCCTGCAGGCCCACCATCAGGATGACGACGGGCGGAATGGCGTTGAGGTCGAGGTCGGCCACCGTGCCGCCCAGCATCTCGACCAGGTGGTCGTTGACGATCTTGATGACCATCTGGCCCGGCGTGACCGAGCGGATGACGTCGGCGCCGATGGCCTTGGGGCGGACGCCATCGATAAAGTCGCGGACGACCGGCAGGGCCACGTCGGCTTCGAGCAGGGCGGTGCGAACTTCCCGCAGGGCCGCGTCGACATCAGCCTCGGAGAGCGCTCCGCGCCCCCGCAGCTTGTCGAATACGTCGCCCAGACGTTTGCTCAGACCTTCAAACATGCCCGTCCCAAAACTCCTTTTGCCCAAACGAAAATCGCGCCGATGCGCGAACCTTCGCGGATCAGCGGAGCTCCCCTCTCAGGCAACCGAGGTTGGGGAACCGGTAGAAATCGGCACGACCGATTGAGCGGCCGGGGTATAAGGCCTGCCGGCCAAGGAGTCAAAAGGCTTGCCGATTGACCATAACGCATTGATTTATAATGATTCTCCGGCGATCGGTGGCCGAGAAATCATCCTCTTCCTGGTGGCCCTGCCGCTGTTCGGCTTTTCCGCCTTCTGGTTGTGGCCCGATCGCAGCCTGCTGTGGGTCCTCGGGCTGTTCTTCGGGGTGGGCCTCCTGGCCGTCATTGTCGCGGTGGCGCCGCTCGGAAGGGCCGCTCTGTACGCGCTGGGCTTCCGGGCGGTCGGCTGGAAGCCGCTAGTCCTGGGCACCCTGGGCACCACCGCCTTGTCGGTCGCCGTCAGCCAGCTCGGGATCGAACCCCAGGGCGTGAAGCAGGCGATGGATATCGCCCGCGAACCGGCGGCGTTTCTCATTACCCTCTTCCTGCTCGCGGGATTGGCGCCGTTGGTCGAGGAACTCGTCTTCCGGGGCCTGCTCTATGGCTGGCTTGAAAGCCGCTGGGGCTCGGGCCTCGCCTTCGTGGTGAGTTCGCTGGCCTTCGCGGCGGCCCATATCGAGCCGGCGCACGCCGTTCTCGTGCTGCCCCTGGGGCTCATGTTCGGCCTGCTGCGCTGGCGCACCCGGTCGCTGTGGCCGTCGCTGGTGGCGCATATGGCGAACAACGGCATGGCCGTTGCCGCCGCCGCCTATCTCCAGGCCTGATCTCGAGGTCTGACTAGGACGCGAGCTTGCGGTCGACGAAGTCGAGTCGGTCCTGGCCCCAGAAGATCTCGCCGTCGATCACGAACGAGGGGGCGCCGAAGACGTTCTGCGCGATTGCATGCTTGGTGTAGGCCTCGCGCTTTTCGTTGATCTCGGGCGCCTCACTTGCCTTCATCACCGCATCGGCATCGACGCCGCAATCGGTGAGAATCTGCTTCAAGGTTGCCGGATCGGCAGGATTCTTCTCCTCGGCCCAGATCGCAGCCATCGAAGCATGCGCGACCTTGATCGCATCGGCCATGCGGCCCTGCTCGCGCAAGGCGATGACGCACTTGGCGGCCGGCAATTCGTTGGTGGGAAAGAACTTGGGCTCGAGCGTGAGCTTCACGCCGGTCTGCGCGCGCCAGCGCTTCAGCTCCATCATGCGATAGGCCTGGCGTTGCGGGGCGCGCTTGGGCAACGGCAGGCCGCCCGATACCGAGAATACCGACCCGAAATCGACCGGCCAGATGGTGACGCTGGCGCCGTACTTCCTGGCCATCGCTTCGAAGCGCTGGGACCCGAGATAGGTCCAGGGTGAATTGATCGAGACGTAGTAGTCGACATGCTTGGCCATTGAATTCCCTCCGTCGCCCGACTGTGGCGCAATGGCAGGCGACAGCAAAGTCCCGATGCGCCATCCTGATCACGTGACGGAACGAAGCATCGCGATCACCGGCGGAGACGCCGCCTATTTCGGTTTGATGAGCGAGTGCATCGGCTCGCTGCGGGCGACGCCCGAGGGCCGCGCGCTGGCGCTCGGCGTGCTCGATTGTGGCCTGACTGAAGAGCAGCGTGTCTGGTGCCGCGGCCAGGGCGCCGAGCTGGTGGTGCCACAATGGGACTTCGATTTCCCCGGCCGCGACCAACTCAAGGACGGTCACAAGGCGCTGACGGCGCGGCCGTTCCTGCCGCGCTATTTTCCAGGCTTCGATCTCTACCTGTGGATCGACGCCGATTGCTGGGTGCAGCTGGGCGATGCCCTCTCGCTGTTCCAGGCCGCGGCCCGCACCGGCGCGCTCGGCGTGGCACCCGAGATCCATCGCTCGATGCGGCACTACCGCCATGCGTGGCAGGAATTCTCGTCGGTGAACGGGGCCGCCTTCGAAGCCTGCTTCGACAAGGAGACGGCCGACCGGCTCGTGCGCTACCCGTTGATCAATGCCGGCATCTTCGCGTTGCCCGTCGACGCGCCGCACTGGCAGGGCTGGGCCGAGCTGATGGCGGAGGCCCTGCAGCGGTCCACGGACATGACCGACCAGATCGCGCTCAACGTGCTGGTCTACGACAAGGGTTTTGCTTGCGAGCCCTTGCCCAGCCGCTGCAACTGGCCGGTGCACCATGCCACGCCGGCCTGGGATGCCGACCGCGGCCTGTTCGTCGAGCCCGCCATGCCCTACGAGGCGCTCGGCATCCTGCATCTCACGATCTACACCAAGCGCCTCGCCACCCTGGACGTGCGCGAGATCGGCGGGACCCATGCAGGGCAGGTGCGGCCGCGCTCGTTGCGCTGGCCCGGTCGAACCGCCATATAGCGCCGCATGACCGGAACGCCGTTCCTCAAGATGCACGGATTGGGCAACGATTTCGTGGTGCTGGACGCCCGCGCGACGCCGCTCGACCTGTCGCTGGAACGCCGCCGGACCATCGCCAACCGGCGCCTGGGCGTGGGCTGCGACCAGTTGATCGTGCTCGAGCAGCCGACCGACGGCGATGCCGACGTCTTCATGCGCATCTTCAATCCGGATGGCGGCGAGGCCGGTGCCTGCGGCAACGCCACGCGCTGCGTCGCCTCCGTCGTGATGGAAGAGCGCAAGACCGATCAGGTCACGGTGCAGACGATCTCGGGCCTGCTGGAATCGCAGAAAGCCGGCGTGGGTGCCAACGGCCTGCCGGTGATCTCGGTCGACATGGGGCTGGCGCGCCTGGACTGGCGCGAGATCCCGGTGCGCGAGGCCTGCGATACCAATCATATGCCGGTCGGCCTGGGACCGTTGCAGGACCCCGTCGGTACCAACATGGGCAACCCGCACGCCACCTTCTTCGTGGACGACCTCGCGGCGATCCCGATTGCCGACCTCGGCCCTACGCTCGAGCACGATCTCTTCTTTCCCGAGCGCGCCAACCTCGGGGTCGCCCAGTTTCTGGGCGATGGCAGGTTGCGGCTGCGCGTCTGGGAACGCAGCGCCGGACTCACGCTCGCCTGCGGCTCGGGTGCCTGCGCCGCGGTCGTCGCCGCCAGCCGCCGGGGCCTGGTCGACCGCAAGGCCGAGATCATCGTCGATGGCGGTGTCCTCTCCATGGAGTGGCTGCGGGACGGTCATGTGCTGATGACCGGCGGCATCGCGGTCGCGTTCAAGGGCGAGCTCGATGCTTCGCTGCTCGCCTGAGGAAATGGCGTGAGCGATACCGTCGAAACAGAAAAGAAGGGCTGGCTGTCGCGGCTGCGCTCGGGGCTTTCGAAGTCCACGCAACGCGTCACCGAGAGCATCACCAGCCTCTTCACCAAGAAGAAGCTTGATCAGAAGACGCTCGACGATCTGGAAGAGGTGCTGATCCGGGCCGACCTCGGCGTCAGCGTCGCGGCCCGCCTGGTCGCGAAGCTCGGCAAGGAGCGCTTCGGCAAGGAAGTGACCGACGAAGAAGTGCGCGCGGCCTTTGCCGACGATATCGCCGAGATCCTGCAGCCGGTCGCGCTGCCGCTTGTCCTCGATACCGCGCGCAAGCCTCACGTCGTGCTGGTCGTGGGCGTCAACGGCAGCGGCAAGACCACGACCATCGCCAAGATGGCGAACCTTCACAAGCGCGAGGGCCGCAAGGTCATGCTGGCGGCAGGCGATACTTTCCGGGCCGCTGCCGTCGAGCAACTCAAGGTCTGGGGCGAACGGGCGGGCGTGCCCGTAATCTCGCGCGACACCGGGGCAGATGCGGCGGGCCTGGCGTTCGAAGCGCTGGAGCGCGCCAAGGCCGAGGGCTGCGACGTGCTGCTGATCGACACTGCCGGTCGCCTGCACAACAAGACCAACCTGATGGACGAACTCGCCAAGATCGTGCGCGTGATCCGCAAGCTCGATCCCGAGGCGCCGCATTCCTGCCTGCTGGTGCTGGACGCCACCACCGGCCAGAACGCCCATGCCCAGGTCGAGACCTTCAAGGCCCTGTCGCCGGTCGATGCGCTGGTCGTGACCAAGCTCGACGGCAGCGCCAAGGGCGGCGTCCTCGTGGCGTTGGCGGAGAAATTCAAGCTGCCCGTCGTCGCGATCGGTGTCGGCGAAGGCATCGACGATCTCAGGCCATTCGAGGCGCGGGCCTTTGCGCGCGGATTGATGGGGCTGCCGGCATGACCGACAAGACGGAAGAACAAGGCGGCATGCGGAAGCTTTACGCCACAGCGCTGGAGCTTGGGCCATTGGTGCTGTTCTTCATCGCCAACGGCCGCTGGGGCATCTACTGGGGCACCGGCATCTTCATCGTGGCGACGGCCATTGCGCTGCCTTGCTACCGCTGGCTTGAGAAGCGCTGGCCGATCATGCCGCTGGTCGGCGGCTTCTTCGTGCTGGTGTTCGGCGGCCTCACGATCTGGCTGCAGGACGACACTTTCATCAAGCTGAAGCCAACCATCGTGAATTGCCTGTTCGGCATCATCCTGGGCGGCGGTTTGCTGTTGTTTCACAAGCCGCTGCTGAAGCCGCTGTTCGGCGCCGCCTTCAGGCTGACCGACGAGGGCTGGCGCAAGCTCACGTTGCGCTGGACGCTGTTCTTTTTCGTGCTGGCGGTGGTCAACGAAGTGATGTGGCGGAGTTTCACGACCGACACCTGGATCGCCAGCAAGATGTTCCTGAGTTTCCCGCTGACGCTGGTCTTCGCATTCCTGCAGATCCCGTTGCTCAAGCGCTACTGGGACGGCGACGACAATCCCTTCGCGCGCGGGAGCTGAGCTCAGTCGACTTCCGGCTCCGCCAGGGGTGCCTTCTTGAGGCCGGAGAGCGGTGGCAGCTTGTTCGTGAGCAGTGCGACGCAATCCAGGATGCCGGTATCGGTCGGGCCCTTGCGCGTCGGCACGCCGTTGCCGGCAAGAGACCGTTTGTGCTTGCGCAGCATCGCGCGGAACGCCTCGACGCGCTGCCAGCCGACATAACCGTCGTCGTCCAGCTGCGCCCCATGCTTGCGGAGCCACATCGCTGCGGCTCCCGCGACATGGACGGTCGCGTAGGACGTGCCATCGCCGCTGCCTGCAACATCCTTGAAGGGTTCGGGCAGGCCGAATACCGAGTTCGGCCGGCAGATGTCGTCGGCCGGCGCCCAGGTGTCCACGAACGGCCGGCCGATCTCGTAGTCGAAGCAGACCTTCATGTCGGAACTAATGCCGCCAGCCATGATGGTGCGCGAGTATCGGCCGGGATACACCGTGGCGCCGACGAGCTGCGGCGCGTCGTCGGTCTGGCCGGCAGCACAGACGATGATGACGCCGCGTTCGTAGGCATGGTCGACAGCCCGGCCGAGCGCATGCATCTGCTTGATGTTGCCGATGATCGACTGGACGCCGAGGCTGATCGAGATCACGTCGGCGAGATTGCGGTCGACGGCATCCATGATGGCGTTGGCGACATTCAGGATGGTCTGGCCGGTCAGCATCACGCCGTTGGTGACACGGTAGGGCACGACCGGCACGCTCGGGCAGACGCCGATGTAGATGCCGGGCAGGTTGCCACACAGCGCGCCCAGGGTGCGCGTGCCGTGGCCGGGCGTGACTACCAGCCCACCGCCGCCGTTCAGCGGATCGCGGGGCTCGGACACGCCAGGGTCAACGTAGTTGATACCACGATCGGCCAGCAGGGCCGGTCGGTCGCTCGCAAGATTGAAGACGATATGGTTGGTGAAGCCCGTATCGAGATGGGCGATCAGGATGTTGTTCCAGTCGAGATCGGCGCCGAACTCTTCGGTGAGCAAACGTATCGCCTCGCGTGAGCGGACGGCGCCGGTATTCCAGTTGCTGATGGGCATGATGGTCTCCCCTCTTGGGGGGGACTCTCATGAGGCGGGCGGGCCGTCTCAAGACCCTCGGGCGCATATCTCGCCGTCAGACACCCACGGGCTTCTTCGGGGGCCACATGCGGGCGAGATCGCCGGTCGGGTTGGAATAGGTCGCGAACTCGGTCTTGCCGCGCGAGTCATGAAAATGAGCAAGCGCCCACACCACCGTCGGGAAGGCGAGCTCCTCCCAGGGAATGTCGGCCCAATCGACCAGCGCCACTTCCTCGCTCTCGATGCCGGCGGCGATGTCGGCATTCACCAGCTTGGCGCGATACATGATCTGCACCTGGCCGATACGGGCCACGCTATACATCGCGAGCAGCCGGTCGATCTCGATGGTGGCGCAGGCCTCTTCCTGGGCTTCGCGCTGGGCCGCCTGTTCGGTGGTCTCGCCCAGTTCCATGTACCCGGCCGGCAGCGTCCAGAAGCCCTTGCGCGGCTCGATCGCGCGCTTGGCGAGCAGGATCTTGTCCTGCCAGGTGCAGACGGCCCCCGCTACGATCTTTGGGTTCTGGTAATGGATGAATTCGCAGCGACCGCAGATCAACCGCTCGCGGTTGTCACCATCGGGGATGCGCTTTTCGAAATGCTCGGGCGGATCCCAGGGCAGGCGCGGACGATCGGGTGGAGTGGTGGGGGCGCTCATGCCCCGACTCTTAGGCCGCCCGGATGAGCGCGGCAACGCCGGGCAGGGTCTTGCCTTCCATCCATTCGAGGAAAGCGCCGCCCGCCGTCGAGCCGTAGGAGAACTGCTCCTCCACGCCCGCCGCCGCCAGTGCCGCCACCGTGTCGCCGCCGCCGGCGACCGACAGCAGCCTGTTGGCGCCCGTCAGCTGGCCGACTGTGCGCGCCAGCGCCACCGTGCCGTTATCGAACGGCGGAATCTCGAAGGCGCCGAGCGGGCCGTTCCACACCAGCGTGGCGCACTCGCGCACTTCCGCTTGGTAAAGCTCGATCGACTTCGGACCGATGTCGAGGATCATCTGATCGTCGGGGCAGGCGTCGGCGTCGACAATGTGGCTGTCGGCGCCGGCCTTGAACTCGCGCGCCACCACGACGTCGACAGGCAGCAGCACCTTGCACTTTGCGGCCTTGGCCTTCTCGAGGATTTCCAGCGCCACCGGCGCCAGATCCTTCTCGCATAGCGACTTGCCGACCTTGATCCCCTGGGCGTGCATGAAGGTGTTGGCCATGCCGCCGCCGATAATCAGCTTGTCGACCTTGCCGACGAGGTTGCCCAGCAGGTCGAGCTTGGTCGAGACCTTGGCGCCGCCGACGACGGCGCAGACCGGCTTCTTCGGGTTGCCCAGCGCCTTGTCGAGCGCTTCCAGCTCGGCCTGCATCAGCCGGCCGGCCGCTGCCGGCAGGCGGTTGGCAATGCCCTCGGTCGAGGCATGGGCGCGGTGCGCGGTCGAGAAGGCGTCGTTCACGTAGAGGTCGCCCAGCACCGAGAGCTTGTCGATGAAGGCCGCGTCGTTCTTCTCCTCTTCCTTGTGGAAGCGGAGGTTCTCCAGCAGCAGCACGTCGCCGGGCTTCATCGCGCGCACCGCATCCTCGGCGAGCGGGCCGATGCAGTCCTCGGCAAAGGCAACAGGCTTGCCGAGGGCGGCCGACAGCGGCGCAACCAGCGCCTTGAGCGACATCTCCGGCACGGGCTTGCCGTCGGGCCGGCCGAAATGACTCAGCACCACGACCTTGGCGCCCTTGGCCGAAAGCTCGGTGATCGTGGGAGCGGCGCGCTCGATGCGCGTGGCGTCGGTGACCTTGCCATTCTTCATCGGCACGTTGAGATCGACGCGCACCAGCACGCGCTTGCCGGAAACGTCGGCGGTGTCGATCGTCTTGAAGGTGACCTGGGGCATGAATTCTCTCTGGAGGATGGACGCCTTGGTCCCTAGCGTTTCCGGATCACGAAAACCAGTGTCTCGCCATCGCGCGTGCTCGAGACCAGTTCGTGGCCGGTCTGTCGGCAGAAGGCAGGGAAGTCGTGCTCGGTGGCGGGATCGGTGGCCCGCACCGTCAACAGCCCGCCGCTCGCCAGCTCGCGCAGCTTGCGGTTGGTTCGCAGCACCGGCAGCGGACAGAGCAGTCCCGTCGCGTCGTATTCCAGTGTGTCAGTCACGGGGGCGATAGTACTTCATGGCCTCGTTCACCCAACCTCGGATGTCGTTGATGCGTGTCGTGTCGGCGGGATGCGTGCTCAGCCACTCGGCCTGGCGCTTGCCGCCGGCATTCGCCGCCCGCATGCGTTCCCACACGCCGATTGCCTCGCGCGGGTCGTAGCCGGCCAGCGCCATCAGCACCAGCCCGATGCGGTCGGCTTCCGATTCCTGCGCCCGCGACATCGGCAGGATGAAGCCCACGGTGGCGCCGGCGCCCACCGCCGCCATCATGCCCGGCAGGTAGGCGCGATTGCTTCCGCTCACGGTCGTCGCCAGGGCTGCCGAAGCCGCGGCCACGCCGACCGAGGCCACCATCTGGTCGCTCATGCGCTCGGCGCCGTGGCGCGCCAGCGCATGCGCTACCTCGTGGCCAATCACCACGGCCAGTCCCGCTTCCGTGCGGGTGATCGGCAGCAGGCCGGTGTAGACGGCGACCTTGCCGCCGGGCAGGCAGAAGGCGTTGGGCTCGTTCTTGTCGATGGTCTTGAATTCCCAGCGGAAGCGCGGTGCCTTCCACATCTCCGCCGGTGGCCTCTCAGCCGCCGCCGCGATGCGCCGCCCGACCTTCTCGACCAGGGCGTTGGCCCGAGCATCGTGCGACAGCGGTTCCTTGGCCAGCACCTGCTGATAGGCCTGCAGGCCCATCTGGCGCTCCTCGTTCTCGCTCACCAGCATGATCTGCGAACGGCCGGTGACCGGCGCCGATTCGCAGGCTGCGAGCACGAAGGTCGCTCCGCACAGAACCAGAAGCAATCGCAGGGCCGGACGCATGCCGCGAGTCTAGGGGCGAGGCAGCATCAGGTCGAGAGGAAGCCAGGCCCGCCGCGGCGCTTGAGTTCGTGGCCGGCGTCGCGGCCCATCGCTTCGGCATCACCCGGCGCGCCGTGCCGTTCCGCGGCAATCGCCTCGGAGCCGTCGGGCTTCACGATCAGGCCGCGCAAGTGAAGCGCGCCGTTAGGTGTGAGAATCGCGTGACCGGCGATCGGCGTGCGGCACGAGCCGTCGAGCACGGCCAGCATCGCATGTTCGGCCGCTACGCAGGTCGCGGTTGGCGCATGATCGATCGTGGCCAGCCAGCCGCGCGCGCGGGCATCGTCCTCACGGCACTCGATGCAGACCGCGCCCTGGCCGACCGCGGGCAGCATCTCGTCTTCCGGCACCGGCGTGCCGACATGCGCCATGCCGAGACGCTTGAGGCCGGCCAGCGCCAGCAGCGTCGCCTCGACGGTGCCAGCGGCACGCTTGGCCAGGCGCGTCTCGACATTGCCGCGCAAATTCACGATCTGCAGGTCGGGCCGACGATGCAGAAGCTGGGCGCGGCGGCGGAGCGCCGAGGTACCCACGACGGCACCCTGCCGCAGGTCGGCGATGCGCTGCACGTCGCCTGCGATCAGCACGTCGCGTGCATCCTCGCGCGGCAGGAAGGCGCGGATCGCGAGGCCGGGCGGCTGCGCTGTCGGCATGTCCTTCATGCTGTGGACCGCGGCATCGATGCGGTGCGCCAGAAGCGCTTCCTCGATCTCCTTGACGAACAGGCCCTTGCCGCCGGCCTCGGACAGCGGCCGGTCCTGGATGGCGTCGCCGGTTGTCTTGATGGCCACGATTTCGATGGCGCCGGGGGCCGACAAGGCCGGCACGGCAGCCGCCAGCGCGTCGCGGACGAGGCCTGCCTGCGTGAGCGCCAGTTTGCTGCCGCGCGTGCCCAATCTCAGAAGAGGAGAGGTCATGGCGTTGCTCTAGCTTAGCTGGGCGCGCGACGCTAGAAGACACGGATGCGCGTGCTGGGCATCGAAACAAGCTGCGACGAGACGGCCGTCGCCATCGTCGAGGCGCCGGCCGGGAACGGACCCGTCGGCCGGATCCTGGCCAATGTCGTCTACAGCCAGCTCACCGAGCACCGCCGGTTCGGCGGCGTCGTGCCGGAAATCGCCGCCCGCGCCCACCTCGAGCGTCTCGACGGGCTGGTGATGGATGCGCTGGCCGAGGCAGGCCTCGGCCTCGCCGATCTCGACGGCATCGCGGCAACCGGCGGCCCGGGCCTGATCGGTGGCGTGCTGGTCGGCGTCATGACCGCCAAGGCACTGGCCTTCGCCCACGACAAGCCGTTCCTCGCCATCAATCATCTTGAGGGCCATGCGCTTTCCGTCCGCCTGACCGAGGATGTTGCCTTCCCCTATCTGCTGCTGCTGGCGTCGGGCGGCCATTGCCAGCTCCTGACCGTGCGTGGACCCGGTGACTTCACGCGCTTGGGCACGACCATCGACGACGCGGCCGGCGAATGTTTCGACAAGACTGCCAAGCTGCTCGGTCTCGGCTTTCCCGGCGGTCCGGCGGTCGAACGCGCGGCCGTCGGCGGCGACCCGCAGCGCTTTGCCCTGCCACGGCCGATGTGGCGCAAGCCCGGCTGCGACTTCTCCTTCTCCGGTCTCAAGACCGCGGTCCGTCAGACCATCGAGAAGCTGCCGCCCGACGATCCCGGCGCCATCGCCGATCTCTGCGCCTCGTTCCAGCGCACGGTCGGCGACGTGCTGGCTGATCGCTGCGCCAACGCGCTCGCCCTCGCGCCTTCACCGACCCTCGTCGTCGCGGGCGGTGTCGCGGCCAATGTCTATCTGCGCGGGCGGCTCGAGACGCTGGCGGCGTCGCACGGCGCGCGGCTGGTCGCGCCGCCGATAAAACTCTGCACCGACAACGGCGCCATGATCGCCTGGGCCGGCATCGAACGCCTGCGGCTCGGCCTGACGGATGCGCTCGACTTCCGGCCGCGTCCGCGCTGGCCACTGGATCCTGCGCTCGATCCTGCCGCCGCCGGCATGGCGGTTCGGGTGTAGGATGGCGGGCATGAGCAAAGACTTCGAGATCGTTCCGCTGTTCGCCACGCCCATCGTCCTCTCGGACCTGTCCGACGGGCCCGTGCTCTGCACCGAGCTGCGCAAGGTGATCGAGCAGCGCGAGAAGACGCATCCCGGCACCCAGCATTCCAACCTCGGAGGTTGGCAGTCGACCTGGGATATGGACCGCTGGGGCGGCGCGCCCGCGATCAAGCTACTGGCGCTCGCCCGCAACCTCGCCAACCGCGTGACGACCGATCGCGAGGGCAAGCCCGTCGCCCTCACCTGGCGCGCCAACATGTGGGCGAACGTCAACCGCAGCGGCCACGGCAACGAGTTCCATTCTCATCCCGGCAGCTATTGGTCGGCGGTGTTCTACGTCGACGACGCCGGCATCGACGCCGATGCCTCGCTGGGCGGCGAGCTCGAGTTCATGGATCCGCGCGGACCTGGGCCGGCCATGTATGCGCCGCACCTGGGCTTCGCCATGCCGGGCGGCCTCTCGGCCGGCGCCAACGAGACGGTGCGTCCCAAAGCCGGCCGCCTGGTGATGTTTCCGGCCTGGATCCTCCACCAGGTCAGGCCCTACCGCGGCAAGGCCGAGCGCATCTCCATCGCCTTGAACCTCAGCCTGTGAGGCCTGGCCGTTGACCGGGGTCCACCACATTGGCGTCGTCGGCGGCGGGGCCTGGGGCACGGCGCTCGCGTGTCTCGCCCGTCGCGCCGGCCGCCGGGTCACCCTGTGGTCGCGCGATCCGGCAATCTCGACGGCGATCGCCCAGCAGCGCGCCAACCCGGTCTATCTGCCGGGCCTGGCGCTCGATGCCGGCATCGAAGCCGCGCCCGATCTCGCGAGCCTGGGCGACTGCGATGCGGTGCTGCTGGCCTGTCCGGCCCAGGCCGTGCGGGTCGTGGCGGCCAAGCTGCCGGGCAGCAGCCCGGTGGTGATCTGCGCCAAGGGCATCGAAGCTGCGAGCGGTCTTCTGATGCCTGAAGTGCTGGCCGAGGTGGTGCCGGGCCGGCCGATCGCCATGCTGTCGGGGCCGAGCTTCGCCGAGGAATCCGTGCAGGGCCTGCCGACCGCCGTCAGCATCGCGACCGCGGATGCGGGGCTCGGCCGAGATCTTGCCAGTGCGCTGGCTGCCGGGGCCTTCCGGCCCTACTGGACCGACGACATCACCGGCGTGTCGCTGGGCGGCGCGGTCAAGAACGTGCTGGCCATCGCCGCCGGCATCGTCGAGGGCCGTGGCCTCGGCCACAACGCGTCCGCCGCGCTCGTGACCAGAGGCTTCGCCGAGATGGCGCGCCTCGGCCTCGCCATGGGCGCGCGGCTCGAGACGCTGACGGGATTGAGCGGACTGGGCGATCTCGTGCTGACCTGCAACGGCCCGTTGTCGCGCAACCGCTCGCTGGGCGTGGCGCTGGGCAAGGGCACCTCGCTCGCCCGTCACATGGAAGGCAAGCGGCAGGTCGTCGAGGGCGAGGCCACCGCGCCTGCCGTGCTGGCGCGCGCCTCGAAGCTCGACATCGAGATGCCGATCTGCGCTGCCGTCGATGCTATCCTGCACCGCGGTGCCGCCCTCGACGAGGCGATCCGCGCGCTGCTGGCGCGGCCGTTGCGCCGTGAAGGCGCATAAGAAGAAGGGGAGAGAAATGGCTCATTGGCTCATCAAATCCGAGCCTTCGGCGTATTCGTGGCCGCAGTTCGTCAAGGACAAGAAGACGTCCTGGACCGGCGTGCGCAACGCCCAGGCCGCGATCAACCTCAAGGCGATGAAGCCGGGCGACCGCTGCTTCTTCTACCATTCCAACGAGGGCAAGGAGATCGTGGGCATCGCCGAGGTCGCGAAGGCGGCCTACCCCGATCCCACCGACAAGGACGGCAAGGCCGTGACGGTCGACGTGAAGGCGGTGGAGCCGGTGAAGAAGCCGGTGACCCTGGCCGCCATCAAGGCCGACCCGCGGCTGAAGGATTTCGGACTGGTGCGCCAGTCCCGGCTCTCGGTCGTGCCGGTGAGCGACGAGCAGTGGAAGCTCATCCTGAAGATGTCCGAAACCAGGTGATCGACACGTGATCGACAACACCCGCGGCATCCTCGCGATGTCGGCGGCTGTCTTCGTCTTCATCTTCAACGATGCCCTGATCAAGCTCGCCGCCGAGACCGTACCGTCCGTGCAGGCGATCGGCGTGCGCGGCGTCTTCGCCACGCTCTGGGTCGTGCTGGCGCTTGCGGTGACTGGCGCCTGGCGGCAGATGGGCACCGTCGCCCACCCGCACGTGCTGCTGCGCGGTGCGCTCGAGGCGGCCTCGTCGATCATCTATCTCGTTGCGCTGTTTCATATCCAGTTCGCCATCGCCACCGCCATCAACCTCTCGACGCCCCTCGTCTTCACCGCACTCGCCGTGCTGCTGCTCAAGGAGACGGTGCGCTGGCGGCGCTGGAGCGCGGTGATCGTGGGCTTCCTGGGCGTGCTGCTGGTGATCCAGCCGCGGCCAGGCGACATCGACGTCTGGGCCTGGGTGGTGCTACTCGCCACCGTGCTCGGCGCCTTTCGTGACGTACTCGGCCGCTACCTGCCGGCGTCGGTGCCGACCCTGGTGGTTTCCTTCGCCTCGGCCGCCGCCGTGGCCCTTGTGGGGTGCGCCTGGACTTTCGTGGAAGGCTGGCAGCCGATGACAATGCGCGAGATCGGCCTGCTGGTCGCCTCGTCGCTGCTGCTGGCGGCCGGCTACCAGTTCCTGGTGATCGCGCTGCGCTCGGGAGCAGAATTCTCGGTCATCGGCTCGTTCCGCTACGCCTCGATTCTGTGGGCGCTGGGCATCGGCTACGTCGTCTGGGGTGACGTGCCCAATGCGCTGGCGCTGGCGGGCATCGCGGTGATCGTGGGCTCAGGCCTCTACATCCTCCACCGCGAACGCGCGCGCCGCTAACCGTCTTTCTTCGGCGGCACATCCAGCCGCACGATGATGCCCTCCAGCTTGGGCGATACCGCGGGATAGAGTTTCATCACCAGCGGGTCGTGCCCGGGGATGACGTGGTCGTGCGAGGCGGCCAGCCGCTCGCAGGTCCGGTAGCCGTCGACCATGTCGCCGAGATTGAAGGCCGCGACGAAGAAGCGGTTCTGCTGCATGTGCTCGTAGTAGTGCGCCGCGTCCGACGCCAGCACCACCCAGCCGCGCTTCGTCATCACGCGCACGATCTGCAGGCCTGGCGTATGGCCGCCGACATGATGCAGCGTGACGTTGGGCGCCAGCTCGAAGTCTCCATTGTGCTGTTCCACGCGGCCCTTGAAGTTGAGCTTCACCATGCCGACCACGTCCTCGACCTCGAAACTGTGGCCGAACTTCGGGTAGCGCATGTAGGGACCCGTGACGAAGCCCATCTCGCGCGTCTGCAGGTGGAAGCGCGCCTTGGCGAATTTGTGGAAGTTGCCGACGTGGTCGTAGTGCAGGTGCGTCAACACCACGTCGTCGACCGAGTCGGCATCGATGCCGAGTTCCGACATCGTCTCGATCGGGCAGCGCAGGTGCGTGCGGCCGCGCTTGGCCGACACTTCGGCGGTAAAGCCCGTGTCGACCACGATGGTGCGGCCTTCGCCGCGAACCACCCAGGTGAAGTAGTCCATCGGCATCGGCCCGTCGTGCGGATCGCCGCCGATGAAATGGTCCGAACGCTTGGCGTCGCGCCAGGCGTAGCGAATGGCGAAGATCTCGTATTGTGATTCAACCATTGCCGGCCTTCACCACGGCCGAAAGTTTCTCCGCGTCGACGGTGATCTTCACGCCGGCACGCTCCTGCTGCAGCAGCATGGCCGAACGCGAGTCGCGCTCGGCCCAGCCGCGGTTCATCGCCTCGGTCATTTCCTCCAGCGTGAGGTTGCAGGCGCGCATCGGCACGCTCACTTCCTTGCCGAGCGCCACGGCCAGCGACACGTCCTTGTGCGCGTGGCGCAGCTGGAACGCCGGCGGGTCGTAGGTGCCGGGCAGGAACTGGTCGATCAGCCCGTCGAAGGTGCGGCGGCGGCCGAGCGCGCCCTGGCGCACGGCCTCGAACAGGGTCAGCGGATCGACTCCCGCCTTGACGCCCATGGTGAAGACCTCGGCCAGCGCCAGGTTCATGGCGTAGCCGGCGCAGTTATGGACCAGCTTGGCCACGGTCGCCTGGCCGATCGGGCCGACATGGCGTGCCTGGTCGCCCATGGCCCCCAGCACGGTCTTATATTTCTCGAAGATCTCTTTCTCGCCGCCGACCCAGATGGCGCACTTGCCGGTCTTGGCGCCGCGCGGCCCGCCGCTCACCGGCGCGTCGAGCATGTGCGCGCCTTTCTCTTCGAAGGCGGCCGCGATCTTGCGTACCGTCGCGCGCGAGTTGGTCGAAAGATCGAAGTACACGCCGCCGCGCTTCAGGCCGGCCAGGATGCCGTTCGGTCCCAGCGCCACCGCCTCGACCTCGGGAGGTCCCGGCAGCGAGGTGAAGACGACGTCGCACTGGCGCGCCACCTCGGCCGGCGAATCGGCCCAGACGGCGCCGTTCTCGATGTGGCTGTACGCCGCCCCGCGTCGCGCATCGTGAACGACGAGCTTGTGCTGGGCCTTCTGCAGATTGGCGGCGAAGCTCGCCCCCATAATGCCCAGTCCGATAAATCCGACCTTCATAATGACGCTCCCTTGCTGGTCCGCCGACGATGCCCGGCTTCCCTGGTTCATTGTCTTCTAGAGCACCGTGAAAAGCTCCCAGGTGCCGTCAAGTCCCTTCAGTTGGTGAGGCCCACGCGGGGCAAAGGACAAGCCTGCGCCTGCGACGAGGTCGGGCAGCACCCGCGAGACCACGACTTCGTTCGGCCCCGCCGTTCCCGACACGCGCGAGGCGACATGGACGGCGACGCCCCCGACATCATCGCCCCGCAGTTCGATCTCGCCGGTGTGCAATCCGGCCCGGATGGCGATGCCCAACGACGCCGATGCGGTGCGCAGCTCCTGCGCACAACGGATCGCACGCGCCGGCCCATCGAAGGTCGCGAGCAGACCGTCGCCGGTGTTCTTCACGAACCGGCCGCGGTGTTGCTCGATCAGCCGGCGGGCGCTGCGGTCATGCTCGTCGAGAAGCTGTCGCCAGGCGCGATCGCCCATGCGCGCCAGTCGCTGCGTCGACTCGACGATGTCGGTGAACAGGACCGTCGCGAGGACCCGCTCGATGTCGGCGGAAGGGGTCGCCCGAAGGCCGGTGATGAATTCCTCGATGTCACCGCACATCGGCTCGAAGTCGGTACCGGCATAGGGCATATGGTCGCCGGCCGGATACTCGATGTACTTCGCGCCGGGAATCGCCTTCGCGAGGAAGCGACCGTTGGGGACCGGCACGGCGAGGTCCGTGGCGCGGTGCAGCACCAGGGTCGGCACGCGGATCTGCGGCAGGACGGAGCGCACGTCGACTTCCATATTGGTCTCGACCATCGTGCGGTAGGCGCCGGGGCTGACGCAGAGCCGCTCGCCCTTGGCCCACATCTGCTTGGTCGCAGGATCGTCGGCGAGGCTCGGCGCAAACAGCTTGATGCTGTAGCCCTTGCCCCAGTGCTTGGCCGAGGCGCGGAGTATGTCGGGCTCGTACATCAGCGAGAAATCCGACGTGTTCGCGAAGCGTGCGAACCCGCCGTAGAGCACGAGATGCGAGACCCGCTGCGGATGGGTCGCGGAATAGAGCGCGCTGAGCGAGGCGCCTTCGGAGAAGCCGAGCAGCGCCGCCCGCTCCGACCGGATCGCCGACATCACGGCCTCGAGGTCGTCCGCGCGCTCTTCGAGCGAGGGCACACCGGGCACGCGGTCCGACAGGCCCTGGCCGCGCTTGTCGAACGTCACGACCCGGGCGAACGCCGAGAGGCGCCGCAGGAACCGGGTGTAGTTCGGCACTTCATGGAAGAACTCGACATGGGAGACCATGCCGGGCATCACGATCAGGTCGAGGGCCGCCGTGCCCGCCTTCTGCGTCCCCGCTTTCTGGGCCATCGTCTGGTAGGCGATGCTGACGTCGCCCGCGCGGGCGAAGCGGGTCTCGGGCAGGGGAGGGTCTGTGCTTGTCAGGCTGGCCTCCCTACCTCGCCGCCCACGACTCGTAATCGCGCGCCACTTCGTCGACGGCGGTGTCGTAGAAGCGCTTGCCGTGCTCCGGCGTCGCCATGTTGGGATCGGAGCCGATGCGGCCGTCCGGGAAGGTGCGCCGGTAATCCTCGGCGTCGGCAAAGGATCCATTCGGGGCGATTTTCGGGTCCATCTCCTTGCGCTGGATGGTCTCGGGATATTTGTACCAGGTGAGCGCCACTTCCGAGGCGGTGGCATGGCTGCCTTCGCCCACGGGATAGAGTTCCTGGCTGAGCCGCTTGATGCCCGGCCCGTCCCACCAGTTGCGTAGCGCACATTTGATGGAGGGCTGGTTGCTCATCTTCTCCATCGAACGCTCGGAGTAGATCTCGGAGAAGGCGGCCGTCACGGTGGCGATGTTGCCGCCGTGGCCGTTGACGAAGAAGAAGCGCGTGAAGCCGTGCCGGGCCAGCGAGACCACGGTGTCGCGCACCACGGCAATGAGCGTCGTGGGCTTGAGCGTGATCGAGCCGGCGAATCCCAAATGATGCTGCGCCATGCCGACGGAAATCGTTGGCGCCACCAGCGCGCC
>CAMAYC010000075.1 GCA_945862125.1 Reyranella massiliensis 521
CACGCTGAGCGGGGCCAACACCTACACCGGTGGGACGACGGTCACTGCCGGCATTTTGCAGATCGGTGCCGCCGGCACGGCTGGGACTCTGGGCGCAGGCGGCGTGGTCAACAACGCCACGCTCCAGATCAACCGGTCAGACGCGACATTCACGATCTCGAACGACATTTCCGGGACCGGCGCTCTGGTCAAGACAACCGCTGGCACCGCCACCACCCTGGTGCTGACGGGAACGAATACCTACAGCGGCGCGACGACCATCACCGAGGGCATCCTGCAGATCGGCGCGGGCGGCACGACGGGAACGCTGGGGACGGGCGGTGTCGTCACGACCGGCGGCACGCTGCGCTTCAACCGTTCCGATGCGCTGTCTGTCTCAGGCGTGATCTCCGGCACCGGCACGGTGAGCCAGTTCGGCGCCGGGACGACGATGCTCACCGGTGCCAACACCTACACCGGCGCCACGACGATCACCACGGGTGCCCTCAACATCCAGAGCAATACGGCGCTCGGAACCACGGCGGCCGGCACGACCGTCTCCAGCGGCGCGGCGCTGGAGGTCCAGAACAACATCGCGGTCGGCGCCGAGGCGCTGTCTCTGAACGGCACCGGCATCTCGGCCGGTGGTGCGCTGCGCAACATTTCGGGCACCAACAGCCTGACCGGCGCCATCACCCTGGCCGGCGCCACCCGCATCAATTCCGACGCTGGTACGCTCACCCTGAGCGGCGCGGTGGGCGGGGCTGCACAGAATCTCACGGTCGGCGGTGCCGGCAATACGACCCTCTCCGGCGTCATCGGCACGACGTCGGGCACCTTCACCAAGGACGGTACGGGGACGGTCACGCTGAGCGGTACCAACACCTACACCGGCGCGACCACTGTTTCGGCAGGTGTGCTGATCATCCGCAACAGCGCTGCCCTCGGCACGGCCGCGGGCGGTTTGACGGTGGCCGGCGGTGCGGCGCTCGAGCTGCAGGGGGGCATCGCGGTCGGCGCCGAAGCGCTGTCGATCAGCGGAAGTGGCGTCGCCGATGGCGGAGCGCTGCGCAATGTTTCCGGCACCAACAGCTACGGAGGCGCCATCACCCTGACCGGTCCGACCCGGATCGCTTCCGACGCCGGGACACTGACGCTCAGCGGCGCGGTCGGCGGAGCAGGCCAAAATCTCACGGTCGGCGGCGCCGGCAATATCACCCTGGGCGGCATGATTGCCACCACCACCGGCACGCTCACCAAGGAGGGCACGGGCACCGCGAACCTGACGGCGGTGAACACCTACAGCGGCACGACGACGATCTCCGCCGGCACGCTCAGCATCGGCAATAATTCGGCTACCGGATCGCTGGGCAGCGGCGCCGTGACCAACAACGGCACCCTGCAGATCAGCCGGTCGAATGTCGTTACGATCGCCAACGATATCTCGGGTACGGGTGCGCTGACCAAGCTCCAGACGAATGTCGCGACCTTGACGGGAACGAACAGCTACTCCGGCACCACGACCATCTCGGCCGGCACGCTGAACGTTGGTGGTGGCGGCACGACCGGCACGCTGGGCACCGGGGCCGTGGTCAACAGCGGTACTCTGATCATCGATCGGTCGGATGCGGCCATCACCATTGCAAACAACATCTCGGGGACCGGTGCGCTCACTAAATCGAATGCAGGCTCGAATACGACGCTGACTTTGACCGGTACGAACACCTACAGCGGCACGACGACCATCACCGAGGGTACGCTGCAGATCGGCGCCGGCGGCACGACGGGGTCGTTGGGAACGGGCGGCGTGGTGACCACCGGCGGCACGCTGGCTTTCAACCGTTCCGACGCGCTGACCGTGTCCAACCTGATCTCGGGCACCGGCGGCGTCACCCAGATCGGCGCCGGGACGACCAGCTTGACGGGCGCCAATACCTACAGCGGCACGACGACGATCTCGACGGGGACGCTGAGCGTCGGTGCGGGCGGGGCGACCGGCGTGCTCGGTACCGGCGCCACCACCAACAACGCCACCCTGCAGTTCAACCGCACCGGTGCCCTCACGGTGGCGAGCGCCATTTCGGGAACCGGCGTGGTCAACCAGATCGGGACGGGCACCACGACCCTGACAGGCGCCAACAGCTACAGCGGAACGACGACGATTTCGGCCGGCACGCTCAGCGTCGGCGCAGCCGGTACCGTCGGCACGCTCGGCACGGGGGCGGTGGTCAACAATGGCACGCTTCTGATCAGCCGGTCCGATGCCGCCTTCACGGTGGCCAACAGCATCTCGGGAACCGGCGGCCTCACCAAGTCGAACGCCGGCACCAACACGGTCCTGACCTTGACCGGGACGAACAGCTACAGCGGGACCACCACGATCACCGAGGGCACGCTGAGTATCGGCGGCGGCGGTACTTCAGGCACGCTGGGCACCGGAACCGTCAATACCACCGGCGGCATCTTGCGCTTCAACCGCTCCGATGCGCTGGCCGTCAGTAGCCTGATCTCGGGTACCGGCGCGGTGACCAAGCTCGGCGCCGGCACGACCACGCTGACGGGCGCGAACACCTACAGCGGCACCACCACGATTTCGGCCGGCACTCTCCAGATTGGCGATGGTGGAACGGCGGGCACGCTGGGCACCGGCACCGTCGCCAACAGTGGCACCCTGGCCTTCAATCGCTCGGACGCGGTCACGGTGGCGAACGTGATCTCCGGCACCGGCGCGGTGACCCAGGCCGGCAGCGGCACAATCACGCTGACCGGCGCCAACGCCTACAGCGGCGCCACGACGATTTCCGCCGGCACTCTGCAGGTCGGCGCGGGCGGCGCGACCGGCCAGTTCGGCACCGGCGCGGTAACCAACAACGCCACGCTCACCTTCAACCGCACCGGGGCGCTCACCGTCGCCGGGGCGATCTCCGGCACCGGCGACGTCAACCAGATCGGCAGCGGCACGACCAGCCTGACGGGGGCCGGCACCTACAGCGGCACGACGACGATCTCGGCCGGCATCCTCAGCATCGGCGCCGGTGGCGCGACCGGGGCGCTGGGCAGCGGCGCCGTCGTCAACAACGGCACTCTGCAGATCAACCGGACAGGGACGGTCACGGTCTCCAATGCGATCTCCGGCACCGGCACCCTCACCAAGCTGGGGGCAGGCACCGCCACGCTCACCGGTGCCAACACCTATGCGGGTACGACGACGATCTCCGCCGGAACGCTGAACGTCGGGGGCGGCGGGGTGACGGGTTCGCTCGGCACCGGGGCGGTTGTCAACAACGCCACGCTGCAGCTCAGCCGGGCCGACAATGCGACGGTCTCGAACAACATTTCAGGCACAGGCGCAGTGCTCCAGACGGGCCCCGTCGGGACGATTCTGACCGGCACCAACACCTACTCGGGAACCACGACGATCTCGAACGGGATTCTCAGCATAGGTGCCGGCGGGACCACGGGTACCCTGGGCACGGGAGCCGTCGTCAACAACTCCACCCTGCTCTTCAACCGGTCCAATGCGCTCACGATCTCGGGCAACATCTCGGGCACGGGCCAGGTGCAACAGTCGGGGAGCGGCACGACCAGCCTGACGGGCACCAACACCTACAGCGGCAACACCTTCGTCAATGCCGGCACGCTCAGCGTCGGTGCCGGCGGCACCACTGGCACGCTGGGCAGCGGGCCGACCGTCAGCCTCTCCGGTGGGACCACCCTGCAGTTCAACCGGTCCAACGCGCTCACAGTCTCCAATATCATCAACGGGTCGGGTGCCGTCGTCCAAGCCGGCGCGGGAAGGACCACCTTGACCGGCGCCAACACCTACAGCGGCACGACGACGATCTCGCTGGGCGCCCTCAATGTCGGCGGCGCGGGCACGGTCGGCGCCTTGGGCAGCGGCGCCGTGGTCAACAATGCCGCTCTGATCATCGACCGCTCGAATGCCATCACCGTCGCCAACGACATCTCGGGCACGGGCACGCTCACCAAGACCGCATCGGGAACGAGCACGACGCTGACGCTGACCGGAACGAACAGCTACAGCGGCACGACGACGATTACCGAGGGAGTCTTGCAGGTCGGCGCCGGCGGCACGACGGGCACGCTGGGCACCGGCGGCGTGGTGACGACCGGCGGCACGCTGGCCTTCAATCGCTCCGATACGATGACGGTCGGGAACGTGATCTCGGGCACCGGTGCGGTGACCAAGCTCGCGGCGGGCTTGACGATATTGACCGGCGCCAACACCTACAGCGGCACCACCACGATCTCGGCCGGCACCTTGCGAGTGGGCAACGGAGGTACGACCGGCACGCTCGGCACCGGCGCCGTCGTCAACAATGCGGCAATGGGATTCGATCGTTCCAACACGATCACGGTGGCCAACGTCATCTCCGGCACCGGCACCTTGAGCCAGATCGGCGAGGGAACGACGATCCTGACGGGCGCCAACACCTACAGCGGCATCACGACGATCTCGGCGGGCACCCTGCAGGTCGGGGCTGGCGGCACGGCCGGTACGCTGGGTACCGGTGCCGTGACCAACAACGCGACGCTGACGTTCAATCGGTCGGATGCGATCACGGTGGCCAACGCGATCAGCGGCACCGGCGCGGTCACCAAGCTCGGGGCCGGCACGACCAACCTGACGGGCGCCAACACGTACAGCGGCACGACCACGATCTCGGCCGGTATCCTGAGCGTCGGTGCCGGCGGTACGGTGGGCACGCTGGGCAGCGGCAGCGTCGTCAACAACGCCACGCTGCAGCTTAACCGGTCGAACGCCGTCACCGTCGGCAACGACATCTCCGGCACCGGGGCCCTCACCAAGTTCGGGGCCGGCGTCGCGACCCTGACGGGTTCCAATGCCTACACGGGGACGACGACGATCTCGGTCGGGACACTCAATATCGGTGGCGGCGGCTCGTCCGGCACGCTGGGTACGGGCAACGTGGTCAACAGCGGCATTCTTCTGATCGACCGGACCGACGCGGCCATCACCTTGGCCAACAACATCTCGGGTGCGGGCGCACTGACCAAGAGCGCGGCCGGGACGGCCAGCACGCTGACGCTGACCGGTACCAACAGCTACAGCGGCACGACGACGATCACCGAGGGAACGCTTCAGATCGGTGCAGGCGGCACGACAGGGTCACTGGGCACGGGCGGCGTCGTCACCACCGGCGGCACGCTGGCCTTCAACCGCTCCAACGCGCTTACCGCGTCGAACGTGATCTCGGGCACCGGAACGGTGACCCAGATCGGCACCGGCACGACGAGCCTGACCGGCGCCAACACCTATTCGGGAACAACGACGATCTCGGCCGGGACGCTCAGCATCGGGACAGGCGGCACCGCCGGCAACCTCGGTACCGGCGCCGTCGTCAACAACGCGACGCTGCAGCTCAACCGGTCGGACAGCATCACGGTGGCGAATGCGATGTCGGGCACCGGTGCGCTCACCAAGCTGGGAGCGGGAACGGTGACGCTGACCGGCGCCAATAGCTACAGCGGCACGACGACGATCTCGGCGGGCACTCTCAATATCGGCGGTACGGGTGCTGTCGGAACGTTGGGTACCGGCGCCGTGGTCAACAATGCCGCGCTGGTCATCGATCGCTCGGATGCGACCTTCACCCTCGCCAACAGCATTTCGGGCACGGGTACGCTGACCAAGACCGCTTCGGGCACGAACAGCGTTCTCATCCTGACCGGGACGAACAGCTATTCGGGCACGACGACGATCACCGAGGGCACGCTGCGGATCGGCGCGGGCGGCACGACCGGTTCGCTGGGGACAGGGGGTGTCGTCACCAGCGGCGGCATCCTGGCCTTCAACCGCTCCGACGCGCTGTCGGTCTCGGGCGTGATCTCGGGGACCGGAACGGTGACCCAGATCGGCGCCGGCACGACGACCGTGAGTGGCGCCAACACCTATATCGGCGCCACGACGGTCACGACCGGCGCCCTAAACATCCAGAACAACACGGCGCTCGGCACCACGGCGGCCGGCACCACCGTTTCCAGCGGGGCCGCCCTCGAAGTCCAGAACAACATCACGGTCGGCGCCGAGGCGCTGTCGCTCGCCGGCACCGGCATCTCTGCCGGTGGCGCGCTGCGCAATGTCTCCGGCGCCAACACCTATGGCGGTGCCGTCACGCTCAGCGGTGGGGCCACGCGTATCAACTCCGATGCGGGCAGCCTGACGCTGAATGGCGCGATCGGCGGTGCCGCGCAAAATCTGACGGTCGGCGGCGCCGGCAACACGATATTCGGCGGTGTCATCGGCACGACGACGGGCACGCTCACCAAGGATGGCACGGGCACGGCAACCCTGATGGTGGCCAATACCTACACCGGGGCCACCACGATCTCCGCGGGCGCGCTCAACATCCGCAACGCCACCGCGCTCGGCACGACCGCGGGTGGCGTGACGGTGGCCAGCGGCGCGGCCCTCGAGATGCAGGGGGGCATCGCCGTTGGCGCCGAGGCGCTGTCGCTCAGCGGCTCGGGCATCTCGAGCGGCGGGGCGCTGCGCAACATCTCCGGCGTCAACAGCTATGCCGGGGCGATCACCCTGGCTGGCGGCGGCGCCGGCATCAGCTCCGATGCCGGCACGCTGACGCTGAGCGGCGTGATCGGCGGTGTCGGGCAGACCCTCACGGTCGGTGGCGCCGCCACGACCGTGCTGACGGCGGCAAATACTTATAGCGGCACGACGACGATTTCGGGAGGGACGCTCAGCGTCGGCAACAATACCGCGACGGGCACGCTGGGTTCGGGCGCCGTAGTCAACAACGGCACCCTGGAGATCAACCGCTCCAACGCCATCACCGTCGCCAACAGCATCTCCGGCACGGGCGCCCTCAGCAAGGTCGGCACGAACGCCCTGACGCTGACGGGCACCAACAGCTACAGCGGCACGACGACGATCTCGGCCGGTACCCTGAACATCGGCACCGGCGGCACGGCGGGCTCGATCGGCACCGGCGCCATCGTCAACAATGGCAGTCTCGTGTTCAACCGCTCCGACACGCTGACCGTCAACGGCGCGATTTCGGGCAACGGCGCGATCACCCAGGCCGGCGCGGGCAAGACGATCCTGTCTGCCGGTCTCAACGGATACAGCGGCACCGCGACGATCTCGGCCGGCCAGCTCCAGATCGGCAACGGCAGTACGAACGGCTCGATCTCCGGCAATATCGTCAACAATGCCGTGCTCGATTTCGACCTGCCGAACGCCACGACCTACACGGGCGTGATCTCGGGGACCGGTTCGGTGACGCAAAGCGGCACCGGTACGCTGACGCTGACGGGGACGAACACCTACAGCGGCCCGACCACCGTTTCGAACGGACGTCTGGCCGTCAACGGCAGCATCGCCAGCAACGTCACGGTCGCAAGCGCCGGCAATCTCGGCGGCAGCGGCACAATCACGGGCACTGTCACGAACAACGGCGTGCTCGCGCCCGGCAATTCGATCGGCACCCTCACGGTGAGCGGCACGTTCACGCAGGCCGCCGGCAGTTCCTACGAGGTCGAGGTCAATGCCGGCGGCCAGTCCGATCGCCTCAATGTCATCGGCGCCCCGGGGACTGCCACGATCAATGGCGGCACGGTAGCCGTCGTGGCGGAGGCCGGCGTCTATGCGCCCAGCACCACCTACACCATCGTCAACGCAGTTGGCGGGGTGACGGGCACCTATGCCAACGTCACCAGCAACTTTCCCTTCCTGCAGGCATCGCTCGGCTACGACGCCAACAACGTCTACCTGACCTTGAAGCCCGGCGGCTTTGCGCGCGGCGCACAAACGGCCAATCAGGTGGCCGTCGGTACTGCGCTCGACCAGAGCGTGGCGGGTTCCAGCGGCGACTTCGCCACTGTCATCGGCACCATGTCCACGCTCACTCTCGCCCAGGGCCAGGCGGCGATGGATGCGATCAGCGGCCAGCAATATTCCGGCTTCGGCACCGCCAATATCGCCAACGGCCTGTTGTTCATGAACGTCGTCGGCCAGCAGATGGCCGCGGCTCGCAGCAGCGGCGGAGCCGGCGGGCGCGTCGCCCTGGCCCAGGCCTGCGACGTCGCTTGCGACGAAGGACCGAGCGCCAGCCCGTGGAGCCTGTGGGGCAGCGCGCTGGGTGGCACCGGCAGCGTGGCGGGCAACGGCAATTCCTCCACCCTGACCTACAATGCCGGCGGCTTCGCGACCGGCATCGACTTCCGCGCCGATCCCCGCTTTCTGGTCGGCATGGGGCTGGGCTTCGCGAGCGGCAACCAGTGGGTCAGCAATTTCAGCGGCCGCGGCACCACCAACAGCTACCAGGCCAGCGTCTATGCCTCCTTCACCGAGGCCGCCTTCTACGTCGATGCGCTGGCAGGCTACGGCTACAACGAGAACCAGATGACCCGCATGATCTCCATCCCCGGCCTGCAGCCGCGCACGGCGAGGGGACAGACCGGCGCCGATCAGTTCCTGGCCCAGGTCGAGACCGGCTACAAGATCGGCATCTATGCGCCGGCTGCGGCATCGCTCACTCCGTTCGCGCGCTTCCAGACATCGACCGTGACCCAGGCGAGTTTCACCGAGACCGGCGCCAATTCCCTCAACCTCAATGTGGCGCAACAGACGACCAAGTCGATGCGCGGCACGCTCGGCGTCGAGCTGGCGGGCGCGGTCGACGCCGGCTGGCGCGACAAGCTCGCGATCCAGTTCCGGCTGGGTTGGGTACACGAGTATGCCGACACGTCGCGTCCGGTGCAGGCCGCCTTCGCCGGGGCTCCCAGCGCGGGCTTCACTGTCTTCGGCGCAGCACCACAGCGCGACAGCGCGGTCCTGGGATTCTCGGCCAATACCGCCATTGCCGAGAGCACTTCTCTCTATATGCGCTACGACGGCGAAGTCGGCACCGGCACCGACAGCCACTCGATATCTGCCGGCTTCAGGCTCTCCTGGTAGCTGCCACCTAGGCGCGGAACTGCGTGCGGTCGGTGCCCGAATAGAGCGCCTGCACCGAACGCTCGGTGGCGTCGCGGTGGGCGGCGAGCGCCGCGGGATCGAGATCGGCCCGGGGATCGGGCTCGAGGTCGAAGTTGCCGTGCGTATCGCGACCGCGCACGAGCATGGCGGAGTCGCGGACTTTCAGTTGGCGGACATGGGGCGGGATGTAGCGGATGGCGAAGCCGATGCGCCGGTCGTCCGTCGTGTTGGGCCCCGATCCATGCACCAGCAGCACGTGATGCAGGGACATTTCGCCGGCCTTGAGCGCCACGTCGACACCGGCGCCTGCCGGCACGTCGACGGCGATCTCCTGGCCGCGGGTCAGCAGATTGTTCTGGTCGAAGGTGTCGCGATGCGCGAGCTGGTTCTTGAGGTGGCTGCCCGGCCAGAACTTCATGGCGCCGCTTTCGACCGGCGCGTCGGCGAAGGCCACCCAGGCGGTGATCACGTCGTCGGTGCTGAGGCCCCAGTAGGTCGCATCCTGGTGCCAGGACACGAACGAGGGCGACTGCGCTTCCTTGGTGAAGAAGGTGGTGCTCCAGCACAGGATGTCGGGCCCGATCACGTCCTCGACCGCATCGAGGATGGCGGGATGGCGCGCCAGCTGGTTGGCCCAGGTGTAGAGGAGGTGAACCTTGTGCCGCCGGTCGCCGGCCAGCGGCCCGCCGGCCGCGCGTTCGGCCGCTTCCAGCCGGTCGCGATACGAGCGGGCTTCTTCCGTCGACAGGACACGCAAGGGAAAGTGGAAGCCGTCGCGGCGGTACTGGGCGACCGCTTCTGCGCTGAGACGTTTGGTCATGGGATCCTCCGCCGGGCCAGTCTAGCAAGTTCGGCGGGTCTTCAGAAGAAGCGCCAGAAGACCAGGACCATGGCGGCATACATGGCCAGGATGACGCCAGCACCCAGCAGCCCGGTCTGGAGTTCCTTGCCGGGGGCGGGCCGCAACCACCATCCGAAGCGTCCAGCGACCCACGGCACGAGAAAGCCCGTCAGGCCGACGCTCACGATGTTTCCCAGGAACAGCGACACGGCAAACGACAGGCCGAGCACATTGCCGAGCAGCGGCGTGCCGACGAATACCCCGAACAGGAAGACGATCGGGTAGAGCATCAGCAGGACCAGCATGTCCATCTTCCACACCGGCATCGGCGCGGTGCTTGGTCCGGCGGCATCCCGGAACCACTGGTCGAACCCGGTACGCGCCATCCGGGCGTGGAATTCCTCGGTGAGAGGCGCTGCCTCCTCGATGAGCTTCCTGCGCACCGGTGAGTCGAGCCAAGCCTGCAGGTTGGTGTCGCTGTCGAAGCGCAGGATGGCAACGTAATCTTCCTGGACGCCCGGGACCGGCGGCTCGAAGCGGTAGCCCTGCAGGCCGGGCGCCTTGGATTGGGCGGCCGCGATCCTGCGCTCCCAGATTCGGTATTCGGCTTCCTTGCCCGGCAGCACGCGGGTACTGATCATCACCGATGCCGGCGCGGGCTTGATGCCTTCGGCCTCGTCCTGGACGATGTGCACGTCGTCGCGTCCGACCAGCATCGGCGCGGCGCCCTCGATGCGGGCCTGCCGTTCCGCGGACGTGAGCCAGGCCCGGGCGGCGTCGAGGTTGTTGAATCGTTGCAGGATCACCCAGTCGACCTGCAACGGCGGCTTGGGCGGCGTCAGCCGCTGCTCGATGAAGCCCGGGAAGCTGGCGATGAAGTTGCTGGTCTCGCCCTGCCAGCGGGCGAAGTCTTCGGCCCGTTCCGGCCGCACGCAGGTCTGCGTCACGATGCTGACGCTCATGGCTTGGCTGCGAGCTTGCTGTACAGGCGGTCGGGCGTGAAGGGAAGATGGGCAAAGCGCACGCCCACGGCGGCGGCCAGCGCGTTCGAAACCGCCGGCGCCACGGGATTGATGCCGCATTCGCCCTGGGACTTGGCGCCCAGCGGCCCGATCGTGTCGATCGTGTCGGCGAAGAAGATGTCGGTGTGCGGCGTGTCGGCGAAGGCCGGGATGCGGTAGTTGCGCAGCTGCGGGTTCACCATGTGGCCCTCGTCATGGACCATGTTCTCGGTCAGCGCCCAGCCGTAGCCCATGGCGACGGCGCCATCGAGCTGGCCCCGGCACTGCATGGGATTGATCGGCCGCCCGATGTCGGCGGCGTGCACGCTGTGCAGGATGCGGATTTCGCCGGTCACCCGGTGCACCGCGAGCCGCACGCCCTGCACGTTGAAGGCGATCGAGCGCGGCGACAGGTAGGCCTTGCGGCTGACCGTGAAGCGATGATTGACCTTGGCGCCTTCGGCATGGAGTTCGGTGAGCAGGATCCGCTTTTTTCCGCAGACGACGGCATCGTTGTCGAGCCGGCACTTGTCGCGATCGACGCCGCTGTGGCGGGCGGCGAAGTCGAGGATGTCGTTGCGCATCGCCTCGGCGGTGATGTGCACGGCCTTGCCCGCCACGACCGTGCCGGTGCTGGCGAAGGTGCCTGTGTCGTAGGGCGTGCGGTCGGTGTCGGCGTTGATGATGTCGACGTCGCGGGCGCGCACGCCGACGATGGACGCGGCAATCTGCTTGTGTGCCGTGGTGATGCCGTTGCCCATTTCGGACGAACCGCAGGCCAGGTGATAGGTGCCGTCGGGCAGCAGCGTCATCTCGGCGCCGGAGCGATGCTCGGTCGGCGGGCCGCATTCGAGCATCGCGAGCGCGATGCCCGTTCCCTCGGCCCAGTCGTCGCCGGCGGGCCTGGCGACGCCGTTGCCTTTCTTGAGCTCCGTCTCGACGATCTCGAGGCATTGGTCGATGCCGTGGCTGCCGAAACTCGCGTCGCTCGGCTCCTGCCAGATCGATGCGATATTGTCGCCGGGGCGCACGACGTTCTTGCGCCGTATCTCGACGGGATCGATGCCCAGCAAACCCGCCAGCTCGGTCATGGCGCATTCCATCGCGAAGGTCGTCTGCGAGGCGCCGTAGCCCCTGAAGCCGCCGCCCGGGATCATGTTGGTATAGACGACGTGGCCGACACCCTTCTTGTTGGCGCAGCGATAGGCCGCGAACGGGCTTCCCATCGCGGCGCCGAGGGTCTCGCTGGCGTGGTTGCCGTAGGCGCCTGTATTCGACACCACATGGACGTCGAGCGCGGTCAGCGTGCCGTCCTTCCTGGCGCCGATCTTGATCCTGGTCGTCATCTGGTGCCGCGTCGTGGCGCCGATGAACTCGTCCTCGCGCGTCCATTCCCATTTCACCGGACGGCCGCCGAGCTTCATCGTGGCGAACAGGGGAAGGTCTTCCGACACCATCTCCTGCTTGCCGCCGAAACCGCCGCCGACCCGCTCGGTGAAGACATGGATATCCCGTGCCGGGACGCCCATCAGGTGGGCGAGCTTGGTGCGGACAGTGAACGGGCCCTGCGAGCTGGTACGGACGTGCCAACGGTTGTCCTCGCCCCGCCAGGCGATCGAGCCATGGGTCTCGAGGTGCACATGCTGCACCCGCGACGTCGAGTAGGTCATCTCGTGGATGGCGTCGGCTTCCCTGAAGCCCTTCGCCACGTCGCCGATCTCGCCTTCCAGCGTGCAGAAAATGTTGCCGTTCTGGGTGACGACCTCGTCCTTGTCGTGCAGCCGCGGTGCGCCGGGCTCCATGGCGGCGACCGGATCGAACACCGCCGGCAGGAGCTCGTAGTCGACCTCCAGGGCGCGCACGCCGGCTTCGGCCGCGGCCTCGGTCTCGCCGACCACCATGGCGATGCGCTGGCCTGCGAAGCGGGCCACTTTGTCCAGCATGTAGGTGTCGTCGGGATCGACCAGATGGTCCTCGTGCAGCGCCGTGCTGTAGAGGCGGCGCGGCACGTCTTCCCAGGTGTAGACGGCAACGACGCCCGGCACGGCCTGCGCCTTGGTCCGGTCGATGCGGGTGATGCGCGCATGGGCATGCGGCGAGCGCAGCACCTTCAGGTGCAGCATGCCCTCCATCGCAATGTCCATCGTGTAGCGCGCCTGGCCCGTCAGGATCGCGTCGGTGAACGGGTTGGGCAGGCTGGCGCCGCAGGCCTTGCCGGCGACGTCCTCCTCGATGTTGCTCTTGCCGCGCAGGGCATCGTCGATCGAGCGATATCCGGTGCAGCGGCAGAGATTGCCCTTCAGCGCATGCGGCAGGTCGGCCTTGTGCGCCTCGTCGAACGCGGCCGAGGCCGTCGTCATGATCATGCCGGCGGCGCAGTAGCCGCACTGGAAGGCCTGGGCGTCGTGGAACGCCTGCTGGACGGGATGGAGCTTGCCGTCCTTGGCGAGGCCTTCGATGGTCGTGATCTTGCGGCCTTCGCCGCGGAAGGCGGGGACGAGACAGGAATGGAACGGCTTGCCGTCGATCCACACGGTGCAGGCACCGCAGTCGCCGGCATCGCAGCCCTTCTTGACGCCGAACACTTCCAGGTCGCGCAGGAAGGTGCGCAGGCATTGGCCGGGCCGTGGCTCGGCCGAGTAGAGGTGGCCGTTGACGTCGAACTTGCTCATGCCAGTTCCGCGCGTATCTGTTCGGCGAAGTAATGGGTGAGGTGGCGCTTGTAGCGCGCCGAGCCGTGGACGTCCTCGAAGTAGCCGTCGCCCGGGATCTTGTCGTTGATCGCGTGGCGCAGTTCGTCGGCCGACGGCATCTTGGCGAAGCGCAGCTGTATCGGGCGTGGCGTCGAGGCCGTGATCGTCAGCAGGAAGTCGGACCCGCCGTCGTTCGCGGTGCCGATGATCAGCGCCGCCGAGCGTCCGAGGTGGGTGAGCGACATCTGCCGCATCGCCTGGCGCTTCGACAGCGCGGAGGCCGGCAGGTGGATCGAGCGCAGCAGCTCGCCCTTCTCCAGCACGTTCTTGTGGTTGCCGGTGACGAAATCGACGACCGGCACCTCGCGCGGCTGGCCGTCACGCGGCCACAGGGTGCAGACACCCTCCAGCGCGGCGGTGAGCGAGATCATGGCGCCGGCCGGCAGCGACATGCAGACGTTGCCGCCGATCGTCGCTGCGTTCCAGATCTTGAACGACATCAGGAATGCGTCGATGCAGCGGTTGAACAAGGGAACGGCCCGCCACGCCGGCGGCCCCTCGAAGGCATGAAGATCGGCGACGCGGCAGGTCGCGGCGATCTCGAGACCCTCGGCCGTGGCGGTGAGTGGCGCCCAGCCGAGACCGTCGAGGTCGATCAGCGTGCGGGTGGCTAGCTGCGGCTCGGAGAACAGCCAGGTGCCGCCCGCCAGCCAGGCATAACCGTCGCGCCATTGGCCGATGTGCTCGGCCGAGGTGGGGCGCTTGACCTCTTCGATGGTGTTCAGGTTCATGTCTGCCTCGAGGTCAGTCTTTGTAAACCTCCACTGTCTGCATCATGCCCATCTCTTCATGGTTCATCATGTGACAGTGCAGCATGTAGATGCCGGTGTAGTCGAGGAAGCGTGAGCGGAACACCACGCTGCCGCCCTTGCGCGGCACGATTACCGAGTCGCGCCATAGCAGGTCGGGTTGCCGCTGCCCGTTCACCTGGGTGACCTGGAACGGGTTGGTGTGGATGTGGAAGACATGGTCGTCGTGAACGTGGGTGTTCACGATCGTCCATTCCTCGACCGCACCCAGTTTCACGCGCTGGTCGATGCGGTTCGGGTTGAACGACTTGCCGTCGACCAGGAACGAGAACTCCTGCCAATGCCCGGCGGCGTCAGCCTCCGGCGATGTCGCCGAGAAGGTGACCGTGCGCCTTCCGGTGATCTCGCTGTCCTTGACGTCCTCGAAAGGCGGCTTGGGCAGGGCGGCCGGCAGTTTCATCGGCAGCGGATCGCCCGACACCACAAGGCGAGCGAGCGGCCCGACCGGTGAGGGGTGACCCTGGTCGTAGGGCAGGGCGCGGAATTCGTAGGTCCCGGGTGCACCGGCCTGGATGAGGATATCGGCGCGCTGACCGGGCGCGAACAGCAGGGTCTTGAGCTCCTGCATGCTCCTGAGCGGGATGCCGTCGAAGGCGATGACATTCAGATTGTGCTTCTCGAGTTCCAGGAAGAAGTCGTCCTGGTACTGCGAGCCGACCAGCCGCCAGCGCTGCACCTCGCCGGGCCGCATCGTGATCGTCGGCCGGCGCTGGCCGTTGATCGCCAGGAAGCGTGTTGCGGTCTCCGGAAACAGCGTCGAGAAGTTCTCGATCATGCCGAAGGCGTCGAAGACGACCTGCGACATCATCATCACGCGCTCTTTCGCATTGGTGATCTCGGGCACGCCGGCGAAATCGCCCTCGACGATGATGGCGCCCGCCATGCCGCTGGCGATCTGCACGTCGGCGCCGCCGTGATGGTGCGGGTGATACCAGTAGGTGCCGCTCGTGTGGTCTTTGGGCAGCGCGATCTCGATGTCGTACTTCTTTCCCGGCGCCATCGAACGCATGACGTTGTCGGCGATGCCGCTCGGGCTGCAGTGCGCGCCGTGGAAGTGGAAGTTCGTGTTGTTGAACTGGTGCGGTAGCGCCATGTTCTGCGGCAGCACATCGCGGTTCGGCGGAAAATCGTTCGACAGCCTGATCTTCAGCGTCTCGCCGGGCTTCATGCGCAGGGTCGGGCCATGGCTCGTGCCCTCATAGCTGCGGAGGTAGAGCCTTTGCCCGCCGATGTCCTTGTAGGCGTACCGGCAGGATAGCGTCGTGTTGAGCACGCCATCGACCGAGCGCCGGACCTCGGGCTCGAGCAGGGGCTGATCCATCGAAGCCGCCGCCGCCTGGACGATGGGGCCGGGATCGAGGCCCATCGCCGAATGGTCGTGGCCCTGGTGCTGCGCACGGGCGGCATGCGGCAGGAGGAAATACGCACCCAGTGCGGTTCCTCCGTTCAGCATGCGCCGGCGCGAAATCCCCATATTGCCGCGCCGATTGCCGGTGCCCGAATCTGCCATGAATGCTCTCCCAACGCCCGAAGTCTCGCCCAATGTCGCGAAACCCTGCCCAGATGCCCGACGCGTCGGGATTGTTGCATCATGCCCGCGTTCGGTGGTGAGGGACAGATGCTGTACGCTGCTTGCGGAGGGGAGCGTCTGCGCGGCGCGGACCTTCTTGGGGGAGGGCCTGGATGGCATCTTTGCTGGTGAAGAATGCACTTGTCGTAACGATGGACGAGAAGCGGCGAGAGCTCCCCGACGCCGGTCTGTTCGCCATCGACGGTGTCGTGCAGCAGGTCGGACCGACTTTTTCGCTTCCCGCCACTGCCGACACGGTTCTCGACCTCAAGGGCCATATCGTCCTGCCCGGCCTGATCAATGGTCACCACCACCTCGACCAGACGCTGACGCGCAATCTGCCGGCGGGGCAGAACAACAACCTGTTTCGCTGGCTCAAAGCCCATTACATGATCTGGGCCGCCCGCACGCCCGAGGCCAGCCGCACGTCCACCATCGTCGGCTGCGCCGAGCTGGCCTTGTCAGGCTGCACCACTGTCTTCGACCACGCCTATGTCTTTCGCAACGGCTGCAAGGTCGACGACCAGATCGCGGCGGCCGGGGAGATCGGCGTGCGCTTCGCGGTGTCCCGCGGTTCGATGTCGTTGGGCCAGTCGCGCGGAGGGCTGCCGCCCGATTCCTGCGTCGAGGACGAGGACGACATTCTCGCCGACAGCGAGAGGGTGATCGGCCGCTATCATGATCCGAAACCGGGCTCGATGACGCAGATCGTACTGGCCCCGTGCTCGCCCTTCTCGGTATCGGCCGAATTGATGAAACAGTCTGCCGTGATCGCTCGCCGGCACGGCGTGCGACTGCACACGCATCTTTGCGAGACCATGGACGAGGAGCGTTACACGCTGGAGCGCCACAAGATGCGCCCGGTCGAATACATGCGCTCGCTCGACTGGCTCGGCAAGGACGTCTGGTATGCGCATGCCATCCACGTCAACGATGCCGAGATCGCCCTGTTCGCCCGCGCCGGCGCCGGGGCCTGCCATTGCCCGTGCTCCAACATGCGCCTCGCCTCCGGCATCGCACCGGTGATGAAGTACCGCGAAGCCGGGGTGAAGGTCGGCATCGGCGTCGATGGTTCGGCCAGCAACGACGGCAGCCACATGCTGGGCGAAGTGCGCCAGGCGATGCTGCTGGCACGCTTGCGGATGGGACTGCGCGCGCCCGAAGGCCCCGACACGACGCTTTCGACGTCGGATCCGCGCCGCGACAGCGAATGGATGACCGCGCGCCAGGCGCTGGAACTCGCCACGCTCGGCGGCGCATCGCTGCTGGGGCGAGACGACATCGGCTCGCTCGCTCCCGGCAAGATGTGCGACTTCTTCGCGCTCGACCTCAATACGGTGGGGTTCGCAGGCGGCCTCAGCGATCCTGTCGCCGCCACGGTGTTCTGCGCGCCGCAGACCGCGGCCTACACCGTCGTGGGCGGCCGGCCGATCGTCCGGGAAGGCAAGATCGTCACCGTCGACATGGGCCGCGTCATCGCCGAGCACAACCGGCACGCCGCCCGGTTCGCGGCGATTACATAGCCTTCCTCAGCGCGCCTCGAACGCCGGCAATGTGTGGGCCGTCACCTCAGGCGCCGGACCGTCGAAGCGTTCGATTTCGACCAGGCAGGTCTGGGCGATGCAGCCTTGACTGAGCTTGGAGGCGCCGATGTCGAGGGTCAGCGCATTGGGATTGCCGTGCTTCTCCAGCGGGCGGTTGGATCCCTGGTCCTCGGGATCGAACCAGGCGCCGGTCGACAGACGCACCACGCCGCGGCGGATGCGGTCCGACAGCTGGGCCGCCGCGAGGCAGGCACCGCGGTCGTTGAAGACGCGCAGCATGTCACCGTCGGAGATGCCGCGCGCAGCGGCGTCTTCCGGATGCAGGGTGACCGGCTGGCGGCCTTTCACCTTGGTCGCCCTGGCATGCGGACTGTGGTCGAGCTGGCTGTGCAGCTTGTCGGTCGGCTGGTCCGACAGCAGGTGCAGCGGGTAGCGCTCGGCCTGTTTCGAGCCCAGCCATTCGATCGGCTCCAGCCACGTCGCATGTCCGGGGCAGTCGTCGTAGCCGAATGAGGCGATCTTCTCGGAGAAGATCTCGATCTTGCCGGACGGGGTCTTGAGCGGGTTCGCTGCCGGATCGGCGCGGAACTTCGCCAGCATCACCGGTTCGCGATTCTCGCCCTTGGCCTCGGCGATGCCGGCTTCCCAGAATTCCTCGAAAGAGGGGAAGGGCACGCCAACCTTGGCCGACTTCTGGCGGCTTTCTTCGTGCATATGGGCGAGCCACTGCATCGTGTCCCGGCCCTCGGTATAGGTATCGTCGGCGCCAAGACGGCGGGTGATCTCCGAGAAGATCCAGTAGTCGTCGCGCGCCTCGCCGATCGGCTCGCGCGCCTTCTTCATGGCGATGAGGTAGGGCTCGCGCCTTGCGTAGCCGATATCGTCGCGCTCGAGGCCGGTGGTCGCGGGCAGCACGATGTCGGCCATCTTCGCGGCCGGCGTCCAGAACTGCTCGTTGAAGATGATGGTCTCGGGCTTGCGCCACGCGATGCGGAGGCGGTTGAGGTCCTGGTGGTGGTGGAACGGATTGCCGCCGGCCCAGTAGATCAGGCGGATTTCGGGGTAGGTGATCTCCTGCCCGTTGTACGGAATCCTGGCCCCCGGATTGAGCAGCATGTCGGTGAAGCGCGCGACCGGGATGAAGTCGGGCACCTTGTTGGTGCCTTGCGACAGCGTCGGCCCGGAAAACAGCGGGCTGCTGCCGCCCATGATGTTGGTCGGGCCATAGCTCGCGCCGAAGCCACCGCCCGGCAGGCCGATCTGGCCCAGCATGCTCGCCAGGGTCACCAGCGCCCAGAAAGGCTGTTCGCCGTGATGCGAGCGCTGCAGCGACCAGTTGATGTTCACCGTGGTGCGGGTCGCCGCCATCTCGCGCGCCAGCGCGCGGATGCGGTGGGCGCTGATTCCAGTGATCCCCTCGGCCCATTCAGGCGTCTTGTCGGCCAGCGAAGGCGCGAACTTGTCGAAGCCGACCGTGCAGCGGTCGAGGAACTCCCGGTCGTGGAGATTTTCGGTGTAGAGAACGTGGCAGAGCGCCAGGATCATCGCGGCATCGGTGTTCGGCCGAATCGCCAGCCATTCGATATCGCCGCCGGTGTCGAGGTCCTCGGCGGTCGGCGTGATGTTGACGAAGCGCACACCCTTGGCGCGCATGCCGTAGAGGCCGTCCTTGAGGCGATGCACCATCGCGCCGCCGGCATTGATCTGCGCGTTCTTGTGCGGCGCGCCGCCGAAGGTGACGAACAGCTTGCAGTGCTCGGCCAGCACGTCCCAGGTCGTGTGCATCGCCATCAGGTCTTCCATGCTGGCCACGATGTGCGGCATCAGCACGCGCGCCGCCCCCAGGCTGTAGGAATCCATGTGGCGGACGTAGCCGCCGATCGCATTCAGGAAGCGATGGACCTGGCTCTGCGCGTGATGGAAGCGGCCGGCGCTCGACCAGCCGTAGGAGCCGCCGAAGATCGCCCGGTTCGAGTGCGCGTCCTTCACGCGCTTCAGCTCGGCGGCGATGAGATCGAGCGCCTCGTCCCACGGCAGCTCGATGAACGGCTCCATGCCCCGCCTGTCGGTAGCGGCTCCCGGTCCCTTTTCCAGCCAGCTCTTGCGGAAGGCCGGCCGCCGCACCCGGAGGCGCGCCACCTCGTCGGACAGCATGTGCAGGCCGATCGGCGAAGGATCGGGATCCTTCGAGAAAGGATGAAGCTTCGCAGCCTGCCCCTTGTCGTCGTACTCGACTTCGTAGACGCCCCAGTGGGCGGCGGTCAGGGTACGCTGATGGGTCATGGGATCAGGCTGCCTTGGCGATGGAGAGGAAGCGATCGACATCCGCCGGACTCGTGTCGAATGCCGTGACCAGCCTGAATGCCCGCTCGCCCGGACGGTCCGACGGCCAAGGGTGATACTGCGCTCCCGCGGCTTCCAGCGCATCGTGCATTCGCGCCGGCAGGACCACGAAAATCTCGTTGGCGTCCACGGCATAGAGAAGCTGCGTGCCCTTCAGCGGCGTCAGCCCGGCCACGAGCAGGCGGGCCATGGCATTGGCATGGCGGGCATTGGCGAGCCACAGCCCGTCGGTGAAGTAGGCGTCGAGCTGCGCCGACAGGAAGCGCATCTTGGATAGCAGGTGGCCGCCGCGCTTGCGGCGGAATTCGAACTCGCGGGCAAGGTTCGCGTCGAAGAAGACCACGACTTCGGCGGCGATCGCGCCGTTCTTGGTGGCGCCGAGGCTCAGCACGTCTACGCCTGCCTTCCACGACAGTTCGGCCGGCGTGCACCCCACGAAGGCCAGCGCATTGGCAAAGCGTGCGCCGTCCATGTGGAGTTTCAGCCCATGGCGGTGCGTGGACGTGGCGATGGCGGCAACTTCCTCCGGACCGTAGACGGTGCCGGACTCGGTGGCCTGGGTGATGCTGACGGCGGCCGGCTGCGGATGATGCACGACGCCATAGACCGGCTCGGCCAGCGTTTCGGCGAGCTTGCGCGGGTCGATCTTGCCCGAGGCGCCGCCGACCGTGCAGAGCTTGGCGCCCGACGTGAAGAACTCCGGCGCATTGGCCTCGTCGACCAGGATGTGCGCGGCCGGATGGCAGAAGATGGCGCCCCAGGGTGGCGTGCAGCAGGCCAGCGACAGCACGTTGGCCGCGGTGCCGGTCGCGACCGGGAAGGCCACCAGGTCGGGCCGCTCGAAGAGGTCGCGCAACCGCTGCTCGACCTTATGTGTCCAGGCGTCGGCGCCGTAGGACGGCGCGGTGCCGCCCGAAAAGGCGCGGCTCACGGCCTCGATGATGGCGGGATGGGCGCCGACTTCGTTGTCACTGCGAAAGTTCATTCTTTTTCCTCGCGCTGGTGCGTGACGGCCTCGATGCGATTGCCATCGGGATCGCGCACGAACGCTGCGTAGTAGTCGGGATCGTATTGCGGCCTGAGGCCCGGGGGACCGTCGTCGCTGCCGCCATGTTTTAGCGCGGCGGCATGGAACGCCCGCACGGCGGCCGGGCTCGCGGCCCGGAATGCCCAATGCCGGTTGTCCGGCACGAAGGTGCCGCGACAGAGATAGATCGAGATGCACGGCGGCGAGTCGGGCTCGTGCCGGCGCTCGCCGTAGCCGATGGCTTCGGGCCGGCGGTAGATCCTGGGATAGCCGAGCGCTCCCATGACTGCGTCGTAGAAGACCTGGGCGCGGTCGACGTCGGTCGTGGTGATTGACAGGTGATCGATCATCGCTAGCGGGTGACACCGGGCGGGAATTCGACGGTCCCGACCAGCGCGCCAGTGCGTGGGTCCACGACATAGGCGGCCGACGGCCCGCCCTGGGTCTCGACATGGACGACCAGACGATCGCCGACGGCGCTCATCGACACCACGCGCGCGCCCGAGGGCAGCGCGATGCGTTCGGTGAAGCCGGTGGCCAGGCCCGACGCTGGCGGCCGGGCGGCGTTGGGCGTAGACATGCGGCGGGCGACTTCGGCCGCGACCACGATGAAACCGGCCACGATCAGCAGGCCCATCGCGATAACCAGCACCTTCAGCCAGAACGATGCAGAGGCCTGAGCAGGGGACGTCAAAAAAACTCCATGAGTGATGCCGCCCGCCACTTCGTGACCTTCGATGAAAGCGCATCCGGCGAGCGGCTGGACCGCGCGCTGGCCGTTGCCTTGCCGGCCCTCACGCGAAGCCGCGTAAAGGCGCTGATCGAGGGCCGCCGCGTGACGCTGGCCGATGGCACGACGATAGAAGAGCCGTCCCGCAAGGTCAAAACGGGCGATCGCTTCGTGGTCGACATTCCCGAACCGGAGCCCGCGATTCCGCTGCCGCAGGCCCTGGATCTGCACATCCTGCATGAAGATTCCGACCTGCTGGTGCTCGACAAGCCGGCCGGGCTGGTCGTCCATCCGGCGCCGGGCAACCCCGACCATACTTTGGTGAACGCCCTGCTGGCCCATTGCGGCGACAGCCTCTCGGGCATCGGCGGTGTCCGCCGGCCGGGCATCGTCCACCGCCTCGACAAGAACACCTCGGGCGTCATGGTCGTAGCCAAGAACGACCGGTCCCATCAGGCCCTGTCCAAGCTCTTTGCCGCCCATGACCTCACGCGCGTCTACCAGGCGCTGGTCTGGGGGCAGCCGAAACCCAAGTCGGGCACCATCGAAGCCGCCATCGGCCGCCATCCCGTCGACCGCAAGCGGATGACTGTCCGCAAGACCAGCGGCCGCGCGGCCGTCACCGAATACTGGACCGAGAAGAGCTTCGGTCCGGCCCTGTCACCGATCGCCAGCCTGGTCGGGGCGAAACTCCAGACCGGCCGGACCCACCAGGTCAGGGTGCATCTCTCCCATATCGGCTGCCCGGTCGTGGGCGACCCCGTCTATGGGCGCAAGCGGAACGCCGGGGGCCCGGAACCGTTAAGAGCATTCGAACGGCAGGCGCTGCACGCGGCGGTACTCTCCTTCCGCCATCCGACTACCCACAAAGTGATGAACTTCGCCACAGAATTGCCTCAAGACTTCACGAGGCTCCTGGCATCGCTGAACGGCGTTAAGTAATCCCCTTAATACCCGAGGGTGCTAGTCGGATTTAGGTTGACCTGCGAGGTATCCGACTTCTAAGCTCGGACTTAGCAGTCGACGGGTGAGAGTGCTAAACGCCCGTTCACACCAGTCTGGAGTACGAAAGAGAGCCGCCATGAGTGCAGCTACCGCAAACCTTCCCTCGCTCCCGTCGTCCCTGACGCCGGAGGGCAACCTCAGCCGCTACCTGCAGGAAATCCGGAAATTCCCCCTGCTCGAGCCGCAGCAGGAGTTCATGCTGGCCAAGAGCTGGCGCGAGCACGGCGACAGCAAGGCCGCCCATCAGCTCGTCACCAGCCATCTGCGCCTCGTGGCCAAGATCGCCATGGGCTATCGCGGCTATGGCCTGCCGGTGGCCGAGCTGATCTCCGAGGGCAACGTCGGCATGATGCAGGCGGTCAAGCGGTTCGACCCGGACCGCGGTTTTCGCCTGGCCACCTATGCCATGTGGTGGATCCGCGCCTCGATCCAGGAATACATCCTGCACAGCTGGTCGCTGGTGAAGATGGGCACGACGGCGGCGCAGAAGAAGCTGTTCTTCAACCTGCGCAAGCTCAAGAGCCAGATGCAGGCCATCGAGGAGGGCGACCTGACGCCCGAGCAGGTGACCAAGATCGCGACCCGCCTCGGCGTGCCGGAAGAGGAGGTGGTCAACATGAACCGCCGCCTCGCCGGCCCCGACTCCTCCCTCAACGCCCCGGTGAAGTCCGAGGCCGACATGGAGTGGCAGGACTGGCTGGTCGACGAGACCCCGAACCAGGAGACGCGCCTGGGCGAAAGCCAGGAGCTCGGCCAGCGCAAGCAGATGCTGGCGGCGGCGCTGCGGCAGCTCACCGATCGTGAGAAGCACATCATCGTCGAGCGGCGCCTGGTCGACGAGCCCAAGACGCTCGAGGACCTCAGCGCCAAGTACGGCATCAGCCGCGAGCGCGTGCGCCAGATCGAGGTGCGCGCCTTCGACAAGCTGCAGAAGGCGATGAAGAACATGGTGGT
>CAMAYC010000076.1 GCA_945862125.1 Reyranella massiliensis 521
CGCGCGCGGTCCGGAAAAGCATGATTAACCCACATACTTCGCAAAATGTTCCAGCGTGCGGGCCATGGCCTGCTTGGACGCCGGTGCGTCCCAGCTGCCGCGCTCGTCGCAATGGAAACCGTGGTCGGCCGGATAGTCGAAAATCTGCACGCCGGGATGGAGAGTCCGAAGCTCGTTCACATGCGTCATCGGGATGTGCATATCCTTGTCGCCGAAATGCAGCTGCGTCGGCACGGTGGGCTTTTCGTTCCGGGCACCGTGGATACCGCCGCCGTAGTAGCCCGAAACTGCGTCGGGCTTCAGCCGCGTCGCCGCCAGCCACGAGATGGTGCCGCCCCAGCAATAGCCGGTAACACCGACCTTCTTGGCGCCGCGGGTCTTCAGTTCCTGGATCGCGGCGTCGGTGTCCTGCACTGCCTTGTCGGTGAAGCCCGGCGTCATCACGTAGCCGCGGCCCTCGGCGATGGCGTCGGGCGTATAGCCGAGTTCGATGCCGGGCTTGATGTGGTCGAAGAAACGCGGTGCGAGCGCGAGATAGCCCTGGCTGGCAAAGAAGTCGGTGACCTTCCGGATGTGCTGGTTGACGCCGAAAATCTCTTGAACCACCACGATGCCGCCCTTTGGGGTGCCTGCTGGCTTGGCGAGGTAAGCGCCGATTTCGCCGGCCGCCGACTTAAGACGGATATCTTCGCCCATGAGAATAACTCCCTCTGTTCATCGTATTGGACATGGTAATTCAGCGGCGTTCAACCCATTGGATCAACCATGTATTTGCCGAAGCACTTCGAGGGCGATGAGGCCATTGGTCGGGAGATCATGCGGGCTCATAGCTGGGCGCTGCTGACCACGACGGCCGAGGATGGTTCGCCGTTCACGACGCACCTTTCGTTGTTATGGCAGGAGACGGGTGGGCCGCACGGCTCGCTGGTCGGCCATGTCGCGCGCGCAAACCCGCATTGGAAGCTGTTCTCGCGCCCTGCGGAATCGCTGGCGTTGTTCTGGGGCCCGCACGCCTATGTGTCGCCAACCTGGTACACGCCCGGCGCCAAAGTGCCGACGTGGAATTATGTAACCGTGCACGCGTATGGCCGTCCTCAGATCATCGAGGACACCCACGGCGCGCTCGAGGTGTTGGCGTCGCTGGCCCGCGAGTACGAGGCCGCCGCCCCGGAAGGCTGGGGCCTCGATCGGCTTCCCGCCGGCAATGCCGAAGCGCAAACACGCGGGATCACGGTGTTCCGCATGCCGCTCTCGCGTATCGAAACCAAGATCAAGCTCAGCCAGAATCGCGAGATGGCGGACCGGCAACGCGTGATCGCAAAGCTCGAGGAGTCCGACAGCCAGGACGCCCGGGGCACCGCGCGCTGGATGAAGCGCGTGCTGCCGTAGCACAAGCTCTGCGATCTTCTTTACATCAACGGGGCCATCGTTCAGGTTCCTCCAAAATCTTCGGGAGGAAGTGAAATGACCGTTCGTCGTCGTGGAGTCGTCAAAGGTGGATTGGGTGCGGTGATCGCCGCCGGTGTCGGCATGCCGCTCTATTTGCCGGCTGCCCGCGCCCAGGCCTTCCCGAGCAAGCCGATGACCTTCATCGTGCCTTGGCCGGCGGGCGGATCGAGCGACATCACGCTGCGCGCCATGTGCGAGGTTGCCGGCAAGGTGCTGGGCCAACCCTATCAGATCGATAACAAGGCTGGCGCGTCGGGCACCTTGGGCCCTGCCACCATGGCGGCGACCGCGCGGCCGGACGGCTATACACTTTGCCAGTTTCCAATTTCGGTGTTCCGTCTCCCGGTGATGCAGAAGACCGCCTTCGATCCGCTCAAGGACTTCACCTACGTCTCGCATCTCAGCGGCTACACGTTCGGCGTCACGACGGCGGCCGATCAGCCCTACAAAACCTTCAAGGACGTGATCGAGTTCGCCCGCGCCAATCCCGGCAAGGTGACCTACGCCACGCCCGGTGCCGGCACGTCGCTGCACATCGGCATGGAGCGGATCGCAGCCCAGGCCGGCGTCAAATTCACGATGGTGCCGTTCAAGGGTGGTGCGGAAACCAACGCCGCGGTGCTCGGCAAGCACACGGTGCTGCAGGCCGACTCAACGGGCTGGAAGCCCCTGGTCGACGGCGGCCAGCTTCGCCTGCTCTGCGTGTGGACTGAAAAGCGCACCAAGAACTGGCCGGACGTACCCACACTCAAGGAACTCGGCTTTGACATGGTGTTCGACTCGCCGTTCGGCATGGGCGGCCCCAAGGGCATGGACCCGGCGGTGGTCAAGAAGATCGACGAGGCCTTCAAGGTGGCACTCGAGGACAAGGGCGTGATCGCCACGCTCGAGAAGTACGACATGTCGCCGCGCTACATGCCGACGGCCGCCTACGACAAGTTCGCGCGCCAAGTCTACGCCGAGGAGAAGGTGGCGCTGGAGAAACTCGGCCTCGCGGCAAAGAGCTAGTGGAGATCATCATGCGTCGTCGTTCGCTTTTGGCTTCGTCCGGGGCCCTTGCCGCCGGACTCCTGGCGCCGTCGGTCCTGCAGGCCCAGGGCGCCAAGGATTTTCCCAGCAAACCCATCACCCTGATCATGCCGTGGCCCGCGGGCAGCGGTGTCGATCTCTGGCATCGCGCCATGGGCGATGCCGCCTCGAAGATCCTTGGGCAGCCTGTCGTAATCGACAATCGCACCGGCGGCTCGGGCACTACCGGCCCCGCCAGCATGGCGGCCGGCGCCAAGCCCGACGGTTACACGATCGCACAGATGCCGGTGACGGTCTTCCGCCTGCCGCACATGCAGAAGACGCCGTACGATCCGATGAAGGATTTCACCTGGATCCTTCACACGTCGGCTTACACGTTCGGTGTCGTGGTCCGTGCGGATTCGCCGATCAAGACTTTCGCCGACGTGATCGAGTTCGCCAAGAAGAACCCCGGCAAGTTCACCTACGCCACGCCCGGTGCCGGCAGCTCGCTGCACATCGGCATGGAGCAGATTGCGCTCAAGGCCGGCGTGAAATTCACCCATGTGCCCTTCAAGGGCGGCCCCGAAGGCTGGGCCGCGCTGGAGGGCGGTCATGTCATGGCAGACGCCGACGCCACAGGCTGGGCGCCGCTGGTCGATGCCGGCAAGTTCCGGCTGCTCTGTATCTGGACGCAGGAGCGCAATCCGCGTTGGCCCGACGTGCCGACACTGAAGGAAGTCGGCTTCGACCTGACGCTCGATTCGCCCTTCGGTCTTGCCGGACCGAAGGGGATGGATCCTGCGGTCGTGGCCAAGCTGCACGATGCCTTCAAGGCCGCCCTCGACGATCCCAAGGTCGTCGAGCTCCGGGCCAAGTACGACTATCCCAAGCGCTACATGAACACCGCCGACTATGCCAAGTTCGCGCAGCAGCAGTTCGATGAGCAGCGCAAGGTCGTCGACCAACTCGGCCTCGCCAAGAAGAACTGATGATGCTGCGGCGTGCCGAGTTGTGGGGTGGCCTGTTCTGGCTGGCTGTCGGCGTGTTCGTCGCCTGGCAGGGTTGGCTCCTGGAGCTCGGCTCGCTGCGCGAGCCCGGCTCGGGGTTCGTGTTCTTCTGGCTTGGCCTCATCATTTCGGCGTTCGCCGTCTTCATCGCGATCGGCGGCGTGCGCGGCAGCGGGCCGTTGCTCGGCGATCTGTGGCAGGGGGCGCGGTGGCGCAATGTCCTGCTGGTCATCTTGGCGCTGATTGCCTTCGGGTTTCTCTTCGAGCGGCTGGGCTTCGTTATCTGCAGCCTGGCGTTGCTGCTCTTCTTGATGACGGTCGTCGATCCGGTGCGGCCTGTGCTGTCGATCCCGATCTCGATCGTTGCCGCCGTGGGCGTCTGGTACGTCCTCGAGAAGATGCTTCTCGTCCAGTTGCCCAAGGGCAGCTGGGTCGAAGACCTGATGCCGTTCTGATGGGCGATTGAAATGGATGTCATCGCCGGTCTCGGCCAGGGTTTCCTGGTCGCCTTCGATCCGATCAACCTGTTGTACTGTTTTATCGGCGTCTTCATCGGCACGCTGGTCGGCGTGCTGCCAGGCATTGGTCCCGTCTCGGCCATGTCGTTGCTGCTGCCGGTCACGCTCTCGGGCACGCCGGAAGCCGGCATCATCATGATGGCGGGCATCTACTACGGCTCCATGTATGGCGGCTCGACGACGGCGGTGTTGGTGAACATCCCGGGCGAGGCCGCCTCGGTCGTGACCTGCATTGACGGTCATGAGATGGCCAAGCGCGGTCGCGCCGGTCCGGCGCTCGGCATCGCGGCGCTCGGCTCCTTCGTCGCGGGCACATTTTCCATCGTGGCCCTCATGCTGGTGGCACCGATGCTGGCTCGGGTCGCAGTGGCATTCGGACCGCCGGAATATTTCAGCCTGATGGTCCTGGGCCTCGCCATCCTGAGCTTCCTGACACAGGGCTCGATGGCCAAGGCACTGCTGATGGCGGCGGTCGGCGTCGTCATCGGCCTGATTGGCCTCGACCAGATCAACGCCATGCCGCGACTTACGTTCGACCGGCTGGAGCTGGTCGACGGCATCGGGCTGATTCCGGTCGTGATGGGCCTGTTCGGCGTTGCCGAGATCCTGACCAATATCGAACAGCAGGTTCGCCGCGACATCGTCCAGTCGCGGATCGGCAGCCTGTGGCCGTCGAAGGAGGATCTGAAGGCGAGCGCCGGCCCGGTGGCGCGCGGCACGGTCCTGGGCTTCCTGCTGGGAATTCTGCCCGGCGGTGGCGCCGTGATCTCGTCGTTCGCCTCCTATGCCATCGAGAAGAAGCTGTCGCGCACGCCGGAGCGGTTCGGCAACGGTGCCATCGAGGGTGTTGCCGGACCGGAGGCCGCAAATAACGCGGCCGCCGGCGGGGCCTTCATCCCGCTGATGACGCTCGGAATCCCCCCCAATGTCGTGATGGCCCTGCTGCTGGGGGCTTTCGTCATCCACGGCCTGCAGCCCGGCCCCCTGATGATGAGCCAGAATCCTCAAATCTTCTGGGGCATCGTCGCCAGCATGTATGTCGGCAACATCATGCTTCTGGTTCTCAACATGCCCTTGATCGGCATGTGGGTTCAGGTGCTGAAGGCGCCCTACAAGATTCTGTTTCCGCTGATCCTGATGTTCTGCATCGTCGGTGTCTTCGCATCGGGCAACGCGGTGTTCGACGTCTTCGTCATGATCGGCACCGGCGTGCTGGGCTATCTCATGCGCAAGTTCGGCTACGAGGCAGCGCCCCTGGTGCTGGCCTTCGTGCTGGGTCCAATGCTCGAGAACAACCTGCGCAAGTCGCTGATCCTGAGCGAGGGGACCTTCGACATCTTCGTCGTGCGGCCAATCTCGCTCGCGTGCCTTGCAATGGCCGCGGCCCTGCTGATTGCGCCGCTCCTTCCCGCGCTTCGCAAGAAGCGCGAGAAGGTGGCGCTCGATGCTACGGACTAGCTACCTGGCCTGCAGGAGGTCTGTAACCTTCAGCAGGATCAGCTCGTTGTCGTCGACCTTGCCCAGCGCGCGTCCCGACGAGAACGGCAGGTTGTTGTCGTTGCCCACGATGATTCGGTCGGCATCGACAAGATCGACGTTCTCGATGGTGAAGAACGGGAAGGTGAGCTTGCCGTCCTTGGCGCCCTGGCGGGCGAGCTTCTGCGGATCGTCGATGTCCATCAGGTCGATGTAGCCCACCTTCTTCACGAAGCCGTCGGCATCAGCCTGGGCCATGTCGATCTTGTAGATGCGCTTGAACTTGGCCGGCACGTTGAAGCAGTCGGACTTGGGTGCCCCTTCGAGGCAGGCCTGGGCCAGATCGCCTTCGGTGTCGTCGCGCTCGATGATGAGGCCGCTGGTGGCATCGATCAGGTTGAAGTCACCGATCGAATTATTGGGCGCCTCGAGCGTGTATTTGAAGCTCTGGCCGGTGTACTCGCCCTTGGCGGTATCGAACTCGAGGATGCGCAGGAAACGCTTGCCGTCCTTGGCCTCGGGCTCGCCCGTTGCGGTCAGGAGCGGGCCTTCGAGCAGGGGGTAGAGGAACTTGCCATCGGCCGAGGCCGCCATGCCCTCGAAGCCCTTGCTGCGCCGGACCTCGAATTTCACGGCGCCGGGAATGGCCGGCATCGCTACTGCGGGGTGATCGGGCGAACGCACGATCTTGCCGTCGACCTTGGTCTCGAACACCTGCATGACCTTGCCGGTGCGATCGGTCTTGATCAGGAACGGCCCGAATTCGTCACCGAACCACAGTGTATCGCCGACCGGCTGGATCGATTCGATGTCGAAGTCGCCGCCCGTCAGGTAACGCTTGGGCGTGTTCTCGTTGACGATGCGGAATGGCACCTTGCGGTCGGGATCGCTCAGAAACACCGTCGAGACGCGCTCGACGGCGCCGCTCTTCCAGTCGGGCTTCACGACATGGAACGTCAGCATGGCGTCGGGCGAATTCGCCTTGGAGCCGAAGCCGTTGTCGCTCAACGTCAGGAACGTGCCGTCCTTCAAATTCTTGATACCGGACAGCCCCTGGACCGGCTGGCCCTTCAGCGGGAAGCTGACGCCGGTCGGCCGGGGGGCCGCCTTGTCCGACAGCGCCGACGTGGCGGGAATGGTCTCGGGCGCGTCGACCCGCTGGCCGCCCGGACCGGCGTAGCGGCCGGAAATCTGCAGCTCCTGGGGGGCGTCCGCCGGTGGCGGAACGAGGGTCATGGCCGGCAGGACGGCGTGGCCTTCGAGGACGGCGGGGTACTTGGTCTGCGCCGCTGCCTGTGTCGCGAGAACCAGGACCGCGGTGGCGGCAAGAAATGGACAGGCACGCATGATGGTCTCCCTCGGATGACTCGACATGCGGGAGCTACAATGGGCGCGCTACGGTTTGCTGACGGGCCTTGTGGATGAGACTGAAACGGAAATGACATGGAGTTGCAGTGTTGATATCGCGGGTCGGGAGTATCTCGTTCCCAAACAAAAGGAGATCGGGATGGACAGCTGCAATGGCAATTTCGTCGATTCGGAAGACATCGGTTCAAATGCCAGCACCGAACCGTCGATTGGCGATCTGATCGAGCGGCGGCTTGGCCGGCGCGATGCGCTGCGCGGTCTCTTCGGCATGGGGGCCGCAGCCACGCTTGGCCACGAACTGCTGGGCAGCACTGCGTTGGCCCAGGAAGCCGGCCCGTCGTCCCTTACCTTCAAGGAGGTCGCCCACGGTCTCGACAAGACGCATCACATTCCCGAAGGGTACGAGGCGCAAGTTCTGATCCGCTGGGGTGATCCTGTGATGGCCGGCGCCCCGGCCTTCGATCCAGCCAATCTAACGGCCGCCAGCCAGGAAAAGCAGTTCGGCTACAACTGCGACTTCATCGGGCTGCATGCATTGCCAGCCGGCAGCAGGGCTGGTGACCGATATCTGATGGTGGTCAACCACGAGTACACGAACCCGGGCCTGATGTTTGCCGGCCTCGGCTCAGGTCGTGCGGTCAATCTCAGGGCCTCCAAGGCGCAGGTCGAGGTCGAGATGGCGGCACACGGCGGTTCGGTGATCGAGATCGTCCGCGACGGCGGCGCATGGAAAGTCGTTCCGGACAGCAAGTACGGAAGGCGCATTTCGGGCACGTCGCCGATGAACGTTTCAGGCCCTGCGGCGGGACACGAGAAGCTCAAGACGTCGGCCGATCCGACCGGCACCAAAGTGCTGGGCATGTTGAACAACTGTGCCGGCGGCGAGACGCCGTGGGGTACGTGGCTGACGGCGGAGGAGAACTTCAACGGTTACTTTGGTGGCGATGCCGAGAAGATGCCCGATGCCAAGGCCTACAAGCGCTATGGCATCACGAAAGCCACCTGGTATGCCTGGGCCCAGCACTTCGACCGCTTCAACGTCGAAAAGGAGCCGAACGAACCCAACCGCTTCGGCTGGATTGTGGAGATCGACCCGTACGATCCGTCGGCTACGCCGATCAAGCGCACCGCACTCGGTCGCTTCAAGCACGAGGGCTGCCATCACGCGTTGGCCAAGGACGGTCGCATCGTCATCTACATGGGTGACGACGAGCGCTTCGACTATGTCTACAAGTTCGTCACGGCCAAACCCTGGAACCCGACCGACCGCGCCGCGAACAGGAGCCTGCTGGACGACGGCACGCTCTACGTCGCCCGGTTCGGCGACGACGGCAAGGTCGAGTGGATGCCGCTGATCCAGGGTCAGGGACCGCTGACGCCAGAGAACGGCTTCTCGAGCCAGGCCGACGTCATGATCTATACCCGCATCGCCGCTGACCTGCTGAAGGCCACGCCGATGGACCGGCCGGAGGATGTCGAGGCCAATCCCGTGACTGGCAATGTGTATGTGATGCTCACCAACAACACGCGACGCACCGAGCAGCAGGTCAACCGGGCCAATCCGCTGGCCCGCAACGCCCACGGCCACGTCATCGAGATCACGCCCAAGGACGGGGAGCATGCGTCAACCGAGGGGACCTGGTCGATCTTCATCGCCGGCGGCAAGCCCGGCATCGATCCCGGCGCGCGCTACCACCGGGCGACTTCGGAGAACGGCTGGCTGTCCTGCGGCGACAACTGCGCCTTCGACAGCAAGGGGCGTATCTGGATCGCGACCGATGGTGCGCCTACAGCTGCCGGCATCGCCGACGGTCTTTATGGTGCGGATACTGCCGGCTACGGCCGCGGCCTGACGCGGTGCTTCTTCCAGGCACCAACCGGCGCGGAGGTCTGCGGTCCGATCCTGACGCCCGACGACGGCACGGTGTTCCTGGCCATCCAGCATCCGGGTGAGGATGCCGGCTCGACGTTCGAGAAGCCTTCGACACGCTGGCCCGATTTCAAGGACGGTATGCCGCCCCGGCCGTCGGTCATCGCCATCACCAAGAAGGGTGGCGGCGCGATCGGGTCTTAGACCGAGCAAAGCTCGGCCGGTTCAATGCTTAGGGCGTAGCCCTAAACATTGAACCTGAAGTGGAAGACGTCGCCGTCCTTGACGGCGTAGTCTTTGCCTTCGAGGCGAAGCTTGCCGGCATCGCGTGCGCCGGCTTCGCCTTTCAGGCTCACATAGTCGTCGTACGCGATGGTCTCGGCCCGAATGAAGCCCTTCTCGAAGTCGGTGTGGATGACGCCCGCGGCGGCAGGGGCCGTGGCCTCACGGCGCACGGTCCAGGCGCGTGCTTCCTTCGGTCCAACCGTGAAGAAGGTCACGAGATCGAGAAGCTGGTAGCCCGCTCGCACCACGCGCGCGAGGCCGGTTTCCTTCAGGCCGAGCGAGGACAGGTAGTCGCCCTGGTCTTCGGGTGGTAGCTGCGCCACCTCGGCCTCGATGGCAGCCGAGATCACCACCGCCAGCATGCCGCGCCCCTTGGCGAAGGCTTCCGCCTTGGCGCTGTGGTCGTTGCCCGTGGCGGCCGAGCCCTCGTCGACGTTCAGCACGTACATCATCGGCTTGGCAGTGATGAGCTGCAGTCCGCGAAACACGGGCAGCTCGTCGGCCGCCAGCGCGGCATCGCGGGCGGGCTTACCCTCGCGCAGAGCCTCGAGCGCTTTCTTGACCACGGGCGCCTCGGCGGCTGCTTCCTTGTCGCCGCTCTTGGCGCGTTTCTCGAGGTTGGGCAGGCGCTTTTCGAGACTATCCATGTCGGCAATCATCAGCTCGGTCTCGACGATCTCGGCGTCGCGCACCGGATCGACACTGCCCTGGACGTGCGTTACGTCGCCGTCTTCGAAGCAGCGCAGCACGTGGGCGATGGCGTCGACCTCGCGGATGTTGGCCAGGAACTGGTTGCCGAGTCCTTCGCCCTTCGACGCGCCCTTCACGAGGCCGGCGATGTCGACGAACTCGAGCTGCGTCGGGATGATCTTGGCCGAGCCGGCGATCGCCGAGAGCGTGTCGAGGCGCGGGTCGGGCACGGCGACGCGGCCGACGTTGGGCTCGATGGTGCAGAACGGATAGTTCGCCGCCTGCGCCGCCTGCGTGGCCGTCAGCGCGTTGAACAGGGTCGACTTGCCGACATTGGGCAGGCCGACGATACCGCAATTGAATCCCATGATTTACTCTTTGAGGTTCAGGCGCGCCGGGAGATCCGGCGCGGGCGCCAGGCTCGCCACCCGGCTCATGTATTTCTCGTCTGCCTTGGCGCTGCCTTCGATCAGCAGCGCCGACTCCTCGGCCAGGGCCGACAGCAGCTTCGGCACCCACCCCGTCTTGGGATCGCGCTCGTCAGGCTCGAAGTCGTGCAGGACCCAGTGCAGCACGAGGTCCTTGTGACCGGGATGGCCGATGCCGATGCGTACCCGGCGGTAGTCCTTGCCAAGATGGGCGTCGATGTCGCGCAGGCCATTGTGGCCGCCGGCCCCGCCGCCCTTCTTCATCCGCACGCGCCCCGGTGCGATATCGAGCTCGTCGTGAAACACGACCATGCGGTCCAGCGGCACCTTCAGGAAGCGCACCGCCTCGCCCACGGCCTTGCTGGACTCGTTCATGAAGGTCATCGGCTTCAGGACGATGACGCGCTCGCCACCGAGATGGCCTTCGGCCACCTCGCCGTTGAAGCGTGTACGCCAGGGAGAGAAAACACGGCGGCGGACAATCTCGTCCACCGCCATGAATCCAACATTGTGCCGATGCCCCGCATAGCGCGGCCCGGGGTTGCCGAGGCCGACCAGCAGGAGCATCGAGCGCTTACTTCTTGGCCGGAGCCGGCGCCTTGCCGCCCGCTGCCGGTGCCGCAGCACCTGCCGCCGGAGCCGCACCACCCGCCGCGGCTGCAGCACCCGCCGCCGGAGCCGCCGCGCCGTCCGCAGCAGGAGACGCCGCATCGGCCGCTGCCTGCTCGCGCACCACGGTCGGTGCGGCGATCGAGGCCACGGTGGCATCCTTGTCGCGGCTCACGACCCGCACGCCCTCGGGAACCGAGATCGTCGAGAGATGGACCGAGTGACCGATCTCGAGGCCGGTCAGGTCGACCTCGAAGTACTCCGGAATCGAGTCGGCCTTGGTGCGCACCGTGATCTCGTGGGCCACGATGTTGAGCACGCCGCCACGCTTGATGCCGGGCGATGCCGCTTCGTTCTTGAAGTGGACGGGAACCTGCACGGTGATGATCGAGTCGGGGCCGATCCGCAGGAAGTCGAGATGAAGGGGCTTGTCCGTCACCGGGTCGACCTGCACGTCGCGCGGCAGGACCTGGTAGCCCTTGCCCTCGACGTCGATCTGGAGCCGATGGTTGAAGTAACCTTCCTTGTGCAGCTCGCGCTCGATCGATTTCGGCTCGACCGCGATCATGACCGGGGGTTGCTTGTCGCCATAGATAACGGCGGGAATCAGTCCCTCGCGACGGCTGGAACGGGCGCCCCCTTTGCCGGCCCGATCCCGCATCTTCGCGACGACTTTGGTCGTCTCTGACATCTCACTTCTCCTTGGGTTGGTCTTTTCTCTCTCTCACTCGCGGCGCGGCCTCCAGGGGTGCCGATCGCCGGATCTCGAAATTTCTCAGTCGAACAAACTCGAAACCGACGATTCGTCGGAAATGCGCTTCATGGCCTCAGCCATCAGCGAGGCGATGCTGAGCGGCCGTACGTTGGGCGAAATCCGCACCGCCTCGGTGGGCTGGATCGAATCGGTGATGACCAGCTTCTCCATCGGCGACGCTGCGACCCGGGCCACCGCGCCGCCCGACAGCACGCCATGCGTGACGTAGGCGCAGACCGACCTGGCGCCCTGGTCCATGAGGGCGACCGAGGCGTTGCAGAGCGTGCCGGCCGAATCGACGATGTCGTCGATCAGGATGCAGTCGCGGTCCTTCACGTCGCCGATCACGTTCATCACCTCGCTGACGCCCGCCACCTCGCGGCGCTTGTCGATGATGGCAAGGTCGGCGTCGATGCGCTTGGCAATGGCGCGGGCGCGGACCACGCCGCCGGTATCGGGAGAGACCACGGTGAAGCTGCCGCCCTTCATCGTGTCGTGGATGTCCTTGGAGAACACCGGGCCGGCATAGAGATTGTCGAGCGGGATGTCGAAGAAGCCCTGGATCTGACCGGCGTGCAGGTCGAGGGTGAGCACGCGATGGGCGCCGGCGTTGGTGATGAGGTTGGCCACCAGCTTGGCCGAGATCGGCGTGCGCGAGCCGATCCTGCGATCCTGCCGGGCGTAGCCGAAGTAGGGCATCACCGCGGTGATGCGCCGGGCCGAGCTGCGGCGCAGCGCATCGATGGTGATCAGCAGTTCCATCAAATGATCGTTGGCCGGGGAACTCGTCGACTGAATGACGAACACATCCTCGCCGCGCACGTTCTCAAGGATCTCGACGAAGATCTCGTTGTCCGCGAAGCGGCGGATGTTCGCCCTGATCAGCGGCAACGCCAGCTTGGCTGAAATGGCTTCTGCCAGCGGTCGGTTGCTGTTGCCGGTGAGAATCTTCATGGATCGCGCCCCTCGCGCCGGGGCGGGACCTCGTTAAGTCGTTGATATTAAACGACAAAACGGCCATCCCGGGCCGCGACGCGGCGGACCATACCAATGTGAGCGGGCCGTGTAAACGCCCTGTAATCAGGGCTTTTTCGGCGCGTAGAAGACGCTGTCGATCTCGACGATATCGTCATCGAACAGGCGCCGGACCTCGACCATCGTGCGCGGCGGATAGGGCGGTTTGCCCCAGAGTTCGGCCTGCACCTTGTCGACCACGGCGGCGACCCGGCCGAGGTCGCTGACGTAGATCGTGAGCCGCACGCAATCCTGCAGGCTGGCGCCCTCCGACTGGGCGATCAGCCGGATGTTGAGGAAGGCCTGGCGGATGCGGGCCTCGTCCCCCTGAACCAGCTTGTTGGTTGCGGGGTCGACGCCCTGCATGCCGGCGACGAAGACGAAGTCGCCGGCCCGCGCGCCGAGGCTCCAGGTCCCCTCCGCCTTGATGGCGCCCGGCGGATCGAGCGTGCGCACGCCATTCGGCGACTGTGCGACGGCAGCGAAGGGCGCCATGGCTACCACGACAAGGACGGCGAGAGACCTCATGTCTTGTGCGGGTCGGCCAGGAACGGCCACTGCGCCTTGTCGACCTTGGTGTAGGGCAGCAGCGACCAGTCCGGCACCAGCGCGCCGGGGGCGGCGACATAGACCACTTCGCTCGCGATCGGCGCGTAGGCCGCGTGGAAATGCTGCATCGACTTCACCACCACGACCTTCTTGGTCGAGGGATCGACGCCGAGCTTCCGGAAGCAGTCGAGGCTGTGACACTGGCTGCGCTTGGTATTGACGATCACCGTTACATCGCCGATCTGCAGCGCGGCGGCGTCGCCGATCGGCGTGGTGCCTTTCCGCTGGCCGCCGAAGGTCGTGTAGACGTCCCTTGCGAGGCCGATCACCTTGGCGCGGCAGTCGATGGGCGCGCCGGATTGCGGTCCGAGCTTGCCGCCGAGACGAAGGTCGAACTCGGCACCTTCGCCGACCTCGAAAGCGAGCTTCACGACGCCGGGATCCCAGAACATGGCGATGGCGGCGTCCTTGATCTTCCGGTCGAGCAGCTCGCGCAGGATGAAGGTCGAATCGGAGGCAGCACCGCCGCCGGCGTTGTCCGAAACATCGGCCAGCACCATTGGCTTGGGCAGATTGTGCGACTGCGCGCGCGCCATGGCGGTGTCGAGCGTGACGTAGGGCGGCTGCGTGGCCGCCCGCATGGCGAAGAATTCCTGGCCGAGCTCCTTGGCGAGCTTCTCGGCCTTCGGCCTGTCGTTGTCGGTGACGGCGATGATCTTGCTGCTCATCTCCTTGATGTCTGACCAAGGGAAGCCGTGGGCGATCGAGAGCGACAGCACGCCATCCTTGCCTTCCATCGCCATCAACTTGTCGACGAAGCCGCGCATCGGCTCGCGCGTGGTGTGGAACACGCCGATCATGCGGCAGTCCCAGGCGGCCATCACCGGCTTGGTGCGGCCTTCTATGGCGCCTTCCATGACCGTGAACAGATCCTCGGCGCGCTCCGAGACGTCGACATGCGGATATTCCTTGAACAGCACCAGCACGGTGGCGTCGCGGAAGGTGCCCTCGCCGATGTTGCAGTGGAGGTCGAGCTCGACGCCGACCGGCACGTCGGGGCCCACGACCTTGCGGACATGGGCGAGCAGGTCGCTTTCGCAATCGTCGTAGCCCTCGGCCACCATGGCGCCGTGCATGGAGAGGAACACGGCATCGACCGGCATCGCGGCCTTGAGGTCCGAAATGATCTCGTCGCGAAACGCTTCGTAGACTTTCTTCACGGTCTTGCCGGCCGGCATGGCGAAGGCGCAGAGACTCTCGACCGTCTGCCAGCCCTTGGCGTCGGCGCGCTGTTTCCAGACCGCCAGCGGCGCTCCGAACATCGGGATGTTCTTGCCGTAGCTGGCCTTGCGGTAGAGGCAGGTCTCCTCGAAGAGCTGATGGCCGGTGGGGATCGACGCGAAGGTGTTGGTCTCGGTGCCGAGGCAGGCGGTAAAGATCTTTTTCATCGGACTGGGATACTCACTGCGACATTTTTCGGGACGCTAAGGCGAAAGTCCCATGTCGCACCCGAGGACGGCAAGTGCTTGTTCCATTGGGCTTTTCCGTCGAGATCAGGAGTCGGTCGCTGTCGCGGAAAACGCGCCACATTCAAAATAGCTCTCTCTGTCGCCGCGACTGCGACATGCGCGGTGTCGGGAACGGGCCAAGCAGGGGCGGCAGCTGAATCGACCATGGCGGGCACGCTACGAAAATCGCCAGAGCGAAGTCGAATCGCGCTTTTGCAGGCATCGTCGCTGCAAGCGCCTGAGGTTCAACGATCTTTTCCCTGCGAGTTGAGGAGCCGACTATTTTCCGGACAGGTTGTCGCAGCACGCACCAGCCGTCATAGTGCGGGCCGCTTCGGAGACTCCGCACATGAGCCAGCGACTTTAACGACCCGTCCTCGTCCGTCCCGTCAGGGCCGGGCGCGCTGTCACTGCTGCCGCTCTGCCGGAGTCTTCCGTGTCCCATCCTCTTCTCGTTGCGCCCATCGGGCGCTCTTTGTGGCGGCTCGCCGGCCCGACCACCGGATTCATGGTGGTGCAGATCTTCGTCGTGCTGACCGAGATCTGGCTGGTCGGCCGGCTGGGCAGCGACGCGCTGGCGGCCTTCGCGCTCGTCTATCCGTTCGTCGTCGTGGTGATGGGCGTCTCCTCCGGCGGCTTGGGTGGCGCCGTGGCGGCGGCGATGGCGCGCGCCCTGGGCGGCAGCCGGCGCGAGGACGCGCAGGCGCTGGTGATGCACGCCCTCGTGGTGGCGCTCGCCTTCGCAATGCTCTGCACGCTGTTCGCCTGGACGGTGGCGCCGTCGCTCTATCGCCTGATGGGCGGCGAAGGCGACGTGCTGGAGCAGGCGCTCGCCTACAGCAACGTCTGGTTCAGCGGCGTGGCCCTCGTCTGGTGCATCAACTTCTCCTCGGGCCTCCTGCGCGGTGGTGGCAATGCGGCCCTGCCGGCGCGCATTGGCGTGGTCGGGTCCTTTGTCTATGTGCCGCTGTCGGCGGTGCTGGGCCTCGGCGTTGGCGACTGGCCGGGTATCGGCCTGGTGGGCTTCGCGGCGGCAGGTCTCGGCGCGTCGGCCGTGTCGCTCGCCCTGGCGATCCGCGCGCTGTGGGCCGGCCGGCTGGGCTTCGTGCCGTCGCTCGGCGGCCGTGGCCTGCAGCGCCGGCTGTTCGCCCAGATCCTGGGCGTGGGCCTCACCTCCTCGGCGGTGACCGTGGCGGGGAGCATCGGCACGATGATCCTGACCGGACTGGTCGGCCGCTTCGGCACGGCCGCCCTGGCGGGCTACGCGATCGGCTCGCGGCTAGAACACCTGATGGGCGCGCTGTCCTACGGTATCGGCACCGGCATGACGACCTTGATCGGCGTTGCCGCCGGCGCCGACGGATGGGCACGGGCACGACGGGTCGCCTGGACCGGCAGCCTGTTCGCGGCCGCGATCATCGGCACGATCGGCATGGCAATCACCCTGCTGCCGCAGGCATGGTCGCGACTCTTCACGGATGATCCTGCAGCGGTAGCTGCGTGCGTCGGCTACCTCACGCGCGCGGCGCCGTTCTACATCCTCTACGGGCTCGGCCTGACCCTGCATTTCGGCAGCCAGGGCGCAGGCCGCATGGGCGTGCCGGTCGCCGCGGTGCTGGTGCGCCTGGTCGTCGCCGTGGGCGGCGGCTGGCTCGCCCTTGAGTTGGGGCAGGGACTCGACGCGCTCTTCTGGGCGATGGGGATCGGTCTTGCGGTCTATGGCTGCGTGATGGGCGGCATGCTGCTGCTGCGCCCCTGGCAGGCCCGCGGGCCGGCGAAGCGCTAGGTCGTCAGCGCGCGGTCCATGAGCAACGTCTCGGCTACGCCGAGATCCGCCGTCCCGAACTGCGCGAAGTGACCGGCGCCCAGACGTGACTCGCCATAGAGCGCGGCGAACTCGGTATCCATCGCGGCCTCGGGATGGCGGCCTGCGGCGCGCAGGGCATGGTGGGATATTCCCTCATACCCCTCTCCCCCTCGCGGAGGAGAAGGACAAGAGGCCTCAAGCGGCGAACTTGCCGAATTCCCAGTTGCGGCCGGGGGCGGCGGCGAACAGGGCCTTGGTGTAATCGTCCTTGGGCGATCCGAACACCTGCTCGGCCGAGCCGTATTCGACGACGTGGCCCTTGCTCATCACCGCGACGTAGTCGCAGATCTGCGCCGCCACGCGCAGGTCGTGCGTGATGAACAGGACCGCGAGGTTGAGCCGGACGCGGATTTCGTCGAGCAGCTCCAGCACCTGCTTCTGCACCGACACGTCGAGCGCCGAGACCGCCTCGTCGGCGATCAGCAGCTCGGGTTCCATGGCGAGTGCCCGCGCGATACAGATGCGCTGGCGCTGGCCACCTGAGAACTGGTGGGGGTAGCGGTCGAGCGAATTGGGATCGAGCCGCACGGTCTCCATCAGCTTGCGGGCGCGGGCCAGTGCTTCGTCGCGCTTGAGGCCGAAGTTCATCGGCCCCTCGATGATCGATTCGCCGATGGTGATGCGCGGGTTCATCGAGCGATAGGGATCCTGGAAGACGATCTGCACGCGGCGGCGGTGTGGGCGTAGCTTGCCCGCCGACATGGTGGCGATCTCGGTGTCGCCCAGGAAGATCTTGCCGCCGGTCGGGTCGATCAGGCGGGCGATGCAGCGCGCCACTGTCGACTTGCCCGAGCCCGATTCGCCCACGATGCCGAGCGTCTCGCCGCGACGGATGTCGAGGTCGACATCGACCGCCGCCTTCACGACGCGGGCCTTCTGGAAGAAGGCGTTGCCGCTGTAGGTCTTGTTGAGCTTCTCGGTGCGCAGCACGGTCGGGCCGTCCTTGCGCACGCCGCGATGCGCCGGATGGATCGAAGGCACCGAGGAAATCAGCATCTTGGTGTAGGCATGTTCGGGCCGCGACAGAATCTTCTCGGTCGGACCCATCTCGACCAACTCGCCCCAGCGCAGCACGGCCACACGATGGGCGATCTCGGCGACGACGCCGAAATCGTGAGTGATGAACAGCACGCCCGTACCCTGGCCTTCCTGCAGTTCGGCGATCAGCTTCAGGATCTCGGCCTGGGTGGTGACGTCGAGCGCGGTGGTCGGCTCGTCGGCGATCAGCAGCACGGGATCGAGCACCAGCGCCATGGCGATCATGATGCGCTGGCGCTGACCACCCGATAGCTGGTGCGGGTAGGAGGCGTAGATGCGCTCCGGCTCCGGCAGCTTCACGCGGTCGAGGATGGCGATGATCTTGGCCTTGCGCTGAGCGGCGTCGAGCTTGGTGTGGGTCGCCAGCACCTCGTCGATCTGCAGGCCGCAGGTCATGACCGGATTCAGTGCCGTCATCGGCTCCTGGAAGATCATCGACATGCGCGTGCAGCGCAGTTCCCTCAGCCGGGATTCGTCGGCGGCCAGGATGTTCTCGCCCTCGAGCAGGATCTCGCCCGAACTGGGCTTCAGGGCCTTGGCGAGCAGCCCCATGATGGTGAAAGCGATCACCGACTTGCCCGAGCCGGATTCGCCTACGAGACAAACGATCTCGCCGGGATTGACCGTGAAGCTCACTTTTTCGACGGCGTGAACGCGGTCGGCGCCCGCCGGCAGGTTGACGCTGAGATTGCGGACTTCGAGGACGGGACGCTTGATGTCGGTCATCAGACTTTCTTGCTCATCTTCGGATCGAGCGTGTCGCGCAGCCCGTCGCCCATGATGTTGATCGCCAGCACCGTGAGCGCGAGGAAGATGCCAGGGAAGAAGATGTTGTGCGGGAACACGCGGAACAGCGTGCGGCCCTCGGCCATGATGTTGCCCCAGCTGGGGATTTCCGGCGGGATGCCGATGCCGAGGAACGACAGGATCGCCTCGGCGATGATCGCGGCAGCCGCGATGAAGGTGCCCTGCACGATCAGCGGCGCCACGGTGTTGGGCAGGATGTGGCGGAACATCAGGGTCCAGGTCGGCGTGCCGACCGAGATCGCGCCTTCGACGTAGGGCTCCTCGCGGACCGACAGCACCACCGAGCGCACCAGGCGCACGACGCGCGGCACGTCGGGGACGACGATGGCGAAGATCACGGTGATGAGGCCGGCGCGCCAAATCGAGACCAGGGCGATGGCGAGCAATATGCCCGGTATCGCCATCAGTCCGTCCATTACTCGCATGATGATGCCGTCGGCCCATCGCACATAGCCCGATACCAGGCCGATCACGAGGCCGATGGCGATCGAGGCGAGGGCAACGGATACGCCGATCATCAGCGACACGCGCGTGCCGTAGAGGACGCGGCTGTAGACGTCACGGCCGAGGCTGTCGGTCCCCATGATGACCGTGCGCTTGGCCGTCTGCCCGTCGTCCAGGCGGAAGGTGATCTCGGTGCCCGGCTTCTTGTTGCGTGCCGCCGGATCGATGCGGGTCGGGTCCACGGTGCCGAGGAACGGCGCGAGGATGGCGATGACCAGCATGATCAGCAGGATCGAACCGCCGAAGATGACGGCGGTGTTGCGCGCGGCAAGGGCCCACAGGCTCTTGCGCTTGGTCGATGCCGCCGAAATGGAGGCGGAGTCGACGATCTCTTCGGGGGTTATCGCGCTCAATAGCGGATCCTCGGGTCGAACAGGGTGTAGCTGATGTCGATCAGCAGGTTGATCACGACGTAGACCACCGAGAACAGCAGGATGACGGTCTGGATGGTCGGGAAGTCGCGGCTCAGCACGGCCTCGACGGTGAGCCGGCCGAGGCCGGGCAGGCCGTAGACGCTCTCGGTCACGACCGCGCCGCCGATCAACCCGGCGATGCCGAGGCCGATCACGGTCAGGATCGGGACGGCCGCGTTGCGCAGCGCATGGCGCATCAGCACGACGCGGTTGGAGAGCCCCTTGGCGCGCGCGGTGCGGATATAGTCTTCATTCAGCACCTCGAGCACGCTGGCGCGAGTCATGCGGGCGATCAGGGCGATGAAGACCACGGCGAGCGTGACGCTGGGCAGGACCATGCGCTCGAGGAAACCCCAGAAGTTGACGCCGATGCGGACGTAGCCCTGCACCGGAAGCCAGCCGAGCTCGATGGCGAAGACGTAGATCAGGCAATAGCCGATCACGAATACCGGCACCGAGAATCCCAGGACCGAGAAGCCCATGACGATACGGTCGAGCAGCGAGCCGTGGCGGTAGGCGGCGAGGACGCCCATCGGCACGGCGAAGGTGACGGCGATCACCAGGGTGCAGACGGCCAGCGCCAGGGTCGGCTCGACGCGCTGGGCGATCAGCTCGGCCACTGTCTTCTTGAAGAAGAAGCTCTCGCCGAAATTGCCCTGGAGGATGTTGCCGATCCAGATGACGAACTGAGTCCAGATCGGCTCGTCGAGCCCGAGCTTGGTGCGGATGTCGGCGATCTGGTCGGAGGTGGCGTTGTCGCCGGCGATCACCGCCGCCGGGTCACCCGGCGTCAGGCGCAGCATGAGGAAGACGAAAACCGCCACCACCGTCAGAACGGGGATGATGGCGATGAGACGACGGATGATGAAATCGAGCATTGGTTCCCAATCGGAGAAGCGTCCCGGACGGCGGCTGCCGCCCGGGACGTCGTCTTTATTTCTTCTCGACGTTCCACATCACCGGCACCGGCGCCTTGAGCCAGCCGCTGACGTTGGAGCGCATGGCGCCGGGGCCGTACCACTGGCCGATCCAGCCATACTGCGCCGTCTCGAGCGCGCGATCCTGGACGGCCTTGGCCAGCGCCTTGCCCTTGGCGGGGTCGGTCTCCTTGGCGTAGTCGTCACGCAGCTTCTCGATCACCGGATCGGTCGGCCAGCCGAACCACGACTTGTCGCCGGCGGCGACCATGTAGGAATCGGAGATCGGGTTCAGGATATCGGCGGCCACCGAGAAGGTGTGGAACACGTTCCAGCCGCCCTGGCCCACCGGGCCCTTGTTGGTACGGCGCTGGACCAGCGTCTGCCAGTCCATCGCCTGCATGTCGACCTTGAAACCGCCCTGCTCGAGCAGCGCCTTGGTCACCGGCGCGACGTTCGTGAGCACCGGCAGCGTCGTCGACTGCATCAGCACCACAGGCGTGCCGTCGTAGCCGGCTTCCTTGAGCAGCGCCTTGGACTTTTCGAAGTCGGGCTTGACCAGCAGGCCGCCCGGCGCATCGAAGGCATTGGGCGTGCCGCAGATGAAGGCCGCGGTGCAGACCTTGTAGTATTCGGGCTCGCCGACGGTGGCCTTGAGGTAGTCCTCCTGGCGCATCGAGTAGAGCGCGGCCTGCCGCACCTTCGCGTTGTTGAAGGGCGGCTGGAGCCAGTTGAAGCGGATGATGAACTGGTGACCCAGCGGGTTCCAGTTGAAGAGCGTCACGCTCTTTTCCTTCTTGAGGATCGGGATCAGGTCGTGCGGCGGCTGTTCGATGATGTCGATCTCGCCAGCGATCAGGGCGTTCACCTGCTGCTGCGAATCGGGCATCTCGATGATCTCGGCGCGGTCGACCTTGACCACCTTGCCGCCGGCCAGGCCCGAAGCGGGCTCGCTGCGCGGCTTGTATTTCGGGTTCTTCAGGTAGACGTGCTTCTCGCCCGGCTTGGACTCGTTCTTCTGATAGATGAACGGGCCCGAGCCGATCTGGCTGTCGATCTGCTTGAAGGCGTCGGTTTCAGCCACCGCCTTGGGCATCATGAAGGGCACGTTCGAACTCGGCTTGCCGAGCGAATCGAGGACGAGGCCGTAGGGCTCCTTCAGCACCATCTGGAAGGTCTTGCCGTCGACCGCCTTGAACTCCTTGACGAAGTCCATGAGCTTGATGCCCATCGCGTCGCGCTTGCCCCAGCGCTGCAGCGAGACGATGCAATCCTCGGAGGTGACCGGCTTGCCGTCGTGCCACTCCAGGCCATCACGCAGGGTGAAGGTCCAGGTGAGCTTGTCGGCGGAGACCTCGTACTTGTCGACCATCTGCGGCTTGACGACATTGTTCTCGTCGGACGCGAACAGCGTGTCGTAGATGAAATAGCCGTGGTTGCGCGTGACATAGGCCGTGGTCCAGATCGGATCGAGGATCGTCAGGTTGCCGTTCTGCACGAACTTCAGGACCTTGCCCTGCGCCAGGACCGGCCCCGCCGCCGCCAGAATTGCGCCGGCAGCCATCGCGCCCAGCGTCCGCCTCATCACGTTCCTCATCAAATCCCCTCCAATTCATTTCCCATCGAGGAAGGCGGAACCCCCTCCGCCCTCGTCGATGGGCACGCGGGGCCGAAGCCCCGCGTGCGGAATCGTCTACTTCTTGGTCACGTTCCAGAAGACCGGCACCGGGGCCGTCAGGTTGCCGTCGATATTGTTGCGTCGCGCGAGCGGGGCGTACCACTGGCCGACGTTGACGTGCGTCGGATTGTTGACCCAGTACTTTTGCAGCTCCTCGACGATCTGCTTCTGCTTGGCCGGGTCGGTTTCCTTGGAGAACTGGTCGCGGAACTTCTCGATCGTGGCGTCGCACGGCCAGCCGAACATGGCCTTGTCGCACGAGGCGTTGAAGAAGCCGGCCATCACCGGGTTCAGGATGTCTGCCGCCACCCAGGAGGTGAGGAAGGCATGCCAGCCGCCGGCGTTTGGCGGGTCCTTCTTGACCCGGCGGGCGACCAGCGTCTGCCAGTCCATCGACACCATGTCGACCTTGAAGCCGGCCCGCTCCATCTGGGCCTTGGCGACAGGGGCGAGGTTGGTCAGCACCTGCAGGTCGGTCGATTGCATCAACACGATCGGCGTGCCGTCGTAGCCGGCTTCGGTCAGGATTTGCTTGGCCTTGGCGGCATTGCCGTTCAGCACGTCGGCCATGCCGGCGTCGGTGGCGAGCGGCGTGCCGCAGACGAACGGCGCCTTACAGACCTTATACCATTGCGGATCGCCGATCGTGGCCTTGAGGAAGTCCTCCTGGGCGAAGGCCACGAACACGGCGTGCCTGATCTTCGCGTTGTCGAAGGGCTTGGCCGTGCTGTTGAAGCGGAAGGTGTACTGGCTGCCGGTCGGATTGAAGTTGACCAGCTTGATGTTCTTGTCCTTGGCGAGCAGCGGTAGCAGGTCATGGCCGGGCGATTCGATCATGTCGATCTCGCCATTCTGGATGGCCGCTACTTGGGTCTGCACATCCGGCATTGCCAGCCATTCGACTCGGTCTAGTTTGACGACCTTGCCGCCGGACAGGCCATTGGCGGGCTCGCTACGCGGCTTGTACTTGGCATTCTTGACGTAGACGATCTTCTCGCCGGGCTTCCATTCGTCGGCCTTGAAGACGAATGGGCCCGAGCCGATCACGTCCTCGAGCTTGATCTGCTGCATCGGGTCGGTTTCGGCCGTCTTCTTCGGCATCATGAAGGGCACGTTGGACGATGGCTTGCCGAGCGACTGCAGCACCAGGCCGTAGGGCTCCTTCATCTTGAGCTTGAAGGTCTTGGCGTCGACGACCTCAAGGCCTACGGCCGAGCTCATCAGCTTCTGGCCCATCGAATCACGCGCGGCCCAGCGCTTGATCGAGGCGACGCAGTCTTCGGCGGTGACGGGCTTGCCGTCATGCCATTCGAGGCCGTCGCGCAACGTGAAGGTCCAGGTGAGGTTGTCGGCCGACACGCTGTACTTGTCGACCATTTGCGGCTTCACATCGAACTTTTCGTCCATGGCGAAAAGCGTGTCCCACACCATATAGCCGTGGTTGCGCTGGATGTAGGCGGTGGTCCAGATCGGATCGAGGATCTTCACGTCCGAATGCATCACGACCTTGAGGGTCTGCGCCTCGGCTGGCGCGACTCCCAGCAATCCACCCAGACTGGCGGCTGCCACGATGGCGGCCGCCGATTTCCTGAAATCGAACATCGGTTAAGTCTCCCTACTGTGCGGACCTTCTTAGCAAGAATCGCGCCGCTGGCGGGAACAGTAGCAGCCTAAGGCCCCCCTCTGACAAGCCGATTCAGGAAAACCGCACCTTCTAGCGCGGCCGATTGATCGCCTGGTCGAGCAGTTCGATGACGCCC
>CAMAYC010000077.1 GCA_945862125.1 Reyranella massiliensis 521
CCGGTTTCCGTCACGGGTGTCGGGACGACCGTTCCGCCCAGTTGGCGCACGAAGATCGCCACATAGTCGGAACCGCGCCTCTCCTGGTTCTTCGCCATATCGCTCTTGGTCATGCCGATGCCGTCGTCGGCGACGCTGAGCTCGATCTGGTCGCCCGCGCGCTCGACGCCCAGCACGATCTTTCCGCTGCCGCCGGGAAAGGCATGCTTGATGGCGTTGGTCGCCAGCTCGTTCACCAGAAGGCCGAAGGGCACGGCGCGCTCGGGGTCGATGTCGAGCGCCTCGGCCGCTACTTCGATGACGATGCCCGAAGTGTCTCCCAGCAGGCTCGCCCTCATGGTCCTGGCGATCTCCCGCAGATAGTCCCCCACATCGATGGCGCGGGCGTGGCTCGAATGGGAGATCAGGTCGTAGAGCTGGGCGATGGCGCCGATGCGGGCCTGCATGGCGCGGTAGCCCGGCACGCAGGGGGCCGCCGTGAAATTGACCTCATAGGCGATCAGGCCGACCACGATCTGCAGGTTGTTCTTGATCCGGTGCGAGATCTCGTTGGCGAGGCCGAGCGCATCGCGCTCGCGCTGCTTGCGGTCGGTGATGTCCTCGAACACCAGCAGCATGCGATGGGCATGGTTGCCGGGCTGGGAGATCTTCCGCGCATTGAGGTTGAACACGCGCCGGCCGAGGCCCGGGAAATCGTCCTCGATCTCGAAGCTCTCGATCGGCTTGTTCTCCGGCAGCACCTTCTCCATCAGATGGCGCAGCGCCGGTACGTCCCACTGGTGCTGGCCGAGGTCGGCCAGCCGCCGGCCGCGCGTCGCCGCCGCGGTGATGCCGAACATCGTCAGGAACGCCTTGCTGGCGGTCACGATCGTCATGTCGTCCTCGAGCACCACCAGCGGGTCGCGGATCGTGTCGACGATGCTTTGCGTCAGCCGCCAGACATTCTTGCTCTCGGCGCGGGCGGCGCGTTCCTCGCTTACATCCTCGATGGCGAGCAGGATGGAGCCATCATGGGCGCCGGGGCTGAAGATTTTGCGCGCGTTGACCAGCATGGTGCGCCGGCCGATCGTCGGGAAATCGTGCTCGACCTCGAAGCCCTCGACCGAGGCGCGATGGGGGATCACGCTCTCGAGCAGCGTGCGCAGCGCCGGGATGTCCCACTGCCGGTTGCCCAACTCGTAGATCTGGCTGCCTTCGGTCTCGCCGGGGCTGGTGCGGAAGGTCTGGTAGAAAGCGCGGTTGGCCGAGGTGATGTTGAGATTGCGGTCGAGGATGATCAGCGCGCTCGGGATGGTCTCGACGATCTCGCTGGCGGCGATCTCGGGCGCGAGCTTTTCTTTTGGACCATGTGCCGGCATTGCCGTTGTCCCCCGGTTGTACGAAGTCAAAGGATCAAGCGGCCAGCAGGCCTTGCATGGAATCGCGGAGCTGGTCGTCGGAATAGGGCTTGGGCAGGAAGTGGGCGCTTTCGACGAACAGCGATTTCATGTGAGCCGTCGCAGCATTGCCGGTGGTGTAGAGCACACGCAGATCGGGCCGCAATTCCATGGCCTGTTGCGCGAGGGTGCAGCCACCCAGCGGTGCCGTCTTGAGGTAAATGTCGGTAAACAGGGCATCGATATGCTGGGGCGAGCGCAGGAGCAGGAGCGCCTCCTCGACGTCGCCGGCTGAGAGTGTCTTGTACCCTTGCCCCCGCAAGGTCATTTCCGCCACCAGCCGGACGATCATTTCGTCTTCGACGATCAAAATCAAAACCATCACCACTCTTTTTCTTCTTCGTGCCACTCCCCGGCATAGGACATAAGCGAACAAAGGCCCGGAAGTTCCGTCGGGTAGAAGTTTTATTTTCGCCGGAGGGGAACCCGCCGATGACCGCCGCTGCCCGCTTCGCCGCCCATGCCATCGATACCCGCTTCGCCGACCTTTCCGATGCCGCCGTCCGGCGCGCCAAGGTCTTCGTGCTCGACAGCCTGGGCGTCGGCATCGCCGGCTCCTCGGTCGAGGGCGGCGAGGGGCTGCTCAAGGTGGCATCCGGCTGGGGTGGCGCGCCCGGTGAGATTGCGGTTCCCGTGTGGGGCCGCTCAGTGCGGCTCGCCGCCCCCGCCGCCGCCTTCCTCAACGCCTGGCAGATGCACAACCAGGAATACGACTGCCTGCACGAGGGCGCGGTGGTGCATGCCATGGCCGCCGTCCTGCCAGCCGCGTTGGCGGCGGCCGAGCTCAAGGGTGGCGCGAGCGGCGCCGAACTGATCGCTGCAGTGGCGGTCGGCGTCGATATCGCCGCCGGCCTCGGCCTCGCCTCGCGCTCGGGCTTTCGTTTCTTCCGCCCCGGCACCGCCGGCGGATTCGGCGCGGTGGCGGCGGCAGGCCGCCTGCTCGGACTCGACCGCCCGGGGCTGGAAGCAGCCTTCGCCTGGCAACTCGCCCAAGCCAGCGGCACCATGCAGGCGCATACCGAGGGCAGCCCGATCCTGCCGGTGCAGATCGCCTTCAACACCCGCGCCGCGCTGCAATCCTGCGAGATGGCGACCCACGGTTTCGCTGCGGCGCATCAGGTGTTCGAGGGCGCCTACGGATACCTGCCGCTGTTCGAGGGCACATACGAACTCGAGCCGGTGCTCGCGAGCCTCGGCCGGCAGTGGCGCATGGCGGAGTTCAGCCACAAGCCGTTTCCCGCCGGACGCGCGACCCATGGCGGCATCGAAGGCGTGCGGGTGCTGCGCGCAGAACACGGCTTTGGTGCCGCCGATGTCGCCCGCGTCGAAGTCATCGCACCACCTCTGATCGTGCGCCTGGTTGGCCGGCCACCGAGGCCCGACGCCGGTGCCAGCTATGCCCGCCTCTGCATGGCTTACGCCATCGCCAAGACCCTGCAGCATGGCGCGCTCGATCTCGCGCATTTTCGCGGCGAGGCGCTGGCCGATCCACTGACCTATGAACTGGCGGCGCGAGTCGAGACGCGTGACGACGGCACGACCGATCCCAACGCGCTGGCGCCGCAGACCGTGGTGGTCCATCTCAGGGACGGCCGCGCGCTCAGCTGGCGTGGCGAGACCATGCTCGCCCATCCGGCGCGTCCGCTCACGCAGCAGCAGCATCTGGAAAAGTTCGATCGCTGCCTCGCCTTCAGTGCCGAGCCATTGGCACCCGGGACAGCGGCACGGCTGGTCGAGGCCGTCGACCGGTTGGAGGAGATGGCGGACGTCCGCCGGCTCGGCATGCTGGCGGCCAGTCCGGGCTCCGGTCTGGGCCGTTGAAGGCGGACGCGGCGCCCGTTAGCGTTCGTCGGGAGGAATTTCCAGACCGAGGGGGAAGCAGCTTCATGGCGACGGCTTCCGGCAAGACGGAAGGCACGAACAGGTCCGTGATGCCCTATGTGGCGTACGGCATCGTCCTGGCGTTGCTGTTCGTGACGGGTTTCGCCGTGTGGACGATGGGCAGGAGTGTCGCTCCCGGCCTGTCCGTGCCGCCGGCCCCGTCGGCCGAGACGGCGCCCACCGCCCGGGCGCTGAAGTTGCCGCCGCGTCCGTCGGAGCCCGTGCCGACGACGGCACCGGCGCCCGCGAGCCAAGAGCCTGCGCTGCCACCAGCCGAGATGGTGGAGAAGAAGCCCGAACCGCCCAAATCCGAGACCGCCAAGGCCGAATGCAAGGTCGATTTCAACCGCTGGCCTACCGACCGAAGCGACCAGGCTCAAGCCGTTCAAGTGCTGTTGCGTCACCTCGGCTACTACCGCGGCACGACCAACGGCACGGTGGGACCGCAGACGCGCACCGCGATCCGCGAGTTCCAGCTCGCTTCAGGCGACGCCGAAACCGGCGAGGTGACGGAGGTTCTGTTCGAGGCGCTCAAGAAGAAGTGCGCGGCATCGGCCAACTGACCAGGGAAGACAACGCGTCAGTTCGAACCATGCTTGTGCATGTGGCCGGGAGCAGGTCCCGTCCCCGTGTAGCCTCGAAGCTCGGCATAGCGGTGCAACTGCTGAGGCTGGAGGACCGCCGCCGTCGAGAGGTGATACTTCAAGTGAGTGTCACGGAGCCGGGCTTGCGTCTCGCCGATGGCGGCTGTTGCGGCCTGAAGGGTCTGCGGCGTGACGGTGCGGCCGGCGAACAGCCGATCGAGAGCGGCCTCCTGGGCGATCAGATTTTCGCCCAGCTGGATCGCCTCGGCCTTCATGGTCTCGAACATCGTCTTTACGGCGGCGCGCTGATCGACTGTCAGCGCCAACTGGTCGGCCAGTTCGAGAAGATGCATGGGCCCGGGATACCCGTTCAGTTCCGCCGCCAAAGCGAGGCCCATGCCACGGCCGGCCCGCAGATCGGCAATCTGCTGGTCGGAGAGCGCCTTGACCGGGCGGGACTGCATCCCGGCGTATGGCGGAGGCGTTTGGGCCGACGCACTGGCCGACAGCGCTGCGAAGACAAATATTGCGGCGATGATGATTTTCATGAGGCGGCTCCGGTCCCGTCGATCGGCCGGCACTATGCCCGCCGATCCCGCAGCAGGCCATAGCTTGTGGAAACCCGGCAGTTGCCCGGCGAGCGATGTATCCATATGAATATAGCGATGAAGAATCGATATCGCGCTTTCGTCATCCTGACGGTCTTCTCCCTCCTGGCGCCGCTGGCACCGGCCATTGCTCAATTGAGAAGTGCCCAGTCGAGGGACGTCGTGATCCTGGCCGCGGCCAGCCTCAAGAACGCGCTAGATGAGGCTTCGACTGCCTGGAGCAAGGAGACCGGCAAGGCCACCAAGATCTCCTATGCGGCGAGCCCGGCGCTGGCCAAGCAGATCGAGGCCGGCATTCCGGCCGACCTGTTCATCTCCGCCGACATCCCCTGGGTCGACTACGTGGCCGAGCGCAAGCTGATCAAGCCGGCGAGCCGGTTCGATTTCCTCGGCAACGAGATCGTGCTGATCGCGGGCAAGGAGTCGAAAATCGACCTCACGATTGCCAAGGACTTCCCGCTGCGCGCTGCGTTGGGCGATGGACGCCTGGCGATGGCCAACATCGACGCCGTTCCGGCCGGCAAGTACGGCAAGGCTTCGCTCGAATCGCTGGGCGTCTGGGCCTCGGTCGCTGATCGCGTCGCCCAGGCCGAGAACGTCCGCATGGCGCTCACCCTGGTATCGCGCGGCGAGGCGCCGCTCGGCATCGTCTACCGCACCGATGCGGTGGCCGATCCCAACGTCCGCATCGTGGGCGCGTTTCCCACCACCAGCCATCCGCCGATCATCTATCCGGTGGCGCTGCTGGCGACCTCGACCAACCCCGATGCAGAAGCGTTCGTCGCTTATCTGAAGTCGCCCGCAGTGCGGCCGTTCTTCGAGAAGCAGGGATTCACCGTCCTGAAGTAGGCGGCGTTATTTGGGCAGAACAGGCCCGAGCCGCCGCGACAGTGCGCGGATCTCGGCCGTCGAGGCACCATAGGCGCGGCGTTCCATGTCGCGGTAGAGCCGGACGATGTCGTTGCCCACTTCGGTGACTGCCGCACCGCCGCCGCCACCGCCGCCGGTCTGGGCGGTGACGACAGGGTCGTCGAACATGCGGTTCAACTCGTCGACCAGCAGCCACGCCTGGCGGTAGGACATTTCGAGGGCGCGGCCGGCGGCCGAGATGGAGCCCGTTTCGTTGATCAGCTCGAGCAGCCTGATCTTGCCGGGACCGATCGAGCGGCCTGCGCCGAAATCGATCCGCAGGTGCAGCGACGTCTTGGCGGCCGGCTTGGCAATCAGCTTGGATGACAGCTTGGCGGTGGCGCGTCCCATGTCGGCGATTATGCGGCGGGTCCGCCGCCAAGACCAGATGGCTGCCGCAGTTGCGCGGTCAGGCGTTCGGCCACTTCCGCGGCTTGCAGGCGGATATCGGGAATCGCCACGATCTCCGTGTAGCGCCCGCGGGTCGGCGGCCCGAGCACGAAGAGGTGGCGCGAGGCCTTGCCGTTGTTGCCGATCAACGCTTCCTGTTCGCTGACATCGAGACCCTGGCCGAGCGGATCGGAGCGCAGCAGGCCGTGCGCCACCATCTGCGCATGCAGCGCCAGGCGCTCATCGACCTCGTTGCGCGGGCCGCGGCAATCGATGACGCGATCGAAGCTGTGCTTTTCGACAGCTGGTGAGCCGCGCCGGGTGATCGTGACCTCGACCTTTTGGTCGGTGGCGTGACCGATCCTGATTTTCCCGGCGAGGATCGAGAGCTGGCCGCGCGCCCGGGCCGCCGCGATGATCTCTCCGATCTGCGGAGCGACGCGATGGCGATGGATGTCCCACCACGGCCGCAGATGGCGCAGGAAGCGCCGCCGCTCGGCGTGGTCGAGCCCATGCCAGAGTTCGTTGTTGTGGGGCCGCAGCAGCTGCATGAGCCCGGCCCAGCCCAGCCCGTTCCGCACCTTCCGCCGGAACCTGAAGGTTCGCTGCGACAGGCTGCCGGTGAAGAGGTCACGCGTGTCGACCTCCGGCGAGGGGATCGGCGCCGGTGGATGGCTGTGCGGAACCAGGCCGCGGCGGGAGAGAGCCGTGATCGGGCCGGTGTGGCCGCGCTCCATCAGCGAGACCATGACGTCGATCATCGTCAGACTGGTGCCGATCAGCAGCACCGAGGCATCGTGCGGCAGGTCCTCGATATTGTCCTCGCGCCATGGATTGCCGCGATAGGCACCGGAGCTGACGGACGGGGGGCGATGGCCCGTTGCCAGCACGGCTGCTCGCGCCTTGAGAACTTGCTGTCCTTCAATCCCGATCTCGACACCGTCGGCCTGCTCGCTGAGCGCCGTGACGTCGCCCGTGACGATCCGGAGGCGGCCTTCCGACCGTTGTACTGAGTCGGCCAGAAGGTCCTCCAGGTAGCGGCCGTAGTCTGCACGCGGGACGAAATCGGTGCGGCCGAGGCCGCCGCCGTCGCGGGCCAGCCAATCGACGAAATGATCGGGCTCGTCGGCCAGCGCACTCATGTCGCTGGCACGGACATTCAGGAGATGGCCCCGACATCGCGTCGAATAGGCGACGCCCAACGCCGGGTGAGCGCTGCGCTCGATCAGGACAACGCGGAGCTGGCTCTTGCGGATGAGTTGGGCGGCCAGCAGCACGCCGCTGGCGCCGCCGCCGACGATCGCAATGTCGGCAGGGAACGCGACCGCGGGACTCATCATGCAGCAAGTATGGAGGCGCATCGCCGGCGAGGCCAGTGAGCGCCTCCGCGTTACTTTGTCAGGCTGGCTTGTTGCCGACGGCGGCCTTGCCCCGGTGAACTTTTCTATGCCTCGCCTGCTATACGGTAGCTCGTGGCCGATGCTCGACACATGTAAACAGTTGTGACTCTTTGACGGACCGTCATGGCTTCGCTCGGTGTCCGAACGCAAACCAGGTGTGCGGCCTGCGGGGACCGAAAGGCCCGGTTTTCCCTCTGGGCTTGCCGTCTTCCCTTCGTCATTCCATGGCCCTACACTGCGCCGCTTTCCCGCTCTTCGTGATCCGGAAAGCCAATGGCGCACATCAGACTGAATACCCATCCCTCTCAGGGCGGCGTGCAAGCACCGCCCGTGGTTTGGGGCGCGCGCGATCCGGCCGTTCGGGGCCCGGTGGTGGGTACCGTGGCCGATCCGACCAAGCGCAACGCCATCGGCGTCCATTCCGGCAGCTACGGTATCTATCGCGCTCTGGCCATCGCCGCACACGAGTTGAAAGCCGACCACCGGCCGGACTTTACCGATACCTCGCCGGCCGAATTGATCGGCCCTTTCGAGGCCTGGTTCGATCCCAGGAAAATCGTGTCGCTCGATCCCTGGGGTCATCTGGTGGCGTCGGTCTTCGCCGACAAGTTGAGGGCGGGCTGGGACATCCGTCCCACCATCGCCGTCACCAAGGCGCACATCACCATGCCGGAGATCAAGGACGCCATCGACGCCGGGCGCCTGAAGCCCGACGGCGACATCCTGAAGGCCAACGGCGAGGTGCGCGTCACCAAGGCCGCGGTCGAGCCGGTTTGGTGGCTGCCCGGCATCGCCGAGCGCTTCGGCGTGCCGGAGGCCGACCTGCGCCGCACGCTCTTCGAGCAGACCGGCGGCATGTACACCGAGCTGGTGACGCGGCCCGACCTCGAACTGTTCCTGCCGCCGATCGGTGGCGCCACCATCTACTTCTTCGGCGACATGGCGAAGATCGGCAAACCCGAAACGAGGATCGCCTGCCGTCTCCATGACGAATGCAATGGCTCCGATGTGTTCAGCTCCGACATCTGCACCTGCCGGCCTTATCTCGCGCACGGCATCGAAGTCTGTGTGGAGATGGCACAGCAGGGCGGACTGGGCGTCGTCATCTACAATCGCAAGGAAGGCCGCGCGCTGGGCGAAGTCACCAAGTTCCTGGTCTACAACGCGCGCAAGCGCCAGGTCGGCGGCGATTCGGCGGCACAGTACTTCAACCGCACCGAATGCGTGGCGGGCGTGCAGGACATGCGCTTCCAGGAGCTGATGCCCGATCTCTTTCATTGGCTGGGCATCGCGCGCATCGACCGCTTCGTGTCGATGAGCAACCTCAAGTCCGATGCGCTGCGCGAGCAGGGCATCGAGATCATCGAGCAGGTGGCGATCCCCGACGAGCTGATCCCCGCAGATGCCCAGGTCGAGATGGATGCCAAGAAGGCGGCGGGCTATTTCAGCGCCACCAAACCCGGCTCCAACGAACTTGCCCGCGCGAAGGGGCGCAAGCTCGATGAGTAGGCGTTGCCGATGACAGACTCCGTGGCCTATCTGCGCACCCCCGCCGCGATTCGTGAACGCGCGGCGCTCGTTCTGCGGCATGTGGAGAACGGGCAGTCGCCGTGGTTTGCGCTCGACGCCGCGGGCCTCGAGGCCGCGGTGCAGGCGACGCTCAAGGTGACGCGCCAGCGCTTCCGCGATCCCGCGAAGATCCCCTTCCATTCGCGCTGGCGGCATTTTGAGGCCGGCGGCCGCGATCGCTGGGCGATGCTGGCCGAGCGGATGAAGGACCTGTCGGCGGCGGAAATCGCCCGGCGGCGCATCGATCTCGCCGTCGTCTCGGTGCTGCTCGATGCCGGCGCCGGCGGCCTGTGGTCGTACAAGGAACCTGCGAGCGGACAATCCTTCATGCGCTCCGAAGGGCTTGCGGTCGCGAGCTTCAACATGTTCGCCAACGGTGCCTTCAGCCGCGATTCGAAGAACGATCCGCTGCGCGTCGATGCCGAGCGGCTGGCCCGGCTGACACCGAACGATATCGCCATGGGCTTCCAGGTGCGTGGCCATAATTCGCTGCTGGGGCTGGAAGGCCGCGCCGGGCTGCTGCGCAAGCTGGGCAGTGTCGGGCTGGAGCGGCCTGGTGCACTGTTCGACCTGCTGGCCGCGGGGCCGGAAGTGAAGGCGGAGAAGATCCTGGCGGTGCTGCTCGACAAGCTCGCCGCCATCTGGCCGTCGCGGCTCGAGCTCGACGGCGTGCCTCTGGGTGATGTGTGGCGGCATCCGACCGTTGGATTGGTGCCGTTCCACAAGCTCTCGCAATGGATGAGCTATTCGATCGTCGAGCCGCTTCAGGGCGCGGGATTGAACGTGGTCGAGCTGGATGCGCTGACCGGCCTGCCGGAGTATCGCAACGGCGGGCTGCTGGTCGATGCTGGTGCCTTGAAGCCCAAGCAGAAGCTGCTGCTGGAAAAAGTCTTTGCGCCGGGCGACGAGGCGATCGTCGAATGGCGGGCGCTCACCGTGGCGCTGCTCGACCAGGTGGCCGAGCATGTCCGCGTCCATCTCAAGATGGATGCCGCGAGCCTGCCGCTGGTCAAGGTGCTGGAGGCCGGCACCTGGTTCGCCGGCCGTGCGCTCGCCGCGGAGCGCCGCAAGGACGGCGGCCCGCCGATCGCCGTGGAGAGCGACGGCACGGTTTTCTGATTTTGGGGAGAAGAATGATGTCGTTGCCGCACTCTATCCATGTCGTGTCGCACCCGCTGGTGCAGCACAAGCTCTCCAAGATGCGCGACAAGGAGACGTCGAGCGCCAACTTCCGCCGCCTGCTGCGCGAGATCGGTTTGCTCCTGGGCTACGACGCCACCAAGGACCTGCCGCTGGTCGACAAGCGCATCGAGACCCCGATCGCGTCGATGGACGCGCCGCTGCTCGACGGAAAGAAGCTGGTGATCGTACCGATCCTGCGCGCCGGCCTCGGCCTCGCCGAGGGATTGCTCGACCTGATGCCGCTCGCACGCCAAGGCCATGTCGGGCTCTACCGCGATCCGCGCACGCTGCAGGCGGTCGAGTACTATTTCAAGATCCCGCAGGACATCTCCGACCGCGACGTGCTGGTGTGCGATCCTATGCTGGCCACGGCCCATTCGGCGATCGCCGCTGTGGATCGTTTGAAGGAGTCTGGGGCCAAGCGAATCAAGTTCATCTGCATCCTGGGCTCGGAAACCGGGGCCCGGGCCTTCGCCGAGGTCCATCCCGACGTGCCGGTGTTCGCGGCAGCGATCGATGCAAAACTCAACGATCACGGGTATATTGTTCCCGGGCTCGGCGATGCGGGCGACCGTCTCTTCGGGACCAAATAACAATCTAGGGAGAAACCACAATGTCCCCGGACCTGAAGTACCTCCTCCTCTCCACGATCCTCTGCTTCGTCCAGATGCTGGTGGCGGCCACGGGCGCCAACCAGGCGGTCGGATTGCCGACGCTCGCCGGCAACCGCGAAGGCCTGCCCGAGATCACGGGCTGGGCTGGACGCGCCAAGCGCGCCCATCTCAACATGATCGAGAACCTGGTGCTGTTCGCGGCGCTGGTGCTGATCGCGGTGACGGCCGGCAAGGCCAACGCCATGACTGCGATGGGCGCCATGATCTTCTTCTGGGGCCGCGTCGCCTACGCCGTCATCTATGTGGCCGGCATCGCCTGGCTGCGCACGGTGGCGTGGTTCGTGTCGGTAATCGGCCTGGCCCTCATTGCCATCGAGCTGCTGAAGGGGTTCTAGAGACGCGAGGCTCCCGCCAGCCGATTGCGCCGGCGGGAGTCTACCTTTCCGGTTCGCTGACGAACGCGACCTTGGCGAGGCCCGCCTTCGAGGCATCGGCCAGGGTCTGGGCGACATAGCGGTAGGGCACGTTGTGGTCGGCGCGGAGGTAGACCTCCGGCTGGGGCCGCTTCTTGCCCTCCTCGGCAAAGCGCGCCGCGGCGTCCTCGCGGGTGATTCGCTCGCCCTTCCAGTACAGCAGGCCGGTGGCGTCGATGGCGAACTCGACTTTCTCCGGCTTCTGGATATCGACCGTGGACGAGGCCTTGGGCAGATCGAGCTTGACCACATTGGTCAGGAGCGGCGCCGTCACGATGAAGATCACCAGCAGCACCAGCACGACGTCGATCAGCGGCACCATGTTGATCTCGGACATGGGCTGCGACGAGGTTTTGCGGTCGAAGCTTCCGAAGGCCATGTTCGTTCTCCCGATTAGTTGACGGCGGCCAGCGACGGCGCGCCGCCGGGCTTGTTGGGGCGCGACGAATTCTGCAGCGCGCGCCCCATCGACAGGAAGGTCAGCAGCTCGAAGGCGAAGGCATCGAGCTTGGCCGTGAGCACGCGGTTGGAGCGGGTGAGCCAGTTGTAACCCATGACCGCCGGCAGTGCGACGGCGAGGCCGATGCCGGTCATGATCAGCGCCTCGCCCACCGGCCCCGCCACCTTGTCGAGCATGCCCGAGCCCGACATGCCGATGGCGACCAGCGCGTGGTAGACGCCCCACACCGTGCCGAACAGGCCGACGAAGGGCGCGGTGGCGCCGATGGTGGCCAGCATGGTGAGTCCGTTCTCAAGCGATGTCGTCTCCTCGTCGAGCACCTTCTTGATGGTCCGGGTCAGGAACTCCTGCTCGCTGCCCGCCTCCTCGAGCTTGGCCGCACCGAACTTGGCGTGGTGGGCCTGGGCGTTCAGCGAATGGGCGGTGAGATGGCCGAACGGCTCGTGCACGCCATGCACCGCGAGTTCGTTCTGCACGGCTTCCAGTGAGGTGGCGCTCCAGAAAAAGGAGAGGAACTTCTGGCTGCGCCTCTTGCGCACGATCTGGCCGATTCCTTTGTAGACGATCAGATACCAGGAGATCGCCGACATGATCACCAGCACGGCCAGGAGCACCTTGGCCACGATGTCAGTCTGGGCAAGGAAATGGCCGAAGCCCAGGGATGATGCGTCACCCATTGGAAACTCTCCTACTGCAGCACGAATCTGATCGGAACGAGAACCCATACCGCCTGGGCGATGCCGCCTTCGGTATAAGGCTTGAACTGTGAGGCGCGCACGGCGCTCAAGGCCGACTCGTCGAGCGGGGCGTGGCCCGATGAGGTATGCAGCGACACCTGTGATGGCCGGCCGGCGATGTCGACCAGCACGCGCACCATCACGGCACCCTGCTGACCCGCCCGGCGCGACGGTGCCGGATAGGCCGGATTGGGTGGTACGAGGAAGCCGAGCTGGGATGCCTGCACCGTGCGGGGCGCGGCGGCGACGGCCGGAGCGGCCTGTTGCGGCGCCACATCGACTGGAGCGGCGGGCTGCCTTTGAGCAGGCTTGGGTGGTGGCGGCTTCGGCTTCGCCGGCTCGGGCGGCGGCGGAGGCGGCTTGGCCTCGATCGGGAACGCCGGCGGCGGCAGATCGGGCGGCGGCGGATCGAGCACCGTGGCAAGGTCCGTCAGTGGCATCTCGGGCGGCGGCGGTTCCTCGGCGAGCGGCGGATCCGGCCGCGGCGGTTCAGGCGGCTCGGGCGGTTGGTCCTCTTGCTGGGCCTCTGGCTGGGCGGGCTTGTCGGCCGGCACCATGCGGACCTCCATCGCCGCAATATCACCCACGATCAGCTTTGCCGGCTCGAACTGCGTCAGCGCCCAGCCGCCTCCGATGTGAAAGAAGATGATCAGCGCCAGCAGGCCGCGACGGACCGCGGTCGACAGCGGCTCAGGAGCCCCTTCGATGAAGCCGTTGGTATAGTGCCCCGGCACGTGCATGAGCGTCTGAATGCCTACATCACAGTGAAGCGAACCATCTTCGGTCAAACCGGATGGACGTGAGGGTCGGTCACGCCGCCGGCCGGCCCGCCAGAACTCAGTGCATCTTTGTGGCGGCGCCGATTGCCTCAGCCTTGAGCTCGATATCGATGCTGCCGGCTTTCTCGAATACCAGCGTGACAGGAATCTGCGAGTCCTTTGCGATAGGTGCCTTGAGGCCCATGAACATGATGTGGTAGCCGCCGGGCTTCAGCATCACCGTGGTGCCAGCGGGAATTTCCAGTCCCTTCTCGAGCTCGCGCATCTTCATCACGTTATTCTCCATGCGCACTTCGTGGACCTCGACCTTGGCCGAGGCCGTGCTGCGCGCGGCAATCAGCCGGTCGGGCGCCGTGCCCTTGTTGGTGACGGTCAGGAAGCCGCCCCCCGACTGTGCCGTGGCCGGCGTGGCGCGCGTCCAGGGGTTCGTTATTTCCAGGGCGCCAACCTTGTAGTCATGAGCGGCTGCCGGAACGGAGAGGAAAGCGAGAGTGGCGGCGAAAATGAGACGGTGGGTGATCATGGCGTTCTCCTTAGCTCATCGCGACGGCGATGGGGTTGGTGAAGACGGCACTCTCGGTGCCCGGCCCCGGCATGAATGGTGGCAGGCAGGCGCGTCCGTTGAACCATGCCGAGCGCGGCTTGGTCTAGCGATTCCCGGGTGCAGTCGGTCGGGGCCCGGTCATCATGCAACCCCGCCGCCGCGATGAGCGCGAGCGGCGGGATGCACGTGGGTGTACAGGCGCGAATCAAAACCGTGCCTGGATGCCGGCAAAGATCGAAGCGCCGTTGCCGGGATTGTAGAGCTGGCTCGCGGCATTGGCGTTTCCGATGACGTTCACGTTGGACATGTACATCGTGTTGGTGAGGTTGCGCGCATCGAGAAAGATCTCGACGCCCTTGAACCCGGTATAACCCGCCTTGGCGCCGAGCAGCGCATACGGCGTGGTCATGAAGGCCGGGTTGTTCACGTTGTCGACATAGTAGCCCTGTGGCACCCATTCGATGTTGGGTCCGATATAGAAGCCGCTCGTCGTGGTGTAGCGGGCCTCGGCCTGGAAGTAGAAGGGCGGCGCCCCGGGCAACTGGTTGTTGCCGTAGATCGGGTTGTTGTCGAAGCGGTAGTCGCCATAGGTGAGCGCGAGGCGGCCGGTCACCCGGTCTCCGCCCTGGCTCTCCCACGCCGTGCCGTTCAACCCCAGTTCGACGCCCTGGTGGATGGTGGCCGGAATGTTGACGGCGATCCCCGATCCGCCGAAGCCTGGCACGACCAGGAGCTGCAGCTCGTCCCTTACCCAGGAGCGGTAGATCGAGAGATCCCAGCCGAGGTTCGTGCCGATCTTGCCGCGGGTGCCGATTTCAGCCGTCCACGAGGTCTGCGGTGCCAGGTTGGCGAAGCCAGGAGCCACGCTGGGGTTGAGTTCCGACCACGTCGGCGGCTCCGACGCCCGCGAGACGTTGGCGAAGAACTGCAGGTCCTTGCGCGGCTCCCACAAGGCACCGATCTTGGGGTTGGCCTCGAAGTAGGTGCGCATGCCGGAATCGTTGCCGTTCACCAGATAGTTGTCGGTGAGCGCCCGATTGGCCCAGCTGAACTGCACGCCGGTCACGAACGAGAGCGTCGGCACGACATAGAACCAGTTCTCGCCGTAGAGTTCGACGCTGCTCGACTGCTCGGTGACGTCGTTCGTGAGCGCCCCGGGCACGCCGAAATTGTTGACGAACTGCTTGTTGCGGTTGGTGCCGGCGAAGACGTTGATTCCGCCGATGAAGTCGTTGCGGTAGCCCGCGATCTGACGGCTGCCCTTGTACTGGCCGGTGACACCCCAATCGAGGGCATTGTTGTCGATCACCGCGAAGGTGAGCGGATGGAAGAGATACTTGGACTTCACAAAGCCTTGCAACGTCAGGCTGTCGCTGTCGAAGTCGATCACGGTGGAGTTGGCGAAGCGGAACGAGTCGATGTCGCGCCGCGTGTTCTGCAGGATGTTGGCGAGCGGGCCCTGTTGCGGACCGGTCCAGAACTGCTGCTGGGTCAGCGAACCAGGAATCTGCTGACGGATCTGGTTGCCCGAGAGAAAGAAGCGCGTTTCTGCGTTCGATCCGACCTGGGCGCCGACGTTGCCGTTGAAGCGCGTCAGGTTCTGGTTGGATTGCTGGCGGAAGCCGTTGGAGCTGAGGTTGGTGAGGGACATCCACGCATCCCACGGCCCTTCGGAGAAGCCCGCCGCCCCCTGCTCGCCCAGAGTATTGTAGCTGCCGCCGTAGACGCGGGTGGCGAAGCCGGGGTTGCTGCGGCCGGTGGGCGAGACGAAGTTGATGGCGCCGCCCAGCGTCATGGCTCCATAGCGCAGCGCATTGGCTCCCTTGTAGACCTCGATGTACTGCTCGGCGAGCGGATCGAGTTCCTGGAAGTCGCCGCTGCCGTCGGCGAGATTGATGGGCGAGCCGTCCTGGAGAAGGCGGATGCCGCGCAGATGGAAGTTGCGCGACAGGCCCGAGCCGCGGATGACCAGCTTCGAATCCTCCTGGCCGTACTTGCTCTGCACCCAGACGCCCGGCGTGTAGTCGAGCATGTCCTTGATCGTCGTGGCGCGGCCGTCGAGATACCGCTCGGCCGGCACGATCTCGACGCCACCCGGCGTCTTGTTGATCTGCTGCTCGGCGTCCTTTGCCGACGGCACCGTGAGCGACGCCGTGGGCGCGGTCACGGTGATGGGCGGCACCTGGATCTGTGCCTGCTCCTGGGTCGTAGCTTCCTGAGCCAGCGCTTCATGGGCGAAGGCCGAGACGAGCGCGAGGGCGGCGATGCTTGCGGTTCTAGTGCGCATGACCGACCGCCTTCTTCACCGCGATGTACGGCGCGGGTTCGGGGAGATCGCCCCACTTCTGGCCGGCGGCGGGAATGCCGGTCCAGTTGTTCGAGCCCTTCTCGCAGGTCTGGACCATCGGGAAGTAGAGCGTCGCGCCCGGCTTGTTGGGCAGACGCATGGAGAGCACGAATTCGTCGAAGTGGGCATTCTCGAGCCGGCCGCCGCTCCACGTCACCTCGGTGACGGCCTCGCGGATCTTGAAGCCGTGGCCGCTGTCGACCGGCGTGTCGAGCGGCCGGGTCTTGGTTTCGATCGTCCAGCCGGCCTTGGGCATCGGCTTGGCCTGCAGTACGCCTTCGGGGATGCGGATGGTCACGGCCGTGGTGGCCGAGCCCTTGCAGCCATGGGTGACGCGGAAGGCGGTGCGCAAGTAGTCGCCTGCTGTGCCCTCGCCGGGATCGGCTGTGGAGTGGGCGCGCGCAAGCGCCGGCATGAGCGCAAGGCCCGCAAAGGCGACGGTGGTCGCCCTGAGAATCGACAACATGGAAAAATCCTTCGACTGACGTGACGGAACGCACGCGCGAAAGAGACGCGCGCGTTGCTTGTTCGACGATCAGACGAAGGCGGGTGGGGCGCGGGGCTGGCTGGGTCCGTCGCGGATGCCGACGGGCAGGGGGGCGTCGGTCGCCGCGACAAAGCGGATGGCGGTGGCGACATGATCGACGCGGGTGAAGGCGGTGGAGAGTTTGGCCAGCACCGGCGCGTGCGCGAGGCCGAGGCAGCACTCGTGGTTCTTGCCGGCGGCCGGAGCCTGACCCTCGGTGTCGGCCTGGTCGGCGTTGGGCAGGCAGAAGACGCCCCACATCTTGGCGGCGGCTTCGGGCCCGCCGTCGCGCATCAACGCGGCGTGAGCGAGCGGCTGGAGGAAATTGAGGGTGATCGCAAACAGCGCCGCGGCGAGAGATGCCGAGCGCCAGCCCGACTCGGAGCGTTTGCGAATCATGGCGAATATTAGGCAGTGCACCGAGGCGGGCTCAAGTCGTCGATTCACCCATAGTGTCGCACGACTTCGAAGCGGTGATGCCAAACCCACAACACACGCAAGGAATTGCCGCGCCGCACCATCGCGACAATCTACTGCGGTCGGGTCGCCTAAGGAGCAGCCTGCTTTGCCGTCTGTTCGATGGCCCGCATGTATTGCGCCGTCTTGGCCTTGACCTTCTCACGATGGTCCGCGAGCGACGCCTCGCGGTAGATATGCCGGCCGCTGGCCATGAACAGCACGGTGCAGGAAATCAGGAGCACGACGGGCCAGAAGCGGCGGCCGATCGTTGCCGGCGCGGATCGTGTCTCGCCGTACATCAGTATCAAGGCTGGCAAGGCGATCATCGCTCCCGTCAGGATGGTTGCGATGACACGGCCGGTCAGCCCATCCGGAGGCAGTGTCAGCATGACCAGCGGTCCGACCAGGAACTGCAGAAGTGTGGGAACGAACGCCCAGCGATAGCCCAGGCGGATCACCTCGGAGCGCTCCATGCCGAGGGTTGTCAGCCGCTCCGGCGTTGCGCGGCGCATGAGCCAGACGATGAACAATCCGGTCAGCGCAAGGCAAGCCAGCAGGAAATGGAGATAGCGCGGCAGGACGTTGGGCAGAAGGAGGGCCGAGAAGAAACCCTGCACTTCCGTCCAGCGCTCTGGAAACAGCATCAGATTGATGTTGGCGAGGAAGATCAGCGGGATGAAAAGGAACAGGCCGGCCGCACACACGGCGATGGCGATGTGCATCCGGCGATGAGTCGCCATCTTCTCCCAGCAGAATTTGTGCACGTATGTCAGGACGAACGCCATGGTTACCAGGGGGATTATCGCCAGCCACGCGCTCCCGGTGAGTGCGTTCGCCGTATAGAAGTAGACCGTGTAAAGCGTGTTGATCGCCAGCAGGGGGCCAACGCCGAGGACGACGGCTAGGCTCTTGTTGACCGTGATCGTGTTGGCGATTTCATGGGCCAGCCGATCGTAGCGAACGTCCTTCAGGCCCTTGATCTGGTAGAAAACGGTCAGCAGTGAACCGCCGACCATCAGATTGACGAAGAAGATGTGTAGCAAAAAGAAGGCGACGAGCAGGACGACGAGGAAGGGTTCCGGCGCCGGCAGTGGCAGCGGGATGTCCTTTGGAATGGGGCTCACGGGCGTCGCTCCGTCATAGGTGCGGATTGGGGCCGCGGGCGCGCGGCGACTGTCGCTGCCGGTGGATTTGCACCAACCCCCGCCTGCTGCGCGCCGGGAACGGCGGCGCCGGTCGTGCGCAGCTGGATCAGATAGTCCGACAGGGCCAGCAACTCGTCCTGGGTTCCGGGAAAGGGCGGCATATAGGTCCGCAGGTCGTGCATCGTGGTCGTGTAGTCGGCCAGGAGCTTGCGGTCCCACGCGCCCGACCCGAACAGCCGCTCGAACTGGGTGATCACGCTGTTGACGCCGCTGCCGGTATGGCACCGGCTGCAGGTGATCATGAACACGTCCTTGCCGCGCTGGACCTGCTCGTGGCCGGAGGCGGCGAGGCCGGCCTTCTCCGCGTCGCTGAGGGGATAGGTGTAAGTGCTGTGCGCGATCACGCCGTCGCGCTTGAGCAGGGGATAGTCGTCGGCGCGAATACCGTTGGCGTACATGTACTGGCCGATGACGTACGGCTTGCGCACGAATTCGCGGACCCGCTCGAAGTGCCCGGTCAACCAGGTGATGGCGAGCAAGGCCACGAGATAGGCGGCGCGCGGCACCCAGGTAGGCCGCAGGACGGAGATCTGGGCGATAAGATAGATGAACGCGACCGTGCCGATGACGATCGCGTAGAAGTCGCTTTGCCAGCTTTCGAATTGCAGCGTGAGCAGCGCGGTGCCGACGCGCTCGCGCATCGTCTCGGGGACGACGGACATGTACCACCAGCCGCCAGCCAGCGTGAACGGCGCCCAGAACAGTGTCCAGAGATTGAGCGCCCGCAGGGCCTGGGCGCGGAATGGGTCCGCACGGGCGATGAAGAATATCGCCAGGAAAGAGGCCACGACTCCCGCCATGGTGAGAGCGAGCGGGGTGCGAAAGGCGAGTTGAGGCAGATAGATGGGATTGGTGAAGCCGGCGAACAAAGTGTGTTCCGACAGCCAGTTTCCAGGATCCATCATGAATCCGAGGATCGACACGATGATGGCCATCGTGATCCACGAGAAGAGTCCGAGTGCGGCTCCCAGGCGGATATGCCGGGTCTTGGCAGCGCCGGCGGTCCATTTCTTCCAGGTCAGGAAGTAGGCGAGAATCAGGCAGACCTCGGTGATGAAGACCAGCCACTCGGTGAACCATGCCCAGAAGAAGACCCGGATGAGGCTGCCGATCGCATAGGGATTAATCAGCGAGGCGGAGAGCCAGATGCCCACCCCCGTCAGCGCGCCGACCGTCGTGGTCACGAGAAAGGCACAGAACAGCAGCTTGTAGCCAAGCTGGTCCCAGCGACGGTCGCTGGTCCGGTGACCATGCCACTCTATCGCGGCGATCAGGGGCATCATGCCGACCGCAAGCCCGTGATTGATCAGGACATGCAGCGTCGCGATCACTGCAATGATGGCGCGATTGCCTATCAAATCGGCATGGAAGATGGGGAAATCCATGGCCCGCCCTTCAGGCAGAACGGTCCGCCGGCGCTGTCGCGGCCTGGCGGCGGGTATCGAGCAGGGCAATGAACGCGATCTGCATCAGGAACAGGGCGAGCCCGCCCAGTCGGAACAGGTCGTTCTCGGGATTGCGCACCACCACGACCAGACCGAGGACCGCTAGTACGAGGGCCGTGAAGCCGGGGAACCACGCGAGCACAAGCGTGAACATGTCGGCTTTCGAGGTCGCTCCCAGGCGCCGCAAGGCCGCTCCGGCGCCGGTTGCCGCCGCAACACAAAGAGCGCTGCCGCCGATGAGGAAGACCACTACAGGATCCTTGGCCAGCAGGATAAGCACGCCGGCGAGCGCGATGTTCACGATCGTCCAGGGATCGGCATTGTGCGGTCCGGTCTGGTTGACGCGAGCGTTGTTTCTGCTGGTCATTATCCACCTCGGGAGCTGCTTCGCAGGGCCGGCCTCGCCGCCGATCCCGACGCGCAAGCGCCTTGACCCGGTACAGCCCAACGACGAACATCATTCGTCTATCCTGATCTTTCGGAAGATTCAATAATTACTGAAAATTGAGAAAACCATGACCTTGCCGCCGATTACGCAGACGTTCGTGCTCCATTTCGGCGAGATGGGCAGCCGATGGGGCATCAACCGCACGGTCGGCCAGATCTATGCCCTGCTGTTCCTGTCCCCCCAGCCGCTGAACGCCGATCAGATCGCGGAAAGCCTCGGCTTTTCCCGGTCCAACGTCAGCATGGGGCTGAAGGAATTGGAGAGCTGGCGTCTGGTTCAACTCCAGCACGCGCCCGGAGATCGCCGGGAATATTTTTCGACACCCGACGACATCTGGACGATCGTTCGTACGCTTGCCGAGGAACGGAAGCGGCGGGAAGTCGACCCGACTCTGACGATGCTGAGGGCCGTGCTGATGGATACGCCGGCCAACAACGCCGAGCGTCACGCCCAGGCGCGGATGACCGAGATGCACGACCTCATCGAGCTTCTGACGGGCTGGTTCGATGACGTCGAGCAGCTCGACAACGACGCCTTGATCCAGTTGCTCAACCTGGGTTCGAAGGTTCGGAAGGTGCTGCAGCTGAAGGAGCGTATCAAGGTGGGCGCGTTCGGAAAGAAGAAGTCGAAGCGCGCCTGACCGGACGGTCGATGCCGAGTTGTTCCGCAGCTGGGCGCTGCGGGTGGATCAGGGCTTGGACAATGCCACACGCAAGGGGGCAGGAACGACGGAGATGGTCTTGACGACCTTCCCTTCGGCGGTGCCGACAATGCTGACGCTGTCGTCCTTGTTGTTCGGGAAGGCAAACAGCTTGCCGTCGGTGGTCCAGGCATGATCGCGATGGCCGAGATTCTTGCCGATCTCCAATGATGAAAGCTGCGCCAGCCCGCTTGCCCCAACCTTGACGCGGGCCAGCAGGGCGACCGGATCGGCGTCGCTGCCGAGAGTCGCCAGCGGCAACAGAAGGGTCTCGCCGTCCGGCATCATGCTCACATAGCCAAGCCGTGCGCCGCTGGGCTTTTCGGTGCAATCTTTGTCCTTGAGAACGGGGATCTGCTCAAACTCGGTACCGGCGCTGGAGATCGCCAACAATTGCCCGATTTGGCAAGCCTTGCCGGGGGAAGTGCCGCTGCCATTGCGAGGGCTGAACTGGGTCATGTAGAGCTTGCCGTCTTTCGTGGCGACGGCGCTTGCGCCGCCGGTTCCTGCTGACTGCAGGACGAGCACCCGGCCGTCTCGTCGAACGACGACCATCTGGCCGGTCGCATTTAAATTGTGGACATGGAACTGACCCGTCGCGCCGGCGCCGTGCGGGGTCAATCGCCGGCCGGCCTTGCCGGAAGCGTCGCAGGTCTTGTCGGGACCAGTACCATCGTAGCCGATATCCTTGGCCCCGATCGAACGGATCGTCTTCGGTGCGGCAGGGTTGGTAATGTCGATGACCTGAATGACGTTGCCGCAGTCGTTGATATTGCTGACGCTGATCCAATCCTCGCCGGGAAAATGCGCGATCTTGTGGTGGCCGGCGCCAAGCCTGATCTCTCCCGCGTACTCCAGGCCAGGTGCATTCGACACAACCCGAAACAGGCTGAGAGTCGAGTCACTTGCGGCATTCTCTCCGTCGTTGCCGACGACATAGAGAAGGCTTCCTGAGGTCTTGAGAAGGTATCCGTGGTGCGGATTGACGCCGCCCATCCTGCTGGACGGAAGCCGAGCGACCTCCTTGCGCGACGTCGTATCGAACAGCACCAGCTCAGCCTTGGCCCGGTAGTTGAGAACTACGTGACCATTCGGAAGAACGTGCAGGTCTGCTGTTCGCCCCGGCAAGTCGAACGACGCGACTTCCCTGCCGGTCTGGACGTCGTAGGCACCAACCTTGTCAGTCCCTGTGACCCATAGGGTCTCGCCGGAAGCACCATGGGGAATGGCCAGTGCCGTCAGAACGGCCGCAATATACATCGGCTTTGTCATGTCCCGTCTCCTGCAGGAAATCCGTTAGATGGAGGAACTCGCCAATCAGGCCGACCCGGTCGCGACTCTGACCGCCGCCTTGCGGTTGGCCTCGCGGCGCTGGTCCATCATGCCGGCGGTGCGCTGCTTGTAGAGCGCCACGAGTTCGGGGCCGGCCTTCTCCGGGCTGCCGGTGTCGAACGGCGGCTTGGGGTCGTATTCCATCATCAGCTGGATCGTCTTGGCGACCTGTTCGCCCGCCAGCTCGGCTGCGAGCGTGAGGCCGAAGTCGATGCCCGCGGTAACGCCACCGCCGGAGAGGCGGTTGCGGTCGCGCACGACTCGCTCGGCCACGGGCGTGGCGCCGAACGCCGCCAGTTCGTCGCGCACCGACCAGTGGCAGGCAGAGCGGTAGCCTTTCAGCAATCCTGCCGCGGCGAGGACCAGCGAGCCGGTGCAGACCGAGGTGATGTAGCGCGCGCCTTCGGCCTGGCGACGCAGGAAGGCCAGCGTCTCCTCGTCGTTCATCAAAGCCACCTGGCCGGCGCCGCCCGGCACGCAGATCACGTC
>CAMAYC010000078.1:0-17500 GCA_945862125.1 Reyranella massiliensis 521
AGCGGCCGGTGCAGGTAGTTGGTCACGACCACCGCGCCGAACGTGCGACCGGCCAGCGGCCAGGGCGAGCCGTCCTCGAGGTCGGCCGCGATGATTTCGATGGCGTCGGCAATGGGAAGGCCGCTCACATCGCGGTCGATCGCCGTCACCGGATGGCCACGCGCGGCGAAGAAGCGCGTGTGGCGGCCCTTGCCGGCGGCGACGTCGAGGACGGCGGCGTCCGCCGGCACGAGGCTGGCCCAGGCCGCGATCCACGGCGACGCCGTCATGGCTTGCGCGCTCCTGCGCCTTTCAGATTCAAGAGGTTGCCCGACAGGATCAGGGCGGCGCCCAGGATCGTGAACGTATCAAGCCGCTCACCGTAGATCAGCCATCCTGCGAGCGCCGCCAGTGGCACGCGCAGGAAATCCATCGGCACGACGATGGTGGCATCAGCATGAAGCATCGCTCGGGTCAGGCAATAGTGCGAGTAGGTGCCGAGGAAGGCGATCAAGAGGATCCAGCCCCAGACATAGGCAGAGGGCCACTGCCAGACGGCGAGGGCCGGCACGAGCCCGATCACCGATTGGATGACGAGCATCCAGAACAGGATCGTCACGACGCTGTCGGTGCGAGTCAGTGACTTCACCATGGTGAGGGAGATGGCGAAGCCGACGGCGGCGGCGAGTGCGATCAACTGGCCGGGCACGATCTCGTTGGTCCCCGGCCGCACGATGATGATGACGCCGACCACGCCCAGCACGACGGCGAGGTTCTTCCACAGGCCCATGCGTTCGCCCAGGAAGGCGACGGCCAGGATCGCCGTCCAGATCGGCATGGTGAACTCGATCGAGATGACCTGGGCGAGCGGAATCAGGGTCAGCGCCAGGAACCAGCCGAACTGCGCGCCGTAGTGCGCCACGTTGCGCCAGACGTGCTGCCAGGGCCGCGCCGTCTTGAGGGCCGTGAAGCCGCCGCCCAGGTAGATTAGCGGGTAGAGCATGAAGAGGCCCAGGATCGAGCGCATTTCCATGATCTGGAAGACATCGAGCTCGCGCGTGGCCTCGCGGCCGGCGATCGCCATCATCAGCATCGCCGACAGCCATCCAGCCATCCAGGCGGCGGCTTTGAGGTTGGAAGGTTGGCGGTCCATGAGGCGGGCTGAGGGGGCGGGCTGCGGCGAAATACGGAGGAGGGCGCGCGACAATCGGGCCTTGCGTCCGGGGCGACAAGCCACCATTTTTGAACTGTCATGATTTTGTATCGCCTGCGCTGCGCCAAGGGCCACGAGTTCGACAGCTGGTTCAAGGACGGCAAGACCTACGAACGTCAGGAAAAGCGTTCCCTGATCGGTTGCCCGGTGTGTGGTAGCGCCAAGATCACGAGGGCGCCGATGGCGCCGCGTATTGGCAAGGGCGGGAAGACTCCCGCTCCCATCGAGGCGCCAGCCGAAACGACGGCACCGCAGCCGGCCGCGCCCGATCCGCAGATGGCAGCACTCGCCCAGGCCTTGCCCAAGGAGATGCGCGAGACGCTGCTGAAACTCCGCGAGCAGGTTGAGAAGAACCTCGAGCCGGTCGGCGAAAAGTTCGCCGAGGAAGCCCGCAAGATTCACTACGGCGAAAGCGACAAGCGCGGCATCTACGGCCAGACCACCGACGAAGAGGCCGAGGCGCTGGCCGAAGAGGGCATCGAGTTCGGCCGCCTGCCCTGGATCCCGCGCGGCAATTGACCTTTAGGAAAAAACGGGTAGGATAGGAATCATGGATTCCTGTCTCCGCCCAACCCTGTCCGCCGTTTCGAGCCAGACGATTTCTGCGGCCGGCCGGCGCCAGGACGGGTGGGTTTCAAAATGTCCCGCTTCGGGAGACTCTGTCCGGCCGCGGCAAGGCCAGAATATCGCAAAGATTCAAAGGTCTAGGGCTGAGGCACGACCGCCGAAATGTGAACATTCGATTCTTGTTTTGTCCCGTTTGGCGACTCACCGAACAGCATGTAGTTCACGTCCAGATCGGTCTTGTTGAGGCTCCAGACCCGGCTGAGGGGGCTGTAGACCACGCCCACGATCTCCTTGGTGGTGATCCCGCCAGCCTCGAGGCCCCGCACGACCTCGGAGGGTTTTAGGAACTTCTTCCAGTCGTGCGTGCCACGCGGCAGCCAGCCCAGGACGTATTCGGCCCCGGCGATGGCCAGGAGCCAGGCCTTGGCGGTGCGGTTGAGGGTGGACAGGAAAATCAGGCCGCCGGGCTTCACCAGTTGGCTGCAGGACTTGAGGAACAGGTCGACGTCGGCCACGTGCTCGACGATCTCGAGCGCCAGCACGACGTCGAACCGGGCGTCGCTGCTGGCCAGGGCTTCGGCGGTGTCCTGGCGGTAGTCGATGGCAAGGCCCTGACGGACGGCATGAACGGAGGCGACGGCCACGTTGCGGGCCGAGGCATCGACGCCGGTGACGGTGGCGCCGAGGCGGGACATCGGCTCGCTGAGCAGGCCGCCGCCGCAGCCGATATCGAGGACGGAAAGGCCCTTTAGGGGCTGGCCGGACAGGGCGTCGCGGGCCCAATGGGCGGCGGTGCGGTCGCGGATATAGCCGATGCGGACGGGGCCCAGCCGATGCAGCGGCGCGAACTTGCCGGTAGGGTCCCACCACTCGTGGGCGATGCGCGAAAAGCGCTCGACCTCGGCTGGATCGACCGTGGAACTGTGCGGGTGGTGCGTGGTCTGGCTCATGGCTACCCTTGACCCATATGGCGCCGCCGGTGTCTATACCCCGCTTTCCGGGCAGAGGCTTGCCCTTCGAGCAGGTTCTTCGAGCAGGGCAATGGCGCGCATCGTTCTGAAGTTTGGCGGCACCTCCGTTGGCGACATCGAGCGGATCAAGAATGCCGCGCGCAAGGTCAAGGCGGAAGTCGCGCGTGGCAACGAGGTCGCCGTCGTGGTCTCGGCCATGTCGGGCGCCACCAACCAGCTCGTGAAGTGGGTCGGCGAAGTGTCCGACCTGCCCGACCCACGCGAGTACGACGTTGTCGTGGCGACCGGCGAACAGGTGACGATCGGCCTGCTGGCGCTGGCATTGCAGCAGGAGGGCGTGAAGTCCCGCTCCTGGGGCTCCTGGCAGCTCCCTATCCGGACTGATGATGCCCACAGCAAGGCGCGCATTGTCGAGATCGACACCGCTGAGATGGCGCGGACCATGATGGCGGGCGAAGTGCCGATCGTGCCGGGCTTCCAGGGCGTGTCGCCCGATGGCCGCGTGACCACGCTGGGCCGCGGAGGCTCGGATACCTCGGCGGTGGCGCTGGCGGCCGCGCTCAAGGCCGACCGCTGCGACATCTATACGGACGTGGACGGCGTCTACACGACCGATCCCCGGATCGTGGAGAAGGCGCAGAAGATCGACCGCGTGACCTACGAGGAGATGCTCGAAATGGCCTCGCAGGGCTCGAAGGTCCTGCAGACGCGCTCGGTCGAGCTGGCAATGAATCATCATGTGCGCGTGCAGGTGCTGTCGTCGTTCGACGCCGCATTGGGCAGCGATCTGCCCGGCACGCTGGTTGTGGACGAGGACGAAATCATGGCCCAGGGGCTCGAGAAATCCGTCGTGAGCGGCATCGCCTTCTCCAAGGACGAGGCCAAGGTCACCGTCACCCACGTGCCCGACCGGCCCGGCGTGGCGGCGGCAATCTTCGGGCCGCTGGCGGCGGCCAACATCAACGTCGACATGATCGTGCAGAACGTCTCGCTCGACGGCAGCTCGACCGACATCACCTTCACGGTGCCACGGGCTGACCTTGCTCGCGCGGTGCAGCGGCTGGAGGAGGCCAAGGCCGATCTCAAGTTCGCCGAGGTCAAGTCGGATATCAACGTGGCCAAGGTCTCGGTGATCGGCGTCGGCATGCGCAGCCATGCCGGCGTGGCGCTGAAGATGTTCGAGACGCTCGCGGCCAAGGGCATAAACATCCAGGTGATCTCGACGTCTGAGATCAAGATCAGCGTCCTGGTGGCGGCGGAATACACTGAACTTGCGGTCCGGGCATTACATACGGCTTACGACCTAGACGCCGCCTGATCGCATTAGTTTCCTTGGTGCTTATGCGAATAAGCCGGTAGGCAGTTCGGCGCGGGTCTTGCTATAAGCGGGCCATGCGCGCGGCCCTCACCTGCAAGGCTTGCTTCAACGCCCGCCCCCTCAACGCACAGCCGTTGGCGGCATGGCGAGCTTGCGCCTGCGCCATCGACCGTAGCTTCGTCGTCATCCGACTCAAGCATCCCGCGGTCTGACCATGGAGAGAGCAACTCCACTGGCCGGACCGCGAATGCTCCTCAAGCGGCTCCGGGACACGATGGCGCGTGCCGGTTCCGTCGAGGATACGCTGGCCGAGGTCGTGCGCCTGGTCGCCAACGAGATGGTGGCCGAGGTCTGCTCGATCTACCTGCTGCGGGCGGGCGAAGTCCTGGAACTGTTCGCGACGCAGGGCCTCAATCCCGACGCCGTACATCGCACGCGGCTGCGTGTCGGCGAGGGTCTCGTGGGCGACATCGCCGCCCACGGAAGGCCGCTGGCGCTGGACGACGCACAAGCACATCCGCAGTTCGCCTACCGCCCCGAAACGGGTGAGGAAATCTATCACTCGCTCGCCGGCGTGCCGATCCTGCGCGCCGGTCGCGTGCTCGGCGTCCTGGTCGTGCAGAACCGCACCCGCCGCCAGTACGACGAGGAGGAAATTGAGACCCTCCAGACCATCGCCATGGTGCTGGCCGAGCTGATCGCGGCAGGCCACATCGTCAGTCCGAACGAGATGCAGCAGGTCGACGGCCTCGGCCTGTTGCCGCTGCGCATCGACGGCGTGCAGCTCACGCCCGGCGTCGCCATCGGCCGCGCCGTGCTGCACGAGCCGCGCATCGTGATCTCGCGGGTCGTGGCCGAGGACGTGGAGCTGGAGCAGGAGCGCTTCGAGGAAGCGCTGCACGGCGTGCGGGCCGACGTCGATCGCATGCTCGAGGCGCACGACATGCAGTCGGGCGAGCAGCGCGAGATCCTGGAAACTTTCCGCATGTTCGTCGACGACCGCGGCTGGATGGAGCGCGTGCGCGAGGCCGTGACTTCGGGCCTCACCGCCGAGGCCGGCGTGCAGCGCGCCTTCGACGACGTCCGCACCCGGCTCGGCCAGTCGACCGACCCCTACATCCGCGAGCGGCTGAGCGACCTGCAGGATCTCTGCAACCGGCTGCTGTTGCGGCTGACTGGCCGCGTTGCCGCCGATCCGAGTTCGCTGCCCGACGACATGATCGTCGTCGCCCGCGACATGGGGCCGGCCGAGCTGCTCGACTACGACCGCACGCGCCTGCGAGGCGTCGTGCTGGAGGAAGGCTCGGCACTCAGCCACGTGGCGATCGTAGCGCGCGCCCTCGACATCCCCGTCGTCGGCCGGGCGCCCGATGTGCTGTCGCGGGTGGAGGCGGGCGATTCGATCGTCGTCGACGGCGACAATGCCCAAGTGCTGGTGCGGCCGGCCGAGGATGTGCTGCAGACGGTCCATGCCGCGATCGACGCGCGGGTCGAACGGCGGCGCAAGTACGCGGCCCTGCGCGGCCTGCCGTCGGCCACGCGCGATCAGGCCCGAATCTCGCTGCACATGAACGCCGGCCTGCTGATCGACATGCAGCATCTCGACGATACCGGTGCCGACGGCGTCGGCCTCTACCGGACCGAGATTCCGTTCATGGTGCGTTCGGAGTTTCCCGACGTCGATGCCCAGGCATGGCTCTATGGCCGCGTCCTCGACCTTGCCGATGGCAGGCCCGTGACCTTCCGCACCCTCGATGTCGGCGGCGACAAGGTCCTCCCTTATGTCGGGGCCTTCGGCGACGACAATCCGGCGATGGGCTGGCGGGCTATCCGGATCGGCCTCGACCGGCCGGCAATGCTGCGACGCCAGCTTCGCGCCCTGATCCAGGCCGCCAACGGACGGCCTTTGTCGGTCATGTTTCCGATGATCGCCGAGGTGGGAGAGCTTTTGGCCGCCCGTCAGCTGCTCGACCTCGAACTCGACCGGGCCCGGCGCCGCGGCCAGGCCATGCCCGAGCGGCTGCGTGTTGGCGTTATGTTCGAGGTGCCGGCTCTAGCTTGGCAGCTGGACAGTCTGCTGCCTCAGGTCGACTTCATTTCGGTCGGCACGAACGATCTCCTTCAGTTCCTCTATGCCGCCGACCGCGGCAACAGTCGGGTCTCCGGCCGCTACGACAGTTTGTCTCCCGCGCTGTTGAGACTGCTACATTTTGTGGTTGAGAAGGTACGTCCCGCCGGCGTCGATCTTGCCGTCTGCGGCGAGATGGCCGGTCGGCCGGTCGAAGCACTGGCTCTTCTTGCTGTGGGAGTGCGTTCACTCTCGATGTCGCCTGGCTCCATCGGACCGGTGAAGGCGATGATCCGGTCTCTCGATCTTGCCGAGGCGACTGGTTTCATGGGTTCTGCGCTTTCACAACCGGACCGACCCATGCGCGAGACGCTGCGCCTCTTCGCCGCCGATCACGCGATCGAAATTTAGCGACGATAAATTTAGCGACGATTAGGTCGAATCGCTTTTGCCCTGTCATAGCGCCTCTGCTAAGAGTCGCCCGCGAGGGGAAAGCAGGGTCTATTCATGCCGGATCAGGTCGATTGGCGAGCGGTTGAACGCGAGGCCACACCGGGCCGCGCTGTCGGTCGGTTGCTGCGCGATCAACGCGAAGCACGCGGTCTCAGCCTGTCCGAAGTTGAGAAGAGCTTGCGCATTCGACGCAGCCATCTCGAGGCGATCGAGGATGGTCGTTTCGACAAGCTGCCGGGCGCCGCTTACATCCCGGCGTTCTTGCGGGCTTATTCGGCGCATGTCGGACTCGACGCCGAGAAGGTGCTGACCGCCTATCATCTCTCCGGCCCCGTTCCCATCAAGCGCCCCGTGTCGTTGCCGGCCGACTTCCCGATCGTGGAGAGGCGCGCGCCGATCGGCCTTGCCGTTTTGACCGTCCTGCTCGTCGTCGGTGCCGGCTACGCCGTGTGGAATTATCTGCCGCGCGAGCAGTCGGTGATCGCCGAAAAGGTTCCGCCGGTGCCGGATCGTCTGTTGGCGTCACGACCCGCTGCGTCGCCGCAGCCCGCTGCTGACTCCACCGCTGCTCCTGCCGCAGCCGCTCCGGCCAGGGAAGTCCGCACCCAGCCCGGTGGGTTGCCCGCCGAAGTCTGGCCGGCGCCGCGACAGGAGACCGTCGTGCAGCCCGCGCCGCTCGCGCCGCCCATCGTCGTTGCCGTACCCGCGCCGCCGCCGCCGGTGGTGATGTCGGTTCCTGCCATCGGTCAGGCGCAAGCAGCACAACCGCCGGCACCGGTCGAACAGCCGCCGCGCATCGCCGCGCCCGCGCCGAATGCGCCCGCGACCGAGGAAGCCGTGGCGCGCACACCAGCGACCGAATCGATGCCGAGCCTTCCGGTGAAATTCGACACGCCGGTCAGCGTGCGCGTCAACAGCTGGGTGGAATTGCGCGCACCCAACGGCGACGTGCTGGCCCAGACCTACGTTCGTGCCGGCGAAAGCTACGTTGTGCCGGCCGGAATCGCCTACCGCGTCATCGACGCGCGCTAGGCCGGACGGCGTCCCGGCGGCTGGATAAGCCGCCCGCCCACAGCTACATTGCCGGGTATGAGCATCAGGCCCTATCGCGACATCATCCGCCGCAAGTCGCGGCGGATCATGGTTGGGTCCGTGCCGGTCGGCGGCGACTCGCCGATCACGGTCCAGACCATGACCAACACGCTGACGGCCGACGCCGAGGCGACGATCGCGCAGATCCGTCGATCCGAGGAAGCCGGCGTCGATATCGTGCGCGTTTCCTGCCCCGATGAGGAGTCGACGGCGGCCCTGTCCAAAATCGTGCGGGCATCGAAGGTGCCGATCGTTGCCGACATCCATTTCCACTACAAGCGTGCCATCGAGGCGGCCGAGGCCGGTGCTGCCTGCCTGCGCATCAATCCCGGCAACATCGGCAGCGCCGATCGGGTGCGCGAGGTCGTGAAGGCTGCCAAGGACCACGGCGTCTCCATGCGTATCGGCGTCAACGCCGGCTCGCTCGAGAAGGACCTGCTTGAGAAGTACGGCGAGCCCTGCCCCGAAGCGATGGTCGAGAGCGCGCTCGATCATGCTCGTATCCTGCAGGATCACGACTTCCACGAATTCAAGATCAGCGTGAAGGCCTCCGACGTCTTCCTCGCGGTCGCGGCCTACCAGCAGCTCGCCGACGCCTGTGACTATCCACTGCATGTCGGCGTCACCGAGGCAGGCGGCACGCGCACCGGCACGGTCAAGTCCTCGATCGGCATGGGCTCGCTCCTGTGGGCGGGCATCGGCGATACAATCCGCGTCTCGTTGTCGGCCGAGCCCGAGGAAGAGGTCCGGGTCGGGTTCGAGATGCTGAAGGCGCTCAACCTGCGCCACCGTGGGGTCAACATCATTTCCTGCCCGTCCTGCGCGCGGCAGCAGTACGACGTGATCCGCACTGTCGAGGCGCTGGAGAAGCGCGTCGGCCACATCACCACGCCAATGACGGTGTCTGTGATCGGCTGTGTTGTGAACGGCCCCGGTGAGGCGCGCGAGACCGACATCGGCTTCACCGGAGGCGGCGCCAACAACCATCAGGTCTATATCGCCGGCGTCCCGCACCATCGGTTGAAGGACGGCAACGTCGTCGACCATCTGGTGTCGTTGATCGAGAAGAAGGCAGCCGAGATCGAGGCCGCCAATGTCGCCGAAGCCGACCGACATCGCGCCGCTGCCGAGTAGCGACCTTCGACCTCTTCCCGTCGATTTTTTTCCCCAAGGCGATTTCCCGTGAGCAAGCTTCAGCCTGTGCGTGGCACGCACGATCTTCTCCCCGACGAATACAGGCGCTTCGCCCATGTGGTCGGCACGGCGCGCGATGTGGCGCGCCTGTACGGCTATCGCGAGATGGCGACGCCGATCTTCGAGTTCACCGAGCTTTTCGCGCGCGGCATCGGCGAGACCACCGACGTCGTCTCCAAGGAGATGTACACGTTCAAGGATCGTGGCGACGAATCGCTCACCCTGCGGCCGGAATACACCGCCGGCATCTGTCGCGCCTTCGTGTCCAACGGTGAGCTGACCCAGCAATTGCCTCTGAAGGTTTTTGCCGCGGGTCCGATGTTCCGCTACGAGCGACCGCAGAAGGGTCGGCAGCGCCAGTTCCATCAGATCGACATCGAGGTCCTGGGAGCGCCGGAGCCGGGCGCTGATATCGAGGTGATCTCGGTCGCCGCCGACATTCTCGACCGGCTGGGCATCCTCGAACGCTGCGCCCTGAAAATCAATTCGCTGGGCGATCCTGAGTGCCGTGCGGTCTACCGCAAGGTGCTGGTCGACTACTACTCGGCCCACATCGGCAAGTTGTCGGAGGATTCGAAAAACCGCCTGCAGCGCAACCCGCTCCGCATCCTCGACAGCAAGGACGAGGGTGACAAGGCGATCAATGCCGGCGCGCCGTCGTTTGCCGATCACCTTAACCAGGCCAGCCGCGACTTCTTTGCGGCGGTGAAGGACGGCCTCACGGCCGCCGGCATTGCCTTCGAGGTCGATCCCACCCTGGTACGCGGGCTGGACTACTACACCCACACTGCCTTCGAATTCGTCACCAGTCACATCGGCGCGCAGGGCACCGTGCTGGGCGGCGGCCGCTATGACGGGCTGATCGCCGAGCTGGGTGGTCCGCCGACGGCCGGCATCGGCTGGGCAGGGGGCATCGAGCGCCTGATGATGCTGTGCAACGAGCCCCCGGCCGAGCCGCGGGCGGTGGTGATCGCGCCCCTGGGTGCAGCGGCCGAGGCCAAAGCGCTGGGGATTGCGCGAGCGCTTCGCCGCCAGGGCATCACGGTGGAGCAGGACTATCGCGGCAACATGAAGCGGCGGCTGCAGCGGGCCAACAAGCTCAACGCGCGCGCCGCCGTCATCATCGGTGACGACGAGTTGGCCAAGGGCGTGGCCCAGCTCAAGGATTTCGATAGTGGCGATCAGCGTGAAGTGGCGCTCGACGCCCTCGCCGACGCATTGAAGGGCTGAACCCCGTGTCGCTTTTGCTCAAGCTCAACCAGATCGTGACCCGTCACGCCGAATTGCAGGCGGCACTTTCCGCCGGCACGCTCGATTCGCAGAAGTTCGTTGCGGCCTCGAAGGAGTATGCCGATCTCGGGCCGCTCGTCGAGGCGGTGAACGCCTGGCACAAGGCCGAGCAGGAGCTGAAGGACGCCGAGGCAATGTCGGCCGATCCCGACATGAAGGCGATCGCCGAAGAAGAGGCATCGGCGCTGCGCAAGCGCCTGCCAGAACTCGAGCATGCGGTGAAGCGCATGCTGCTGCCCAAGGATGCGGCCGACGAGAAGAATGCCATCCTGGAAATCCGTGCTGGCACGGGTGGCGACGAAGCTGCCCTGTTCGCAGCCGATCTCTTTCGCATGTACCAGCGCTACGCTGCCGACCATGGCTGGAAGTTCGAGATCATGGAGCTGTCCGACACCGGTATCGGTGGCTACAAGGAGGCGATCGCGACGGTGACGGGCCGCAGCGTGTTCGCCCGGCTGAAGTTCGAGTCGGGCGTGCATCGCGTGCAGCGCGTGCCGGCTACGGAAGGTTCCGGTCGTATCCACACATCGGCGGCGACCGTCGCAGTGCTGCCGGAGGCCGAGGAATTCGACATCAAGATCGATGAGAAGGACCTCAGGATCGATGTCTTCCGCTCCTCCGGACCGGGCGGCCAGTCGGTCAACACCACCGATTCGGCGGTGCGCATCACCCATATCCCGACCAATACCGTCGTCAGCCAGCAGGACGAGAAGAGCCAGCATAAGAACAAGGCCAAGGCGATGAAGATCCTTCGCGCCCGGCTCTATGATGCCGAACGGCAGCGCCGCGACGACATCCGCTCGGCCGACCGCAAGGGCCAGGTCGGTAGCGGCGATCGCAGCGAACGCATCCGCACCTACAATTTCCCACAGAGCCGCGTCACCGATCACCGCATCAACCTCACGCTCTACAAGCTCGACGAGGTCCTGGAAGGCCGCGGCCTGGACGAGTTGATCGACGCGTTGACCGCCGACGACGAGGCGAGCCGTCTGGCGGAGCTGGCGGCCTAGTTGGTGGTCGGTGCCGCGCGTTACGACGCGCTGCTGCGCGATGCCGCGGTCGCCCTGACGGCGGCCGGCATCGACAATGCCCGCTTCGAAGCCCGCCTGCTGCTGGCCCATGCCGCCGGAGTCACCATCGAATGGTTGGTCGCCCACGGCGATGAGGCACCGCCGCCCTCGGTGGTCGAAGCGTTGCGGGCGCTGACCGCGCGCCGGATCCGGCGCGAGCCGATGGCCTATGTCACAGGCGAGCGCGAATTCTGGGGTTTGCCATTCAAAGTGTCGCCGGCGGTCCTCGTGCCGCGCCCCGGCAGCGAGACTTTGATCGAGGCGGCATTGGCGCTGATGCCAGGAAGGACGGAGCCGTGGCGGATCGTCGATCTCGGCGTCGGCTCGGGATGTCTGCTGCTCACCCTGCTCCGGGAATTTCCCAACGCGCGGGGCGTCGGCCTGGACGCTTCGGCGGAGGCTCTTTCAGTCGCCCAGTACAATGCGGACGCGTTGGGTGTCGGCGCCCGCACGCACCTCGTCAGGGGCGACTGGCGGCTACAGGGTTGGGCTGGGCAGCTGGGCGGGCCCTTCGATCTGCTTGTTTCCAACCCACCTTACATTGAGACGGAAGCGATCGACGGGCTGATGCCTGAAGTCGCCCGGTTTGAGCCCAGACTGGCGCTGGATGGGGGTGGGGATGGGCTTGCCGCCTATCGCATCATTGCGGACCAAGCCGCCGGGCTGGTCGTTCACGGGGGCCGCGTCCTGATCGAGGCGGGTGAGGGCCAAGTCACTGATATATCAAAGTTTTTATCGGCGGCAGGGTTTGCCGTGGGCGGTCCTTGGAAGGATCTCGGCGGGATCGACCGGATCGTGCCGGCAACGCATTAAAGAGTTGGCAAGGGAGCGGAATAGGACTAGCTTGTGAACTGTCCCCTAGGGGATTTAGCCTGTGCCGAACAATGGCGGCGGGCGAATTATATCCCTCTGAAAAATAGCCGTGACGGCGCCCATGAAGGGCAGAGGGTCGCTAACAACAACAACCCCGTCCGGCGTGTAACTGGCCCTAGGTTAATGAGACCAAACAATCGTCAGCGATCGCGCGGCGGTCGCAATGGTGGCGGCGGTGGCGGCGGAGGTGGCGGTGGCCACAGCAACCACCACAAGCAGCAGCACCACAATCCCAATCGCCCGCCCAATCGAAATCAGATGTTCGACAGCAGCGGCCCCGATGTACGGGTTCGCGGCAATGCGCATCAGGTGTTCGACAAGTATCAGGCGCTGGCCCGGGAGGCGGCCGCTTCGGGCGATCGCATCCAGGCCGAGGCCTATTGGCAGTACGCCGACCACTATTTCCGCATGATCCAGACGATGGGCGGCTTCGGCCAGCGCAACAACGTGGGTTACGGCGACGAAGAAGGCGGCCAGCCAAATCCCAATCCGCAGCAGCAGGGGCAGCCGGGTGGGCAGCAGTCCGGCCCGCCCCCCAGCAATGCCAACGGCCATGCCCCGGGCGAGCGCATGGGCGGCCGCGGGGATGACGTCAACGAAGCCGAACCCGGCCTAGGCGGCGTCGCGTTCCTGCAAAACGGGCGCAGCGCTTCGTCCGAGGAGGATCCGGCGGTCGAAGACCAGCCCGAGGTCCCGGCATTCACGCCGCCGGCCGGCCGGCGCGGCGGATAGCCGGACCGGAAGAGAATTCCAAAAACACCCGATGGCAGCCGCCGCCGGGTGTTTTTTTGTCTCCGTTCTCGTGGGCGCTAGATGTGGAGCAGGGTCGGCGCCGCGAAGCCCAGCACCGTGAAGCCGATGCCGACCGCCCCCAGCCCGAACGAGACGAAGGTGAGCCAGGCAACAGCGGTCAGCGCGGCTGCACCGGCCAGCACGATTGCCAATTGGAAGCAGGCCGAGGCGTATTCGAACATGTGGTAGGCCGCCAGCGATCGGTCGCGGTAGGCCTCCTTCGCCTTGGCCCGGGCCATCAATTCCTTGCGGCCTTCGTTGGTCTCCGGCTCGGAGTCGTAACGCTGCGCGGTGCGCCGCCACTGCTCCGACTGTGCCTTGAGGGCCGCCGGCATGCTGGCAGGATTGTCCCTGTACTGGGCGTCGGCGCCTTCGGCGGCCGTGCGCAGCGTGGTCTGGCGGATCGTCTTGGACTGGAAGAACGACCACAGGTTGGAGGCGTCGATGTGGCTGGAGAGGCCGTTGGTCTGCGCGCTCTTTCCGGACATTTCCGAGACCGCCAGGAGGGCTGCCAGTACGGCAACCAGCAGGGCGATCTTCTTGTTCGCGGTATCGATGTGCCCATGCCCACCAGACATTGCTCTCTCCCCGATGTCTTGATCTAGATCGTGCTGGCCTGTTCCATAGACTGGCATCATCACCCTGGAAAGCCGCCCCTTCGATCCGGTCTTGTACCTGCGCGATCCCTTCCCATATCGATCGCAGGATGCCCGGATAGGGGTCCGCTCTTTCGCCTGCCGCATGACGGGGGCGTGAATGAAAGGGTAGAGCAATGAACCAAGAGAAATACACCGAGCGTATGCGGGGCTTCCTGCAGAGCGCCCAGATGATGGCACTTCGCGATGGCCATCAGCGCTTCGTTCCCGACCACCTCCTGAAAGTCCTGCTGGACGATCCCGAAGGCCTGGCGGCCAACCTGATCACCGCCGCCGGCGGCGATTCACGCCTGGTGCATCGCGAGGTCGAGGCCAATCTCGCCAAGCAGCCCAAGGTCGAAGGCCAAGGTGCCGGGCAGGTCTATCTGGCGCCCGAGACGGCGCGGCTGTTCGAGCAGGCCGAAGCGATTTCCGAGAAGGCGGGCGATTCGTTCGTCACCGTCGAGCGCATGCTGCTGGCGCTGGTACTCGCCAAGGGCACCGAGGCCGCCAACGCGCTGGCCAAGGGCGGCGTGAAGGCCCCAGCTCTCGAAAAAGCCATTCAGGATCTGCGCAAGGGCCGGACTGCCGATTCGGCATCGGCCGAGGGCAGCTACGACGCGCTCAAGAAATATGCCCGCGACCTCACCCAGATGGCGCGCGAAGGCAAGCTCGATCCCGTGATCGGCCGTGACGAGGAAATCCGTCGCGCCATCCAGGTGCTGAGCCGCCGCACCAAGAACACTCCCGTGCTGATCGGCGAGCCCGGCGTCGGCAAGACCGCCATTGCCGAGGGCCTGGCGCTGCGCATCGTGAACGACGACGTGCCGGAATCGCTAAAAGGCAAGAAGCTGATGTCGCTCGACCTCGGCGCCATGGTGGCGGGTGCCAAGTATCGTGGCGAGTTCGAGGAGCGGCTGAAGGCGGTGCTGTCGGAGATCGCGTCGGCCGAGGGTGACATCATCGTCTTCATCGACGAGCTGCACACCCTGATCGGGGCGGGCAAGGCCGACGGTGCGATGGACGCTTCCAACATGCTGAAGCCCGCGCTGGCGCGCGGCGAGCTGCATTGCGTGGGTGCCACGACGCTCGACGAATATCGCAAGCACATCGAGAAGGATGCGGCCCTCGCTCGTCGCTTTCAGCCGGTGTTCGTGGCCGAACCGACCGTCGAGGACACGGTCTCGATCCTGCGCGGCCTCAAGGAGAAGTACGAGCTGCACCACGGCGTGCGCATCGCCGATGCCGCCATCGTGGCCGCAGCGACGCTGTCGAATCGCTATATCACCGACCGGTTCCTGCCCGACAAGGCGATCGACTTGATGGACGAGGCCGCGAGCCGCATCCGCATGCAGGTCGACAGCAAGCCGGAGGACCTCGACGAACTCGACCGGCGCATCATCCAGCTCAAGATCGAGCGCGAGGCGCTGAAAAAGGAGAGCGATCCGGCGTCGCGCGACCGCCTGCAGAAGCTCGAGAAGGAGCTGAGCGAGCTCGAGCAGAAGTCGGCCGGGCTGACGGCCCAATGGAAATCGGCCAAGGACAAGCTGGCCGACGCCCAGAAGGTCAAGGAGCAGCTCGACAAGGCGCGCCATGAACTCGAGATCGCGCAACGCAAGGGCGAGCTCGCCCGCGCGGGCGAGCTGTCCTACGGGGTCATCCCCGACCTCGAGAAGAAGCTCAAGGCGGCGGAGAACATCGAGCTCAGCGGCAGCCGCGGCGTGAAGGAAGAAGTCATGCCCGAGGACATCGCTGCGGTGGTCTCGCGCTGGACCGGCATTCCCGTCGACAAGATGCTCGAGGGTGACCGGGCCAAGCTGCTGCGCATGGAAGAGGAACTGCACAAGCGGGTGATCGGCCAGGACGAGGCAATCAACGCCGTGTCCAACGCCGTGCGTCGCGCGCGGGCGGGCCTGCAGGATCCCAACCGGCCGATGGGTTCGTTCCTGTTCCTGGGGCCCACGGGCGTCGGCAAGACCGAGCTCACCAAGGCGCTGGCGAATTACCTGTTCGACGACGACCACGCGATGGTGCGCATCGACATGAGCGAGTTCATGGAGAAGCACGCTGTCAGCCGTCTGATCGGCGCGCCGCCGGGCTATGTCGGCTACGACGAGGGTGGCGTGCTCACAGAAGCTGTTCGCCGCCGGCCCTACCAGGTGATCCTCTTCGACGAGGTCGAGAAGGCGCATCCCGACGTGTTCAACGTGCTGCTGCAGGTTCTGGACGACGGTCGCCTGACCGACGGACAGGGTCGCACCGTGCACTTCAACAACACGCTGATCGTGCTGACCTCGAACCTCGGCAGCGCGCACTTGGCCGCCCTGGCCGAAGGCCAGTCGACCGACACCGTGCGCGAGCAGGTGATGGAAGAGGTGCGCCGCGCCTTCCGGCCGGAGTTCCTGAACCGCCTCGACGAGATCCTGCTGTTCAACCGCCTCAGCCGGGCACACATGACGGATATCGTCGACATCCAGCTCGGCCAACTGCGCAAGCTGCTGGCGGATCGCAAGATCAGCCTGGAGCTCGACAAGAAAGCGCTGCAGTGGCTGGCCAACCGCGGCTATGACCCGGTCTATGGCGCCCGGCCGCTGAAGCGGGTCATCCAGCGCAGCCTGCAGAACCCGATGGCGACCCTGCTGCTGGAAGGCCGCATCAAGGACGGTGAAACCGTCGAGGTCGGCGTCGAGAACGGAGAACTCACGATTGCCGGCCAGCGCGTGCTGGGCGAGGCCGCTGACTAAACGCCAGTCGCCTAAACGCTAGTCGCCACGAGCGACCTGAGGCGTCGCGGGCTCCTTCGGGGCCTGCGACGTCTTCTGCGGCGCCGGCTTGTTCATGTCGGTGGCCGCCGGCGCGTTCTTCATCTGATTGAGATACTGCCGCGTCAGCGCCTGGAAACGGGCGAGGTCCTTGCCGCCTACCGTTGCGCGCATGGCGAACTTCTGAGCCAGCGGGTTGACCGGCCTGCCGCCGCGATGGAACTCATAGTGCAGGTGCGGTCCGGTCGACATGCCGGTCGAGCCGACGAAGCCGATCACCTGGCCCTGGCGGACAGAAACGCCGGGCTTGATACCCGGTCCCAACCGCGACATGTGGGCGTAGGCCGTAGCCACGTCCTGGGTGTGTTGCAACTTCACGTAGAGGCCATAGCCGCCGTTGAAGCCGGCCATTGCGACTTTGCCAGTGCCGGCGGCAAGGATGGGCGTGCCGGAGGCCGCAGAGAAGTCGACGCCAGCGTGCAGCGCGCTGAAGCCCAGGATCGGATGCTCGCGCATGCCGAAACGCGAGGTGAGTTTCGAGGCATCCATGGGGGTGCGCAGGAACGAGCGCACGACGCTTTCGCCTTGGGGATTGTAGAAGCCGTCGGCGCCGCCTTGCGGCCGGAAGCGGATCACCGTTACCGTTCGTTTCAACAGGCGCAGCTCTCCAGCCAGCAGGCGGCCCGGGTGGGTGACCAGCCCGTCGCTGGTCACGAGCTGCTCGAGCAACACGGTGAACTTCTGTCCCTGCTTCAGTTCGCGCTGGAAATCGACGTCGTAGGACATCGCGCGGATGAACTCGACCATGGCGGCCGACGGCGCGCCGGCCTTGATGCCGCTTTGCTGAAGCGAGCCGTCGCGTTCGCCTTCGACGCGAACGATGCGCGGGCTCACCTTGTAGGTCTTCTCCTCGGCTTCGTAGGATCCGTCGTCCTTGCGGCTGACGATATACTCGCGCTCCGGTTGCGGGCGAACCGACAGCGACAGCACACGCGGCGCATCGGGCTGCTCGGGCATGGTCTGCATCAGCAGCTCGATCGTCTCGCCGGTCGCGAGCTTCTTCTTCTTCAGAAGCTTCTGCAGCTTTTCGGCGATTTGCTTGCGATCGGCTTCGGGGACGTCGATGTCGGCCAGCATCTTCTCGACGGTATCGCCGCGTTCCAGGCGCAGCGTGAGCTCATAGCGATCGCTGGCGGGCGGCTCGGGCTCGGCTCCCGGATCCG
>CAMAYC010000078.1:20000-22242 GCA_945862125.1 Reyranella massiliensis 521
GAGGTTCAAATCCTCCCTGGCCCACCAAGTCGCGCGACGGCTCAACCCTTTATAGCGGGGCTGGCCGGCGCGCCTGATTAGGTGTCGTTTGGTTGACGAAGCGAGATCACGCCGACCGAAAAGCTCAAACGGGGGCATAGCTCAGTTGGGAGAGCGCCTGCTTTGCAAGCAGGAGGTCGTCGGTTCGATCCCGTCTGCCTCCACCATCAACCTAGAACACACGCGCCGGGTCTGGCGCAGAGTTCGTTCTTTGACATCGTTTATCTGAAGAGGTCTGAAAGTCTAAAATTCCTCACTCTGCATCTCTCAAAGGCAGGGTGAGGGAAGGGTAGATCAAGGCCGTTTTGTTGTGGGGGTCGTCCCCTGCACGGAACGAGCCGAAGACGACAATCGCAAGATTGTCTTTTTCGCTGACAAAACGTGAGATCAAGCACAATAAGGGCGTTTGGCGGATGCCTTGGCACTGAGAGGCGATGAAGGACGTGGCAGGCTGCGATAAGCTTCGGGGAGTTGCCAGCACACTTTGATCCGAAGATTTCCGAATGGGGAAACCCCATCCATCAGGATGATCGTTGACTGAATACATAGGTCAACGAGGCAAACCCAGGGAACTGAAACATCTCAGTACCTGGAGGAAAGGACATCAACAGAGACTCCGCTAGTAGTGGCGAGCGAACGCGGACTAGGCCAGTGATACGATCGTAAGAACCGGAACACTCTGGAAAGGGTGGCCATAGCGGGTGATAGCCCCGTACGGGTAGAAAGCGGTCGTATCCTCGAGTAGGGCGGGACACGTGCAATCCTGTCTGAACATGGGGGGATCACCCTCCAAGCCTAAGTACTCCTCAGTGACCGATAGTGAACAAGTACCGTGAGGGAAAGGTGAAAAGCACCCCGACAAGGGGAGTGAAATAGACCTGAAACCGAACGCCTACAAACAGTCGGAGGCCGCAAGGCTAACGGCGTACCTTTTGTATAATGGGTCAGCGACTTACTCTGTGCAGCAAGCTTAAGCCGATAGGTGTAGGCGCAGCGAAAGCGAGTCTGAATAGGGCGCTTAGTTGCACGGAGTAGACCCGAAACCGGGTGATCTAGTCATGGGCAGGTTGAAGGTGTGGTAACACGCACTGGAGGACCGAACCGGTCAACGTTGCAAAGTTGTCGGATGACCTGTGATTAGGGGTGAAAGGCCAACCAAACTCGGAAATAGCTGGTTCTCCGCGAAAACTATTTAGGTAGTGCGTCGTGTGATTACCGTCGGGGGTAGAGCACTGGATGGGCTAGGGGGATCCAAAGTCTTACCAAACCTAACCAAACTCCGAATACCGGCGAGTACAGTTCGGCAGACAGACGGCGGGTGCTAAGGTCCGTCGTCGAGAGGGAAACAGCCCAGACCGCCAGCTAAGGTCCCTAAGTCATGGCTAAGTGGGAAAGGATGTGGGAAGGCCAAAACAACCAGGAGGTTGGCTTAGAAGCAGCCATCCTTTAAAGAAAGCGTAATAGCTCACTGGTCTAAATAAGCCAGCCTGCGCCGAAGATGTACCGGGGCTCAAGCCATGCACCGAAGCTGCGGACTCGAAAGAGTGGTAGCGGAGCGTTCCGTAAGCCTGTGAAGGGATAGGGGTGACCCGTCCTGGAGGTATCGGAAGTGAGAATGCTGACATAAGTAGCGATAAGGAGCGTGAGAGACGCTCCCGCCGTAAGTCCAAGGGTTCCTGCGCAAGGTCAATCCGCGCAGGGTTAGCCGGCCCCTAAGTCGAGGGCGACAGCCGTAGACGATGGGAACCAGGTCAATATTCCTGGGCCTGCTGAAGGTGACGGATCCCATAAGTGGTTCTAGCTCGTTGGCGAATGCTAGGACGATGGAGGGGTTCCAGGAAATAGCCTCAGCATATAGACCGTACCCTAAACCGACACAGGTGGACTGGTAGAGTATACCAAGGCGCTTGAGGGAATGGTGTTGAAGGAACTAGGCAAATTACCCCCGTAACTTCGGGATAAGGGGGCCTCTATCGGTCTCGATAGAGGGGCACAAACTAGGGGGTGGCAACTGTTTAACAAAAACACAGGGCTCTGCTAAGCCGTGAGGCGAAGTATAGGGTCTGACGCCTGCCCGGTGCCGGAAGGTTAAGAGGAGAGGTTCACGCCTTGAATCGAAGCCCCGGTAAACGGCGGCCGTAACTATAACGGTCCTAAGGTAGCGAAATTCCTTGTCGGGTAAGTTCCGACCTGCACGAATGGC
>CAMAYC010000079.1 GCA_945862125.1 Reyranella massiliensis 521
GATCGGCGGCCGTTGGGCCCGCCGATCGCCGCTTCGCGGATCAGACTGTGACCGGCTTCAGATCGTTGGAGCCGGAAGCCCTGCAGAAAGTCGTCGTCTCGGTCGTGGTCTGGCCGTTCTTGGTCGCCGTCAGTTCGATCGGCCGGCAGGTGCTGCCATCGGCACGACCGGCCGGCGGGCCGACAGGCTTGGCCGCGACCACGGTCGCCGGCGTCGATGCGGATTGATTGGACGTCTTCTCGACCGTGTAGGTGGTCGGCACGTTGGTCTCGGCCACGAAGGCGTTCTGCGTCGCCTGGGCAAGCCGCGCCCGCTCCTGATTGTCGAGTGCCCGGCCCACGAGATTGCCGGCCAACGCACCCACCAGAGCACCGCCCACCGCGCCGCCGACGCTGCCGAAGGCCAGGCCGCCTACGGCTCCGCCGACAGCGGCGCCCATGACGGTCCCCATGGCCTGGTTCGATGGACCGCCGCTTTCACTGGTTGTGCAGCCGGTCGCGAGTCCGATCGCCGCCACGACGCCGATCAGCTTGATGAGAAATCGCGACCGCGTGGCCGCACGGGGGCTCGACAGGGCAACTACAGCATTCATCGCGCGCATCTCCGTCTGTATTCAGCGGGCTTCATCATAGACCACAAATTCAGACTCTTGCCACGGGCTTCGTCCTCGGCATCGGCATAAGCCCGGGGGGCATCGCAGGACGCCAGAACCAGGCCGCCGCGGACCAGCGCCAAAGCGAGATCTACTCGGTCCGCGTCGGGAATGTCGGCCAACGGATCCTTGGCATCGAGCTTGGTGACCAGGCAGCGATAGAGCGGCGTGCCGTCGGTCAGGCGGTCGGTCTGGCGGCAACGCAGGTTGCGCGGCTTGGCCGCCAGCGCGTTGACACCGGCCTGGCGCAGCCCGGGTTCATCGATGACGTCGATACCCTGGAGACGGATCTCGGTAGGATTGTTGCGCAAGGTCAGCACCATCAGCGTCTTGCCGAAATGGTCGAACTGTCCGGCAACAAGCTCGGCGGCCTTGCGCGCCTCCTCCTCGGCCTTGCGCTTATTCTCCGCCTCGACTGCCGCCTTCTGCTGCGCCTCATCTGCGGCGCGCTTCTTCTCGGCGTTCTCGGCGTCGGCCTTGCGGCGGGCCTCGTCCTCGAGCTGCTTCTTCGTCGCGGCCTCCGCCTCGGCCTTCTGGCGCGCCTCCAGGTCGGCCTTGGCCTTGGCGTCCTCCTCGGCCCTGCGCTGCTCCGCGGCTTCCTTTTCGGCGCGGAGTTTCTGCGCTTCCTCCTGGAACTTGCGTTTCTCCTCTTCGGCCGCTGCCGCGGCGGTCTGCGCCTTGACCATCTCGGGATCAGGCCCCCGCATGGCTGTCGCGTAGTAGCCCCCGCCACCCAGGGCAGCGACCACGACGACCGCCAGGGCAATCCAGAGGCCGGTACGGGACTTCGGCGCCGGTCCGCCCATGGACGTCGAAGGCGTCGCATCCGGCGCCGGCGTCAGGACGGAATGACGGGCGGGCACCGGCGACGGCGCCTTGGTCATCATCATCGTCGCATCCGCCGCCGGCGCGGCGGTCATGCCCAGGAACGGCCGCCAGCCGGCGATCGACTGCGGCCGGTCACGAGCTGCCACGGCAAGGCCGGCGTCGACACCGGCCAGAAGGCCCGGAGAGAACCCCTTTGGCGCGAGGCGCGCGAGCGGCTCGTAGCCGTCGTCCAGCATGCGATCGAACGCGCCGGGTGGCGTCTTGCCGGCGATTGCGTTGTAGAGCGTGGCGGCAAGTCCGTAGATGTCCGTCCACGGCCCCTGCTTGGCCGACGTCATCTGCTCCGCGGCGGCATAACCCGGCGTGAAGATCGCAGTCATCGCCGACGTCCGCCCGACCATGGCCTCGCGCGCTGCCCCGAAATCGATCAGGGTCGGATCGCCCTGGGCATTGAGCAGGATGTTGGCCGGCTTGATGTCGCGGTGCAGGAAGCCCGCAGCGTGCACCTGTTCCAGCCCGTCGAGCAGCGGCCACAGGATACGGTCGACTTCGTCCGGGGTGAGCGTGCCCTGGCGTTTCAGCCGGTCTTCCAGCGTCTCGCCGCTGAGCAACTCCATGACGATGTAGGCGGTGCCATTGGCTTCGAGGAAGTCGAACACCTGCACGATCGCCGGCACGCGATGGAGCGTCGCCAGGGTGCGGCCCTCGGTGACGAAGCGATCGCGGCCCCAGCCGAAATCGTCGGCCATCTTGGTGGTGCGCGGCAGGACCGTGGCACCGTCCTGGCGCACCGCAAGCGCCGACGGCAGGTACTCCTTGATCGCGACCTCGCGGCCGAGCTGGATATCGCGCGCGCGGTAGGTGATGCCGAAGCCGCCCTGGCCGAGAACGGAGACGATCTCGTAGCGTCCGATCGTCTGTCCGGCGCGGAGTGCGACATAGTCGATCTCGGGTACATTGCCCGGCGGCGGGGTCACGGGATCGGTCATCTCAGGCGCCTGCCCTACACTTGCCGGATCAGCAGTTCGACGTCGCCGATGCGGAGCTTGGTGCCGGCATGGAGCGCCACCGGCGCCCCGGCACTGAGCGCAACGCCATTGACCGCCGTGCCGTTGGTGGAGCCGAGATCCTCGATCTGCAACGCCTCGCCCGCGAGGCTGAGGCGCGCGTGGCGACGCGATACGGTAGCGTGCGCCACGACCAGTTCGCACTGGTCGGCAGAGCGGCCGATCACAATGCCTTGCGGCTGGGTGATCAGCTTGTCGAGGGCGATGTCGAAGGCATGCTTGCGGCCGGCCGAATCGGGGCCCTCGAAGCGAAGCGTGATCTGCGGCACCATTCGGGTCGTCGTGCCGATCGGTGGCATCTGACGCGCGTGGCGCACGTGGAATATCTGGACGGCACGACTTACGTTCTTCAATTGGTGGTCGCCGCCATCGGCGAAGGCATACTCGACCTTGAGTTCCACCAGATCGCGCACCACGCGCGACACTGCGATTCCACCGGGTTCCGCCAATGCCTGGATGCGGGCGGCGAGATTGACGCCGTCGCCGAATATGTTCTGGTCCTCGTCGTCGACAATCACCTCGCCCAGGTGAACGCCGATGCGGAACAACATGCGCTGCTCTTCCTGCAAAGCCTCGTTAAAGCGGGCCATGCGTTCCTGGATATCGATGGCGACCCCGACAGCAGTCACGGCAGAGCCGAACTCCGCCAGCATGGCATCTCCCGCCGTGCCGACGAGACGGCCCTGCGACGCCACGATCGCCGGCCGCCAGACCTCGATCTGTGCCGATTTCAAGTGCCGGAAGGTGCGCGTTTCGGCGCCCTCCATCATCCGGGTGAACCCGGCGAGGTCGGCATGGACGATGGCAGCGAGGCGACGTTGCATGGCGGGCTCAGTTTAGCGGCCAAATCTCGATTGCGCGCGCCTGGGCGAGATATTTGGCAGCCCGAGGCGATACGTCGCCGACCGGCGCCATCATCGGCCCCGACGGCTCGAGGGCGACATATTGCTGTGCTTGTGCTCGTACCGTTTGCTCTCCCGGCCGGGCGGGCAGGTCGACCCCCAGGACGGCATGGCCCGGCATCACGATGACCGCGAGTTTTCGCCATGGAGTGTAGGTCCGCAGGACCGCCGCCAGAGCCACGACCTTGCTGTCGCAGTCGCCGCGGTTCTGCGCCAGCAGGGCGGGCGCGGGCAGGAAATCGCCGCCACGCCGGGCCGCATTTCCCAGCGGCGCGTAGGGAACCTGCTGAAAGAAGGCGAGCGCCAGGGTTACCCGGGCCCGATCGTCGTCGGCGATGCCCGGCGTGGTGCCGAGCGCCTTGGCGACGGCTCGCATCGGCTCCTGCAGGGCACGGCTGGCGGCGGCGAAATCGACCATGATGCGGCCCCCGTCGAGCCGCTGGCGCAAATGCCGGGCGAGATATGCCCCCTGCGCACGCTGAAAGCGCTCATTGAGCTTACCGACCAACACTTCCTGGGACGCCGGATCGCGCACCTTGACAGTCCAGCTCAGGCGGTCGCCTGCCAGGCTGATCTCGATCTGGGCTCCGCTGCCAAACCGCGCGGTCTCATCGCGCAAATTCGCGGCGATGTCGTCCCACATGCCGTCGAAGCTGAAATCCTTGAACGAAGCTTCGGCGTCCCGGATGTCCCGACGGGTCAGCGTAAACGCTGTCGCCTGCTCGCGGCGATCGAGATCGCGCCAACGGTAGCTCAGGCGCTCGTCGCCGCTAAGCGCAACGCGCGAGAAATCGAGCTGCTGCGCATCGGCTGCACCGCTCCACAGGATCGACAGGCTCCCAAGAATCGACAGGGTAGAGGCAAGCCTGCCCAACCGCATGTCAGCGCCCCTTGAAAGCCGGCGTCCGACGCTCGCGCAGGGCGGCCAGCCCCTCCTGCAGATCTTCCGAACCGGCGCAGGCCTGGGCGCTCTCGCGGATCGACGGCATATCGGGTGCGGCCTGGGCGAACTGTTCGATCGCGCGCTTCATGCCCGACATGGAGAGCGGCGCCAGCGAGGCGAGCTTGGCCGCCTTCTCTTCGACCTTGGCCTTGAACTCCGCGCGCTCGACCAGCCAGTCGAGATAGCCGACGGCCAGCAACTCGGTGTCGGAAAAATCCTCCGACAGCAGAAAGGCGCGCTTGGCGAAGCTCGGGCTCACCTTCTGGGTGTAGCGGCGCAGGCCGCTCGGATAGTAATGCAAGCCAAAGCGAGCAGCCGGCATGAAGAACCTCATGCCGCGAACGCCGAGGCGGAAGTCGCAGGCCAACGCCAAGTCGGTGGCGCCGCCGTAAACGCCGCCGTTCAGTGCGCACAGCGTCGGCATGCGCATCGCCTCCAGGCGGTCCATGACCTTCTCGAAGCTGTCGTCGCTGCCGGATTGCGTGCGCCGCTCGCTGGCCGAGATCGAGCCGAGGTCGTAGCCTGAGCAGAAGGTCTTCTCACCCGTGCCGGTGATCACAGTCACACGCACGGCAGGGTCGGTGTCTGCCTTCTCGATGGCCGCGCGCAACGCGCGCAACGCCGGCGGATCGAGCCGGTTATGCTTGGCGGGATCGTTGAGGGTAATGGTGGCCTTGGGGCCATCGATGGCGAGCTGAACGGTGTCTGTCATGTTGCCCCAAGGTACCCGAGCCGGTCGCCAAAAGCGACGGGGCGCGGCATATTGCGGACCGGAGGAAAACACATGACTTACACTGCCCCGCTCGCCGACATGCGTTTCGCGCTGCGCGAAGTGGCCGGCCTGGCACGCGTTTCGGCGCTGCCCGGCTACGAGCACGCCACCGATGACACGATCGATGCGGTGCTGGAGGAGGCCGCCAAGCTCGCTGGCAACGGCCTGGCGCCGCTCAACCGGGACGGCGACAAGATCGGCGCCAAGCTGGAGAACGGGGTCGTCCGCACCGCGCCGGGCTTTGCCGGCATCTACAAGGAATTCGTCGCCGGCGGCTGGAACTCGCTGCCCTTCGACCCGGAATTCGGCGGCCAGGGCATGCCATGGCTGCTTGCGACCACGGTGCAGGAGATGTGGCAGGCGGCCAACATGGGATTCGGCCTGGTACTACTGCTGAACCAGGGCGCGATCGACGCCATCCACCATCACGGCTCGCCCGAGCAGCGCGCCACCTATCTGCCCAAGATGATCTCGGGCGAATGGACCGGGACCATGAACCTGACCGAGCCGCAAGCCGGCTCCGATCTCGGCCAGCTCAAGAGCCGGGCAGTGAAGAACGGCGACCACTACCTTGTCACCGGCCAGAAGATCTTCATCACCTACGGCGAGCACGACCTCACCGAGAACATCGTGCACCTGGTACTGGCGCGCACGCCCGATGCGCCGGCCGGCGTGCGTGGCATTTCCCTCTTCATCGTGCCGAAGTTTCTAGCCGGGGCCGACGGCACCTCAGGCAAACGCAACGACCTGCGCTGCGTGTCGCTGGAGCACAAGCTCGGCATCCACGCGAGCCCGACCTGCGTGATGTCGTTCGGCGATGACGGTGGGGCGATGGGATATCTGGTGGGTGAGGAAGGCCGCGGGCTTTCCTACATGTTCACCATGATGAACAACGCCCGCCTCTCGGTCGGCATCCAGGGCCTGGCGATCGCCGAGCGCGCCTACCAGCAGGCGGCAGCCTTTGCCCGGACACGCATGCAATCGAAGGATGACGGCAGCGCGAACCCTCAGTCGGTCTCGATCGTCCATCATGCCGACGTGCGCCGCATGCTGATGACCATGCGGGCCCAGATCGAGGCGATGCGGGCGCTGGGTTACTACACTGCCGCCGGCATCGACGGGGCCCTTAAGCATCCGGACAAGGACACCGCCCGCAAGACGCAGGACCGCGTCGACCTGCTGATTCCGATCGTGAAGGCCTGGTTCACCGATCTCGGCAACGAGATCGCCTCGACCGGCGTGCAGATCCATGGTGGCATGGGCTTCATCGAGGAAACCGGCGCGGCTCAGCATCTGCGCGACGCCCGCATCCTGCCGATCTACGAGGGCACCAACGGCATCCAAGCGCGCGACCTGGTCGGCCGCAAGGTGGCCAAGGACGGCGGCGAGACCATGCTGGCGCTGGTGGCCGAGATGCGTGCCTTGGCCGAGGAGATGAAGGTTACCCCCGGCGACGATCTGGCGGCGATCCGCACCGGCGTGCTGGCCTCGGCCGACGCCCTGGAAGATGCCACCAAGTGGGTGGCGCAATCGGTCAAGACGGAGTTGGTGACGGCGCTGGCGGGCTCGGTGCCGTTCCTACGGCTGGCCGGGACGGCGCTCGGCGGCTGGCTGCTGGCCCGTAGCGCCCTGGTCGCGCAGAGCCGGCTCGCCACACGCGATGGCGATCCCGCGTTCCTGGAAGCCAAGCTGATTACGGCGCGGTTCTACGCTGAAGTGATCCTGCCACCCGCACTGGCCCAACTCGGCCCGCTCAAGGCTGCCGGGCGTACCGTTTTCGCGCTGTCCGAGGAGCAGTTCTGAGCGGACCCGCTACAGCGGCTTCACCATGTAGACGCGCGTGTGCGCGTCCTTGCCGTGCGAAGGTGGGCCGCGGCGCACGATCTCGAAGCCATGCCGGCGATAGAGCCGGATGTTGCCCTCCGCCATTTCGGCCGTCTCGAGAGACAGTTCCTTGAGGCCGCTCGACCGAGCGATTTCCTCGACCCGCTCCAGGAGGTAACTCCCCACGCCTGTGCCCTGGCGTGACGGTGCAACACCCAGCCGGTCGATGTAGATGCCGTCGTCGCGCCGCACGGTCGCGGCGACCCCCACGATCTCCTCGCCGGCGATTGCCAAGTAGACGTCGCCGCGCTCTATGGCAGCGGCAAGGAACTCGTAGTGGTGCGCCGTGATCTCGCGGCCGAGATCACGGATATAGGGCGTGAACGCCGACCGCAAAATGCGCTCGGCGGCGTCCCGTTCCGACGGAACTGCCTTCCTGAACATCGATGCCATGACGAGAGATTAGCAAAGAAAAACGCCCGGCTCTCGCCGGGCGTTTTCAATGAGTCGCGAAGAGGTGGCTTATGCCGCTTCCTGCTGCTCCGCCGGCTCGGCTGACGGGCCGCTGTCCTGGCCCTTGGCGGCGGTGTCGCGCTCGATGAACTCGATCACGGCCATCGGCGCGGCGTCACCGAAACGATAGCCCGCCTTCAGCACCCGCAGGTAGCCGCCGGCACGCTTGGAGTAGCGCGGACCGAGCGTCGTGAAGAGCTTGTCGGCGACATAGGGATCGCGCAGGAAGCCGATCGCCTGCCGGCGGGCATGCAGCCCGCCCTTCTTGCCGAGCGTGACCAGCTTCTCGACGATCGGACGCAGGTCCTTCGCCTTGTGAAGCGTGGTCGTGATCTGCTCGTGCTTGATGAGAGCACCGGCGAGATTCATGAACATCGCCTTGCGATGCTCGGAGGTGCGGTGGAATTTCCGACCGCGATTGCCGTGACGCATGACTAAATCCTTCCAACCGGCCTAGTACGGCTCTTCCAGCCGCTTTGCCATTTCTTCGATGTTGTCCGGCGGCCATCCCGGGATTTCCATGCCCAGGTGGAGGCCCATGCCGGCCAGCACTTCCTTGATCTCGTTCAGCGACTTGCGGCCGAAGTTCGGGGTCCGCAGCATCTCCGCCTCTGTCTTCTGAACCAGATCGCCGATGTAGATGATGTTGTCGTTCTTCAGGCAGTTGGCCGAACGCACCGACAGTTCGAGCTCGTCGACCTTGCGCAGCAGGTTGCGGTTGAACGGGAAGTCGTCCTGCTGCTCTTCCTTGCGGACCTCGCGCGGCTCCTCGAAGTTGATGAAGAGCTGGAGCTGATCCTGCAGGATGCGGGCGGCGAGCGCCACCGCATCGGCCGGCATCGTCGTTCCGTTGGTCTCTACCGTCATCGACAGCTTGTCGTAATCGGTGACCTGGCCAACGCGGCTGTTTTCGATCTTGTAGGAGACGCGCTTGACCGGGCTGAACACCGAGTCGACCGGGATAAGGCCGATCGGCGCATCTTCCGGACGGTTGGCCGAGGCCGGGATGTAGCCCTTGCCGGTGGCGACCATCAGCTCCATCGAGATCGAGGCGCCGTCATCGAGCGTGCAGATCAGGTGTTTCGGATCCATGATCTGTACGTCACCCGGCAATTCTATCATGCCAGCAGTGACTTCGCCCGGGCCGACGGCGCGGAGGTAAAGACGCTGCGGGCGATCGCCCTGCATCTTCACGGCCATCGCCTTGATGTTGAGGACGATGTCGACCACGTCTTCGCGGGCGCCGGGAATCGACGAGAACTCGTGCAGCACGTTGTCGATCTTGATCGACGTGACGGCGGCACCCTGCAGCGACGACAGCAGCACTCGGCGCAACGCATTGCCGAGCGTGAGGCCGAAGCCGCGCTCGAGCGGCTCGGCGACGATGGTCGCGGTGCGGCCGGGATCCACGCCAGTCTCGGTGACAAGCTTCTCCGGCTTGATCAGATCCTGCCAGTTCTTCTGAAGCACGGGGGCTACCTCTCTAGACCGGTGTTCTGCGGACCAACCCACTCATGCCGGGGGCCCGCGACTGTATCTTTCGGAACCGGCGACGAATGCCGCGGTTCGCTGGACAGTCCGCCTCCCGCAAGGGAGCCGGCCGCCCGGTATCCAAATCAGACTCGCCGACGCTTCGGCGGACGGCAGCCGTTGTGCGGGATCGGCGTCACGTCACGGATCGAGGTGACGGCGAGGCCGACGGCCTGCAGGGCGCGCAGCGCCGATTCGCGTCCCGAACCCGGACCGCGCACCTGGATCTCCAGGGTCCGCATGCCGTGCTCCATGGCCTTGCGGCCAGCACCCTCGGCCGCCATCTGGGCGGCGAACGGCGTCGACTTGCGCGAGCCCTTGAAACCCTGCTGGCCCGACGACGACCAGGCGATGGTATTGCCCTGCGCGTCCGTGATGGTGACGATCGTGTTGTTGAACGAGGCGTTCACGTGAGCGACGCCCGCGATGATGTTCTTGCGTTCCTTGCGACGGGGACGCGCGGCGGCAGTGGTGCCACTCGCAGCGGCTGCAGGCTTGGCCATGATCCAATTTCCCTCGACTTACTTCGTCACTTTTTTCTTGCCGGCGATCGGCTTGGCCGGGCCCTTGCGGGTGCGCGCATTGGTATGCGTGCGCTGCCCGTGGACCGGCAGGCCGCGGCGATGCCGCAAGCCCCGGTAGCAGGCGAGGTCCATCAATCGCTTGATGTTCATCGCCACCTCACGACGCAGGTCGCCTTCGACCGTGTAGTCGCGGTCGATCGTCTCGCGGATGCGGATGACCTCATCGTCGCTCAGCGTGTTCACGCGGCGCGCAAGGTCGATCCCTACTTTTCCACAGATCTCCTTGGCTTTCGCCGCACCGATCCCGTGGATGTACTGAAGTCCGATTTCCACCCGCTTGGCGGTCGGAATGTTCACACCGGCTATACGAGCCAAAATCCCAACTCCTTCAAAGACTTACGGCGCGCAAGCGCGCGCCCGTCAGATGTTCCGCTGGCCCCGGAAAAGCGCGCGATTATATGTACCTGCGCCCCCGAGTCAACGGAACTCACTCTTGTCAAGTCCCTGCCAGAACGGCGGAGATTTGACCGTAAACAGCGTCCATCGAGGCCATCCCGTCGACCTTCCGCAGCACCCCTCGGGCGCCGTAATAGGGCAACAGGGGCTCCGTTTGGGCCCGGTAGGCGGCCATGCGGGTCTTCACCGTCTCGGCATTGTCATCCTTGCGCCGGGTGAATTCCTTGTTACCGCAGACGTCGCAGACGCCCTCGGCCTTTGGCCGCTTGAACTTGTCGTGATAGCCCGTCCCGCACTTGGCGCAGCTGAACCGGCCGACGATCCGCTCGGTCAGCGCCGCCTCGTCGACTTCCATCTCGACCACCCGGTCGAGCTTCGCGCCGCTGGCGGCCAGCATGCGGTCGAGCGCCTCGGCCTGGGCCTGGGTCCGCGGGAAGCCGTCCAGGATAAAGCCCTTGGCACAGTCCGGCCGGGCAATACGGTCCTCGATCAGCCCCACCATCAGGTCGTCCGGGACCAATTCGCCACGCTCCATGATGCCCTTGGCCTTCTTGCCCAGTTCGCTGCCCGAGGCGACGGCGGCGCGCAGCATGTCGCCGGTCGAGAGCTGAACCATGCCGCGCTCCTGCTGGAGCCGCTGGGCCTGGGTGCCCTTTCCTGCGCCGGGAGGTCCGAGAAGAATGATGTTCATCGGCCCTTCCCGCGCAGCCGGGCCTTCTTGATGAGGCCCTCGTACTGGTGGGCGAGCAGGTGCGACTGCACCTGGGTCACCGTGTCGAGCGTGACCGAAACCACGATGAGCAGGCTGGTGCCGCCAAAATAGAATGGCACGCCGCCGCGGGCGATCAGGAGTTCCGGCAGGATGCAGACCGCCGAAAGATAGAGGGCGCCGATCACCGTCAGCCGGTTGAGGATGTATTCTAGGTATTCGGCCGTGTTCTTGCCCGGCCGGATGCCGGGCACGAAGCCGCCGTTCTTCTTGAGGTTGTCGGCAGTGTCGGCCGGATTGAAGACGACCGTGGTGTAGAAGAAGCAGAAGAATACGATCAGGCCGACATAGGACAGCAGGTAGAGCGGCTGTCCGTGACCGAGCCAGGTGGCGATCCACTGCACCCAGCCGGCCTCGCCGGTGTTGCCTTGGAACGAAGCGATGGTCGCCGGGAAGAGCAGCAGCGACGATGCGAAGATCGGCGGGATAACGCCCGAGGTGTTGATCTTGAGCGGCAGGTGCGAGGCCTCGCCGCCGTACATGCGGTTGCCGACCTGGCGCTTGGGATATTGCACCACGATTCGTCGCTGCGCCGTCTCGACGAACACGACGACGGCCACGACCACGACCACGCCCACGACGAGGGCGATGATGAACAGCGCCGACAGGGCGCCGGTGCGGCCAAGTTCGAGGGTCTGGATCAGCGCGCCGGGAAGGGCTGCCACGATGCCGGCGAAGATGATCAGCGACACGCCGTTGCCGACGCCGCGGCCGGTGATCTGCTCGCCCAGCCACATCAGGAAGAGCGTTCCGCCGACCAGGGTAACGACGGTGACGAAACGGAAGAACACGCCGGGATCGATCACGACCGGTCCGGCCGTCGCGACCTGGCTCTCGAGACCAGCAGAGATGGCATAGGCCTGGAACGCGGCCAGGATCACCGTGCCGTATCGCGTGTACTGGTTGATCTTCTTGCGGCCCGCCTCGCCTTCCTTCTTCAGCGCCTCGAGCGACGGCACGACCGTCGTCAAGATCTGCATGATGATGGAAGCCGAGATGTACGGCATGATCGAAAGGGCGAGCACCGACATGCGGCCGATCGAGCCGCCGGAGAATACGTCGAGGAGGCCGGCGATGCCGCCGGCGTTCTGGGCGAAAATCTCGGCCAAGGCGGCCGGATCGACGCCGGGCACCGGAATGTAGGCACCGAGACGGAAGACGACGAGCGCACCCACGGTGAACCACAGGCGCTTCTTCAGCTCGGTCGCCCTACCGATCGCGCCCCAGTTCAGGTTGGATGCAAGTTGCTCGGCGGCGGATGCCATGGAACCTCACGCGTGGACGACACAAGGGACAGACGAAGCCCCCATTGACGCCGTTTGGCTCAGGCCGCCTCGGCGACGGGCTTGGGCGGCAGTTCGATCTTGCCGCCGGCCTTCTCGACCGCGGCGATCGCCGACGCCGAGGCGCCCGCGACCTTCACTTCGATCTTGGCCTTGAGCTCGCCTTTGCCAAGGAGACGGACGCCATCTGACGCATTCTTGAACAGGCCAGCAGCCACCATCGCAGCGGCGTCGATCAGCTTGCCGGCGTCGAGCCTCTTGTCGTCGATCGCCTTCTGCAGCGTGCCGAGGTTCACGACCTGGAAGATCTTCTGGTGCGGCGGACGGAAGCCGCGCTTGGGGATGCGGCGGTAGAGCGGCATCTGGCCGCCCTCGAAGCCCTTGATGGCAACGCCCGTGCGCGACTTCTGGCCCTTGACGCCACGACCCGCGGTCTTGCCCTTGCCGGAGCCGATGCCTCGGCCGACGCGCATGCGGCCCTTGCGGGAGCCGGGATTGTCAGCGATTTCGTTCAGTCTCATCGTTCGTTCCTCCGCGCCATGCCTGCCAAGCGGCAGTTAGCGCGCTTCCTCGTCGATGCGCAGGAGATGGCGCACCTTGTTGATCATGCCGCGCACCTCGGGTGTATCGACGAGCTCGCGGCTGCGATGGCGCTTGTTCAGTCCCAGGCCGACCAGCGTTGCGCGCTGGTCCTCGGTGCGGCCGATGTGGCTGCCCGTCTGGGTGATCTTGATCTTCTTGCTGTCGGCCATGGTGGTATTCCTTACGCCGCCTCGACGACGGTCTCGTCGCGACGGCCGAGCAGGTCACCGACCTTCTTGCCGCGGCGGGTCGCGACCATGCGCGGCGAGTTGAGCTGCTCGAGCGCCTTGAACGTCGCCTTGATCATGTTGTGCGGGTTCGACGTGCCGACCGACTTGGCAACGATGTCCTTGAGACCGAGCGTCTCGAACACCGCGCGCATCGGGCCGCCGGCGATGATGCCGGTACCGGCCGGAGCCGAGCGCAGCGTCACCTTGCCAGCGCCGAAACGGCCCTTGACGTCATGATGCAGCGTGCGGCCGTCGCGCAGCGGCACGCGGATCAGCGCGCGCTTGGCGGCTTCCGTCGCCTTGCGGATCGCCTCGGGAACCTCACGCGCCTTGCCGGCGCCGTGGCCGACGCGACCACGCTGATCGCCGACGACGACGATGGCGGCGAAGGCGAAGCGACGACCGCCCTTAACCACCTTCGCGACGCGATTGATGGTGACCAGCTTGTCGGTCAGTTCATTGTCCTCGTCGCGGTCACGGCCCCGATCGCGATCGCGCGGGGAACGGCCGGAACCGCCGGGTGAACGAGCCATGTGCTAACTCCCGATCAGAACGACAGGCCGCCCTCACGGGCGGCATTGGCCAGCGCAGCGATGCGGCCATGATAAATGTAGCCGCCGCGGTCGAAGACGACTTCCTTGATGCCGGCGGCGACGGCACGTTGGGCAATCAGCTTGCCCACTTCCGCGGCCGCGCCCTTGTCGGCGCCGGTCTTGAGCTTGCCCTTGACGTCCTTGTCGAGCGACGAGGCGGCAGCCAGGGTCAGGCCCTTCCGGTCGTCGATGACCTGGGCGTAGATGTGCTTGCCCGAGCGGAATACGCTGAGGCGAGGACGGCCGCCGGCGGCCTGGCGCAGCGCGTAGCGCGTGCGCCGCTGGCGGCGGGCGAATAGAGCGTTGCGATCGGACATGTTTGGTCTCGCCTCTACTTCTTCTTGCCTTCTTTGCGCCGGATCTTCTCGTTGGCATACTTGATGCCCTTGCCCTTGTAGGGCTCCGGCGGGCGCAGGCTGCGAATGTTGGCCGCAAGCTGACCGACCTTCTGACGATCAGCGCCGGTGATCTCGACCTCGGTCGGCTTCACGGCCTTGATCTGGATTCCGGCCGGGATCGGCACCTCGACGTCGTGGCTGAAGCCGAGCTGCAGCTTCAGCACCTTGGCATCGGCCTGGGCGCGATAGCCGACGCCGTTGATCTCGAGATTGATGGTGAAGCCGTCCGACACGCCGCGAACGACGTTGCTCGCCAAGTTGCGCGCCGTGCCCCACTGCATGCGGGCGCGGCGGCTCTCGGTGCGCGGCTTGAAGACCAGCGCCTCGCCTTCCCTGGCGACGGTGACGTCGTCATGGACCATCAGTTGCAGTTCGCCCCGCTTGCCCTTGGCCTTGAGGTGCTGGCCCTTGAGCTCGATGGTGACACCGGCGGGAATGGGAACCGGGTTTTTGCCGACGCGCGACATGGCTAGAACACCTTGCAGATGACTTCGCCGCCGACATTAGCGGCGCGCGCCTCGGCGTCGGACATGACACCGCGCGGCGTGGACAGGATCGAGATGCCGAGGCCGTTGAAGTGGCGCGGCAGCTCGCGGATCTTCGAGTAGACGCGGCGACCCGGGGTGGAGACGCGCTTGATCTCCTTTATCACCGGCTTGCCGTTGTCGTACTTCAGCTCGATGCGGAGTTCCTTCACGCCAGGGCGAAGCTCCTCCTCGAACCAGCCGCGGATATAGCCCTCGCGCTGGAGCACATCGAGAACGTTCGAGCGCAGCCGCGAGGCAGGCGCGGTCACGCTGTCTAGGCGTGCCGACTGGCCGTTGCGGATGCGTGTCAGCAAATCGCCGACGGGATCTGTCATCATGGTCTACGGTCCCCCGTTACCAGCTCGACTTCACGACGCCGGGCAGGGCGCCCGACGAGGCGAGCTCACGCAGCGCGAGGCGCGAGAGCTTGAACTTGCGATACACGGCCCGCGGACGGCCCGTGAGCTCGCAGCGATTGCGAACGCGCGTCGGCGAAGAGTTGCGCGGCAGCTTGGCAAGCTTGAGGCGGGCGCCGAAGCGATCCTCCGGCGACAGCTTGTCGTCGACCGCCATCGCCTTCAGCTTGGCGCGCTTGCCGGCATACTGCTTCGCCATCTTGGCGCGCCGGTTGTTCTTTTCGACTGAACTCGTCTTGGCCATTTGATTCTCCGGCCTCAGTTCACGAACGGGAAGTCGAAACCGCGGAGAAGCGCTCGGGCTTCCGCGTCCGTCTTCGCTGTCGTGCAGATGATGATGTCCATACCGCGTACCTGGTCGACCTTGTCGTAGTCGATCTCGGGGAACACGATCTGCTCCTTGAGGCCCATGGCGAAGTTGCCGCGGCCATCGAACGACTTGCCGTTGAGCCCGCGGAAGTCGCGAACCCGAGGCAGGGCGATGTTGATGAGCCGGTCGACGAACTCGTACATGCGGTCGCGGCGCAGCGTGACCTTGGTACCGATCGCCATGCCTTCGCGCAGTTTGAAGGTCGCAATCGACGTGCGCGACTTGATGACGACCGGCTTTTGGCCGGTGATCGCCGTCAGGTCGGCTACGGCGCCATCGACGGCCTTGCGGTCGTTGACCGCCTCGCCGACGCCCATGTTGATCACGATCTTCTCCAGCTTCGGCACCTCGAAGGGGTTCTTGTACGAGAACTCCTTGATCAGCGCTTCGCGGACAGTCTTGGCGTAGTGTTCTTGCAGTCGCGCGGGCATGGCCCGTTCTCCTAGCGGTCGATGGTCTCGCCGGAGGCGCGCGCAAAGCGCACCTTACGGCCGTCTTCAAGGAACCGGAACCCGACTTTCGTCGGCTTTTCCGATTTGGGATCCAGCAGGGCCACGTTGGAGACGTGGATCGTGGCCTCGCGTTCGATGATTCCGCCGGACTCGGCCCGGCTCGGCTTGGTATGGCGCTTGATCATGTTCACGCCGGAGACGACGACGCGCTGCTCCTTCGGAAGCACGCGAAGCACATCTCCCACCTTGCCCTTGCTGCCACCGGTGATGACTTTCACCCGGTCGCCCTTCTTGATCTTGAGTTTGTTTGCCATGGCTAGAGCACCTCAGGCGCAAGCGAGATGATCTTCATGAACTTCTTGGCGCGCAGCTCGCGCGTCACTGGTCCGAAGATACGAGTGCCGATCGGTTCATCCTGCTTGCTGATGAGGACTGCGGCATTGCGATCGAAGCGGATGGCGCTGCCATCGGCGCGGCGGAGCGCGAACGACGTGCGGACGACGACGGCGCGATGCACCTCGCCCTTCTTCACCTTGCCGCGCGGGATGGCTTCCTTGATCGACACGACAATGACGTCGCCGACGCTGGCGTACTTGCGGCGCGAACCGCCGAGCACCTTGATGCACTGAACCCGACGGGCGCCCGAATTGTCGGCGACCTCGAGATTGGTACGCATCTGAATCATGATCTTTGCTCCGTTCCGCTAGGCCTTCGCGGCCTCGACTAGAACTTCCCAGCTCTTCGTCTTGGACAGCGGGCGGCACTCGCGGATACGCACGATTTGGCCAACCTTGCCCTTGAAGACATTGGTTTCGTCGTGCGCGTGATACTTCTTCGACTTACGGATGAACTTTTTGTAAATCGGGTGCTGAATGCGCCGCTCGACCTTCACGACGATGGTCTTGTCCATCTTGTCGCTGACGACGACGCCTTCCAGGATACGCTTCGGCATTTATCTGGCTCCCTAACCGGCGGCCTTTTCGCCCAGCACCGTCTTGATGCGGGCGATATCGCGGCGCACATGGCGCGCGCGGGCAGTCTTCTGCAGCTGGCCACCGGCCTTCTGGAACCGCAGGTTGAACGCTTCCTTGCGAAGGTTACCCATCTCGGTCTTCAGCTCGTCCTTCGTCTTGGGACGCAGATCGCTGGCTTTCATGTCCAACTCCCTCAGGTTCCGGCGCCGACGCGGGCGACGAAGCGGGTCTTGATCGGCAGCTTGGCCGCTCCCAGTGCCAGGGCTTCCTTGGCAACGATCACCGGCACGCCCTCGAGTTCGAACAGGATGCGGCCCGGCTTCACGCGCGCCGCCCAGAATTCGGGCGCGCCCTTGCCGGAGCCCATGCGGACTTCGGCCGGCTTCTTCGACACCGGCACGTCCGGGAAAACGCGGATCCACACGCGGCCGGCACGCTTCATGTGGCGCGTGATGGCACGACGGGCAGCCTCGATCTGGCGCGCGGTCAGGCGGTCCGGCTCCATCGCCTTCAGCCCGTAGGAGCCGAAGTCGAGGTTGAAGCCGCCCTTGGCAGCGCCGCTGATACGGCCCTTGAAGGCCTTGCGGTACTTGGTGCGCTTGGGTTGCAGCATGGTGTCTTACGCGTCCCTCTGCTCAGTGCGCTCGACGCGCGCCGGCGTACGCTGCGGCGCGGCTTCCTCAGCGCGCTTGTCGTGCGCCATCGGGTCGTGCGCCATGATCTCACCCTTGAACACCCAGACCTTCACGCCGCAGGTGCCGAAGGTCGTGAAGGCGGTGGCGATGCCGTAGTCGATGTCGGCGCGCAGCGTGTGCAGCGGCACGCGACCTTCGCGATACCACTCCATGCGGGCGATTTCGGAGCCGCCCAGGCGGCCCGAGCAATTGATGCGGATGCCGCCGGCGCCCAGGCGCATCGCCGACTGCACGGCGCGCTTCATGGCACGACGGAACGCGACACGACGCTCGAGCTGCTGGGCGATGTTCTCGGCGATCAGCGTGGCATCGATCTCGGGCTTGCGGATCTCGACGATGTTCAGGGCCACCTCACCCTTAGTCATCTTGGCGAGGTCGCCGCGCAGCTTCTCGATGTCCGCGCCCTTCTTGCCGATCACCACGCCCGGACGGGCGGTGTGGATCGTGACGCGGGCGCGCTTGGCCGGACGCTCGATGACGATCTTCGCCACGCCGGCCTGGGCCAGCTTCTTGCGCAGCACCTTGCGGATCTGGATGTCCTCATGGAGCATCTTGGAATATTCGGCGCCTTCGGCGTACCAGCGCGAGTCCCAGGTCCGGTTGATACCGAGCCGCAGGCCGATCGGATTGACCTTCTGACCCATTTACTTGTCCTCCGCCTCGGCGCGCTCACGCACCACGATGGTCAGATGCGAGAACGGCTTGATGATGCCGGCAGAACGGCCGCGGCCGCGCGTCTGGAACCGCTTCATGACCAGACCCTTGCCGACCGACGCCTCGGCGACGATCAGTCGATCGACGTCGAGATTGTGGTTGTTCTCGGCGTTGGCGATGGCCGAATTCAGCGCCTTCTTCACATCGATGGCGATGCGCTTCTTGGAGAAGGTCAATTCGTTCACGGCCAACGACGCCTTCTTGCCGCGGATCGTGGCGGCGACGAGGTCGAGCTTGCGCGGGCTGACGCGAACGGCGCGCAGCACGGCCTTGGCCTCGTTGTCCGCCTCGCGGCGTGGGGTGGGTTGCTTGCTCATCGCATCTAATCCCTGGAAACCTTCTTGTCGCCCGAGTGGGAGGTGAAGGTCCTGGTCGGCGAGAACTCACCGAGCTTGTGACCGACCATCTCCTCGGAGACGTTCACTGGAATGAACTTCCGGCCGTTGTAGACGCCGAACGTCAGACCGACGAACTGCGGCAGGATCGTCGAGCGGCGCGACCAAGTCTTGATCACTTCGCTGCGCACGGTCTGGCTCGCCTTTTCGACCTTCTTGATGAGGCTCCCGTCCACGAACGGGCCCTTCCAAACGGAACGTGCCACTTTACTTGCCTCCTACCGTCAGCGTGTCGAGTGACGGCTGCGGATGATGTACTTGTCCGTCGCCTTGTTCTTGCGCGTCTTCTTGCCCTTGGTCGGCTTGCCCCACGGCGTGACCGGATGGCGACCGCCCGAGGTACGGCCTTCGCCGCCACCGTGCGGATGATCGACCGGGTTCATGGCGACGCCGCGGACGTGCGGGCGGCGGCCGAGCCAACGCTGGCGACCGGCCTTGCCGATGACGATGTTCTGGTTGTCGGGGTTGCTGACCGCGCCGACCGTGGCCAGGCACTCACCGGATATGAGGCGCAGTTCGCCCGAGCTGAGCTTGATCTGGGCATAACCCGCGTCCTTGCCGACGAGCTGGGCGTAGTTGCCGGCCGAACGGGCAAGCTTGCCGCCGCCGGCCTTCTTGAGCTCGACATTGTGAACGATCGTGCCCACCGGCATGTTGCCGAGCGGCATGGCATTGCCAGGCTTGATGTCGACACGCTCGCCGGAGACGATCTGGTCACCCGCCTTCAGGCGCTGCGGCGCCAGGATGTAGGCGATCTCGCCGTCGGCGTACTTGATCAGCGCGATATAGGCGGTGCGGTTGGGATCGTACTCGATGCGCTCGACCGTGCCCGCGACGTCGAACTTGCGGCGCTTGAAGTCGATGGTGCGCAGACGGCGCTTGTGGCCACCGCCCATGTGGTGGCTGGTAATGCGGCCGTGGTTGTTGCGCCCGCCGGTGTTGCTCTTGCCGCGAGTCAGCGCCTTGACCGGCTTGCCCTTCCAGAGGCCCGTGCGGTCGACGATGACCAGCTGTCGGAGCGACGGCGTGATCGGCTTGTAAGTTTTAAGTGCCATGTCTGCTTCCCCCGCCCTACAAGCCCGTGGTCACGTCGATCTTGTGACCATCGACCAGCGAGACGATCGCCTTCTTCCAGTCGCTCCGCACGCCTGGACGGCCGCGGAATACCTTGCTCTTGCCCTTCACCGTCACGGTGTTCACGGCCTTCACCTTGACCTTGAACAGGCCTTCGATGGCCTGCTTGATCTCGGGCTTGGTCGCGTCACTCGCAACGCGGAAAGTCACCTGGCTGTGCTCGGAGCCGTTGGTGGTCTTTTCCGTGATCAACGGCGAACGGATGACTTCGTACATCCGCGCACGCGAGACGGTCACGGTCGGATAACGCTTGGCGCTCATTGCAGGCGCTCCTCGAGATGCTTGACTGCGTCGCGCGTCAGCACGAGCGTGTCGCGGCGCAGGATGTCGTAAACATTGGCGCCCTGCTGCGGCAGCACATCGATGTGGGCGATGTTGGACGCGGCCCGCGCGAAGTTGGTGTCGACCTCGGCGCCGGCGATGATCAGCGCGCTCGAAATGCCGAGCTTGCCGAAATGAGCCGTCAGCTTGGAGGTCTTCGGCTCGGCCAGGGCGGCCGCGTCGACGATGATCAGCTTGCCCTCGGCAGCCTTCGCCGACAGGGCCGAGCGAAGGGCGAGCTTGCGCACCTTCTTCGGCAGATCGCTGGCATGGCTGCGCACGACCGGGCCGAACGCCTTGCCGCCGCCACGGAACTGCGGAGCCGCCTCGTTGCCGTGACGGGCACGACCAGTGCCCTTCTGGGCATACATCTTCTTGGCCGTCGCCGTGATCTCGGCGCGTCCCTTGGTCTTGTGCGTTCCCTGCTGGCGGCGCGAGAGCTGCCACACGACGCAACGATGCAGGATGTCCTTGCGGACCGGAACGGCGAACACCGCATCAGCGAGATCGATCTCGCCAGCGCTGCCGCCTTCAATGGTTTTGACCGTGAGTTTCATGATTCTATCCTCAGGCCGACGGAGCCGCATCGGCCGCGGGCGCTGCCGTCTCGCCGGCAGCCTTGCGCAGGCCGGCCGGGTAGGGAGCATCCTTCGGGCGGGCGCGCTTGGAGGCGTCCTTGACGATGACATAGCTGTTGTTCGCGCCGGGGACGGCCCCGGAGACCAGCAGCAGACCCTTCTCGTCGTCGACGGCGACAACCTTCAGGTTCTGCGTGGTTACGCGCTCGTTGCCGTAATGGCCGGCCATCTTCTTGCCGGGGAATGTGCGGCCGGGATCCTGACGGTTACCGGTCGAGCCATGCGAGCGATGCGAGACCGACACGCCGTGGCTGGCTTCCAGGCCGTGGAAGTTCCAGCGCACCATCGAACCGGTAAAGCCGCGGCCGATCGTTGTGCCGACGACATCGACGAACTGGCCGGCCACGAAGTGGCTGGGCACCAGCTCGGCGCCGACCTCGAGGACGGCGTCCTTGGCGACGCGGAATTCGACGAGCTTCTTCTTCGGCTCGACCTTGGCCTTGGCGAAGTGACCGCGCATCGGCTGGGTCACATTCTTTACCTTGGCCTTGCCGTAGCCGAGCTGCACCGCGGTGTACTTGTCCTTCTCTTCCGAGCGGACAGCGACAACCTGCAGCGTTTCCACCTTCAGAACGGTGACGGGCACATGTTCCCCGGCGTCGTTGAAGACGCGGGTCATGCCGACCTTCTGGGTGACGAGACCGCAACGCATGGTCTGTTCCTCTTCCCTTGTCCCTGTTCGCTCAGGCGCCGAGCTTGATTTCGACGTCCACGCCCGAGGCGAGGTCGAGCTTCATCAGCGCGTCCACGGTCTGCGGGGTCGGATCGACGATATCGAGCACGCGCTTGTGCGTACGGATCTCGAACTGCTCGCGCGACTTCTTGTCGATGTGCGGCGAACGGTTGACCGTGAACTTCTCGATGCCCGTCGGCAGCGGAATCGGTCCGCGAACCTGGGCGCCCGTCCGCTTGGCCGTGCTCACGATCTCGCTGGTCGACGAATCGAGCACGCGATGATCGAAGGCCTTCAGCCTGATGCGGATATTGGTATTGTCCATGGCCATGATGTCTACTCGCCTGTCGGTCGGTTTTGTTACTTCACGACTTTGGTGACGACGCCGGCACCGACGGTCCTGCCGCCCTCGCGGATGGCGAAGCGCAGGCCCTCGTCCATGGCGATCGGCTGGATCAGCTCGACGATCAGACGCGCGTTGTCGCCCGGCATCACCATCTCCGTGCCCTCCGGCAGCGTCACCACGCCCGTCACGTCGGT
>CAMAYC010000080.1 GCA_945862125.1 Reyranella massiliensis 521
TGAAGCCGGTCGGCCCGACCTGGGGCACGAAGGTCGAGAGGCGGTAGATGCCGGCGGCGATTTCGGTGACGTCGGTTTTCATGGGGAACGTCTTCAGGCGGGAGGCTTCATGGGAGGCGTTGGCGGCAGGAGTTTGTCGATCGTGTCGATCCAGACGTCGCAGGCGGCTTCGAACGACAAGCCATGCCGCTCGCGCATCAACCCCCAGGCCTCGAAGTCGGTCAGGGCTTCGAGGGCGATCAAAAGGTGGGCGCGCCCGGCTTCCGACAGGGTCGAAAGTTCCGGCCGGTACATCAGCTTCAGCCGCGCCATGATGGCTTCCCGCACCATGTGTATGCGGGTCTTCACCACGTCGCCTTCGTCCTTATGGCGCACCAGGACGCGCCACAACGGCAGCCAGCCCTCGCAGATCCCAGCCCGCGTCTCGACCTGGAACTTCAGTCGGGACTGCCGATCGCCCTCCGCGTTGTCGCCCACGGGCGTCGACAGGCCGAGGCCGACGACATGGTCGATCGCGGCGAGGGCGAGCTGATCCAGGTCGGTGAACCGCTCGAAAATGGACCGGACGGAGCAGCCGGCCCGCTCGGCGATCTGCGCGCCCGTCGGCCTCTGGGGGTTCTCGCGCAACAGGCCGAGGTAGGCCTCGATGATGGCCTGCCGGGTCCGCAGGCTTCGCTGGCGTCGACCGTCGAGGCGGGCGGGTCGCGGGCGTGGTCTTGCCGCGGCGCCCTGGTCGTTACCTTGCATGAAACGAGCTTAGCAGAAGGCTCGCCCCATGAGTCTGTTTTCAGGATGCTTTTTGGCCGGCCTCACGCTTGCCGGATTGGGCGAGTCGCCGGGCCGCACCGGCCGCTGCCAGGGCCGCGCGGTTGTCGTCGCCCACCCACATGAAACGCTCCCGCCAGCGTGCGTCGGCCTCGCCCTCGGCCCAGGTCTCGGGCCGCTGCACGGTGGTGCGCGGCTGCCACGCCCGGGCGAGAAGCTCGAGCGCGCCGCCCACGATGTTGTATTGCATCCGGGCGTCCCACGGCTTGCCGCAGGGATTGCCCAGCGGGAAATCGACGAACAGGAAGCGCGGCACGCCGCACTCCTCGACGATGTCGCGGGCCGAGCCCACGATCACGGTCGGAATGCCGGCGGCTTCGAGATGTCGTGCGGCCAGACTCACGGTCTGGTGGCAGACGGGTCAAAGCGGAACGAGCAGGGCGATGTCGACGTCGTCCTCGCGCATCCAGCGCTCGATCTGCGGCGCGTCCTGCTCGATCGTGAGTCGCTGGCTGTAGTCGGTGGGAACGCCGTAGAAGCGCGGGCTGAGCGATCCCAGGTGGCCGGCCGCGACATGCTCGGCCAGGCGCTGCAGCGGCAGGTAGGTTTCCGGGTCGTCGGTGTGGGTCGCCTCGCGGTCCCACGACTTCTCGGTGAACAGGCCACCGCCCGCGCTGTTGGGCGCGGTGAACAGTTTGGTGGCGCGCGGCGCCGGACCCGGCGCCTGGTCGGCCGTCGTGACGACGCCGATCCGGCATTGCGACAGCGGCTTCTCCAGCCTCGCGAAGGGCACGTGGTCGTAGCGCGGCCAGCGGTATGGCCGTTCGTAACCGGAGGCCGCGTAATACTCGCGGCTCTTGTCGATGTAGCTGACGTAGCGGCGGTGGCTGATGGGTTCGGTCGTCATGGCGCTCTCTTCGCAGGGTGAGGGTTCCGGCCGTCAGTGCGACCACTGCTCCTCGATCCGGGGATCGATGGCGATGGCTGCCTTCCGGTCGGCCGCCGCGCCGGCCGTGTCGCCCAGCTCCAGCTTGCACACGTGGCGCGACCAGTAGGAATCGGAATCCTTGGGATCGTACCGGATGGCGGCCGTGAAGTCGGGGATGGCGAGCTTGCAGCGGCCGGTCTGGGCATAGGTCAGGCCGCGATAGAAATAGGCCAGGTTGAGGCGCTCGGGCTTTGAATTGCCCGCCTTGATCAACTGCGTGCAGGCGCTGATCTGGACCTCGTCCGGCACCTGGCCGCGGCCGTCGCACCATTCCTCGACGTGGGGATGGAGCGCCTGGGCCCGGGCGGCACCGCCTGAAAGCGCGACGGCGACCGAGACTCCGAGTGCGACCGTGCGAATTTTCGTGAACATGTCATCTCCCGGGTAGCCCAACGTTGCTGGTTAGTCCCTTCGCATGCGATGGCCCTTGATCCAGGTCAAGCTGTCGAATGCCCGGTCAGGCGAGCGCCTGCCAGATCGAACTGCGCACTTCGCCGAATTCGCGCGCCAGCTTGGTCCAGCTCTCGCCGCCGTCGGTCGAGCGGAACGACTGGCCGAGGTTCGAGCAGACGAAGATCAGCTTGGGATCGGACGGATGCGTGGCCACCGTCCACGGCGTCGAGTTGAGCGTGCCGGGCAGGCCCGCATCCTCGAACGTGGCGCCATAGTCGCGGCTGCGCAGCAGGCGGCCGGTCGAGCCCGGCGGGCCGTTGCCGTTGGTCAGGAACACCGTCTTGTCGCCGTCGGCGCGCGGCACGATCGTGCGCGTGTATTGCCACGGCGAGTCGAGCTCCTGGAAGCTGAACGTCTCGCCGTTGTCGCGGCTGACGTTCAGGCCGCGGTTGGTGGTGGCATAGACGAGCTTGCCGCCATTCTTGACGACAGCGACTCCGTGGATGTCCTCGGAGTTGATCCCCTGGCCCACCTTCTTCCAGGTGCGGCCGCGGTCGGTCGAGCGGTGCACGCCGTCGATCTCGACGCCGGCCCACAGCGTGTCCTTGTCGATCGGGTCGAAGAGGATCTGGGTGACGCGCGGCTTGCCCACGAAGATGCAGGCCTCGGCGAAGGAGCCCTTGGTCGGGGCGAAGCTCTTGCCGCCGTCGGTCGAGATGAAAATGTTGGCGGGCTGGGTGCCCACCACGATCGTGTCGGGATCGTCCGGCGCCTGGGCCATCGACCAGATGTCGTAATCGTCGAGCACCGAGGGCAGGTGCGTCCACTTCTGCGCGGTCTCGTTCCAGCGGTGGAGGCCGGAGTCGGTGCCGGCCAGCACTTCGCCGGGGCGCTGCGGGTGCGCCGAGAGCGCCCAGACGCGCGCCTCGAGATAGAGGCCGGATTCGATGTAGGGCCGGATCCAGGTCTCGCCATTGTCGCGGCTGAACCAGACGGACATGCCGGCTGTGCCGACGCAGAGCAGGTTGGACATGGTTTGCTCCCTTAGGGGGTGAGCTTGTCGATCAGGACCTTATTGAAGGCCTCTGCGGCCTCGTAGGCAACCCAGTGGCCGGCGCCGGGGATGACATTCATTTCGAAATCCGGCTGCAGCGCCCGGAAAAGATCGATGCGCTCCTGAATGTGAGGATACGTGGTGGAATCGAACTCGCCCCAGATGCCGGTGAACGGGGTCTTCACCTGCGGCAGGACTTCGGAGAGCTTGAAGGCCTGGCCCATCTCGCGGCTCCGGGTCTTGGCCCGCGTGGTGTTCAGGATCTGCATGTGGATCGCCACACCATCGATCCTGGCCGGGTCGTGGAACATCAGGATCTCGAGGTTCCGCCGCGCCTCTTCCGCGAGCGTCTCGGGCGGCATGTCGGCCAAAAGCTTGCGCAGCTTCGGGCCCGGCTTGCGCGTGGCTTTCAGGCCGCCGGCGCCGACGAAGGCGATCTTCCTGAGTTGCTCGGGGAAGCGCGTGGCGATGTGGCCCCCCACCATGCCGCCGAAGGAGAAGCCGGTGAGGGCGAATGGTTTGTCCTTCGGCAGAAGTTGCTTCATCGCGTGTTCGACGCACCGGGTGACCGAGCCGATGTCGCGCACGTCGTCGGGCGGGTCGCTGTCGCCCAGGCCGGGAAGATCGGCGGCGTACACCGCGAAATGTTTTGCGAGCGGTTGGACGTTCCGGATCCAGTGGATCCAGGAGCCGGAGCCGCCATGAAACAGCAGCAGGATGGGCTTGTTCGTGCCGTCGTCCCAGACGTGCCAGGTCATCTTGCCGCCGTTGCCCATACCAATCCGCACAACTTCGGACGCCGAGTGTCCGATTGTGTCAATGTGTTCGGCGGCGGTGCGGCCGTCCGGCATTTTCGGAACGGCCGAATAGTCGAGGCTCATGATTTGATCGCGCCCAGCAGGCGTTCGACGAAGCCGGGCGCCTTCTTGCGATCGATCCAGCGCAGCACGGTGACGAGATCGTTGTCGGGATCGATCCAGACGATGTGGCTGCCCCAGCCCAGCGCGAAATAGCTGCGCTCCGACGCCGCCGCGAATTGCCGCTTGTCGGTGTTGAGCCACCACATGAGTCCATAGAAAGGTGCAACAGGGCAGGGTCTTACGAGCTCCGCGGTCCAGCCCTTGGGCAGGATCTGCTTGCCGTCCCAGGCGCCGCCATTGGCGACCAGCCGTCCCATCAGCGAGAGGTCGCGCGCCGAGATCACGATGCCGCCGCCCCAATGCCCGCCGCCCGGGACGGAGAGCATCGGCTTGCCGTCGATGGTGACCGTGGACGTCTTATAGCCGTCCCACTTCCACGCGTTGGAGGCGCCGATCGGATCCATGATGCGGCGCTTCAGGACCTGGGGCAGCGGCTCCTTGAAGACCTGGAGCAGCGAGTAGCTGAGCCGGTTCACGCGCACGTCGTTGTATTCGTAGAACGTGCCGGGCTTCTTCATCGCGCGGCGCGTGCCCTTGGGCGCGTCGGCGATGGCGAGGCCGACCACCCGGTTGTGGTCGATGCGGTCTTCCTTGCCGAAGACGCTGCCCGACCATTCGCTGGTCTGGGTCAGCAGGTGGCGCCAGGTGATGTCCTTGTTCTGGTCGCTCTTGAAGCCGTCATCGGTCACGTAGGGCGCGACCTTGTCGTCGAGGCTCTTGATGAGGCCGTCGCCCAGCGCCAGGCCCGCGAGCAGAGCGAGGTAGCTCTTGGCGACGCTGAACGTCATGTCGGCATTGTCGACGTCGCCCCATTCGGCGAACTTCTTGTCGCCCTGGTAGACGATGCCGGCCGAGCCGCCCCTCGGCGTCACCGGACCCAGCACCTCATTGTCGGGGGCTTTTTCACCGGAATCGTAGGTCATCACGAATTGCCCGTCCGGCATGTACATGCTTTTGGGCCAATGGGATTCGGCGGATTTGGCGAAGTCTACGGCGTCGTTCAGCTTGTTCATGCCCGCAATCAACATTGGAGCCTGCCCGCGAGCAAGCTAGAAAGCGCCTTATGCCCATTCCCCAGACGCTCACCATCCGCCGCCCCGACGACTGGCACGTCCATCTGCGCGACGGCGCCATGCTTCAGGCCTGCGCCGTCCACACCGCCCGCCAGTTCGCCCGCGCCATCATCATGCCTAACCTGGTCCCGCCCGTGACCAAGGTGGCCGAGGCGTCGGCCTATCGCGACCGCATCCGCGCCGCGGTCCCCTCGGATCTCAAATTCGAGCCGCTGATGACCTGTTACCTGACCGACGGCGCAGATCCGGTCGAGCTGGCGCGCGGCAAGAAAGAGGGCGTCTGGGTCGCGGCCAAACTCTATCCCGCCCACGCCACCACCAATTCCGCCCACGGCGTCACCTCGATGGACCAGGTCGCCAAGGGCCTCGAAGCCATGGAAAAGGCCGGCATGCCCCTGCTGGTCCATGGCGAAGTCACCGACCCCGACGTCGATCTCTTCGACCGCGAGGCGGTGTTCCTGGACAAGGTTCTATTTCCGCTGCTGAAGCGGCATCCCGGCCTGAAAATCGTGCTCGAACACATCACCACCCGCGAGGGCGTTGCCTTCGTCGAGGCGCATCCGGATCGGATGGGCGGGACGATCACGCCGCATCACCTCAACTACAACCGCAATGCGATCTTCAAGGGCGGCATCCGCCCGCACTTCTATTGCCTGCCGATCGCCAAGCGCGAGGAGCACCGTCTCGCTCTGCGACGCGCCGCGACCTCGGGCAATCCGGCCTTCTTCCTGGGCACCGATACCGCCCCGCACAGCACCGATACCAAGGAATGCGCCTGCGGCTGCGCCGGCATTTTCAACGCCCCGGTCGCGATGCAGGTCTACGCCCAGGTCTTCGCCGAGGAGGGCAGACTCGACAATCTCGAAGCCTTCGCCTCGCTGAACGGCCCGCGCTTCTACGACCTGCCGCCCAATGAGGAGAAGGTGACTCTGCGCGCCGCGCCCCTCGACGTGCCCGAAACTGTCGAGGTGCCGGGGCTGTCGAAGACCATCACCGTGTTCCGCCCCGACACCCCCGTCGGCTGGTCGTTCTAGGGCTGCTGGTCTATCGTGGCGGCATGAGCAAACGAGCAATACCCGCCGGCGCCGTCGTGCGCGGCACCGACAAAGGCTACGTCCACGGCGATCTGAAACCGGGCAACGAACGTCCGGTCGAGCAGATCGAGAAGACCTACCCCTACATGCGGCCGCGCGACGCCGCGACGCTGATCCTCGTGCGCATGAAGGGCAAGACTCCGGAAGTCCTGATGGGCTGCCGTGCCGCCGCCCACGCCTTCATGCCCAACCGCTACGTGTTTCCCGGCGGCCGTGTCGACCGCGCCGATGCGCACGTGCCGATCGCAACACCGCTCGACCGCCACGTGGACGCCCGTCTGCAGAAGGCCGCGACGGCCCTGCGGGCTCGCGCCCTGGCCGTCGCCGCCGTGCGCGAAACCTTCGAGGAAAGCGGCCTGATGCTGGCCAAACCGCTCAAGGGCGGCGCGCCCGACAAGGATTTCGGCGAGCACTGGAAGGGGTTTCTCGACACCGGCATGGCGCCCGCGCTCGATTGCCTCGACCTGATTGCGCGCGCGGTCACGCCGCCCGGCCGCCCGCGCCGCTTCAACGCCCGCTTCTTCATGGCGCGGGCCGAGGATGCGACGGGCGATATCCGTCATTCGAGCGAGATGGGCGACATCCGTTGGGTTCGCCTCGACGAGGCGCGCGAGCTGCCGTTGCCCACCATCACCGGGCTGATCCTGGGTGAGATCGGCCGCCTCGTGAAGGAACCACCGGATCGCAAGAAGCAGCGCAAGATCCCGCTGTTCACCACGATCCATCGCAAACACCTGATGATCGAGGAGTGATCCCGTGACGATGCGCGCCGAGAGTTCCTCGTCGCCCGTCGGTCCTGGGCCCATGAACGTCGGAGGCGCTCCCGGCCTGCCGCCGCGCGGCGTCGTTCGCCTGCGCGCCCTGGTGTTGATCCGCTGGGCCGCCGTCGCCGGACAGCTTCTTACTGCTGCGGTCGTTCACTGGGGTCTGGATTTTGGCCTGCCCGTCCTTGCTGTGGGTGGCACGATCGCGCTCTCGGCGTTGCTCAATCTTACCGTCAGCCTGGGCCGGCCGGCGTCGGCCCGCATCGACGACCGCGAGGCCACGATTTTCCTCGCCTTCGACATCCTGCAACTCGCCGTGTTGCTCTATCTCACCGGCGGTCTCCTCAATCCTTTCGCCTTGCTGCTGCTGGCGCCCGTTGCCATCGGCGCCACCATCCTGTCGCTCAGCAGCAATATCGCGCTGTCGCTGCTTACCATCGTCAGCATCGCGGTCCTGGGAATCTTCCATCAGCCGTTGCCATGGCGCGGGCCGCCGCTGGATTTGCCGGATATCTATCAGGCGGGCGCCTGGGCGGGACTTACACTGACGACGCTCCTGATCACGCTCTATGGCTGGCGGCTGGCCGAGGAGGCGCGGCAGATGGCAGATGCGTTGTCCGCCGCACAGGCAGCCCTTGCCCGCGAGCAGCGGCTCTCGGCACTGGGCGCACTCGCCGCCGCGGCGGCGCACGAGCTCGGCTCGCCGCTTTCGACCATCGCCGTCGTCGCCAAGGAGATGTCGCGCGAGATCGAGCTCGACGATCCGTTGCGCGACGATGTCGAACTGCTGTTGGCTGAATCCGAGCGCTGCCGTTCGATCCTGGCGCGGCTCTCCGTCGATCCGGCAGGTGACGTGTCCGACGCCTATACGCACGTGCCCTTGCCCGCGCTGATCGAGGCGGCGGCGCAGAACTACAATCGCGGCACTGTCGACATCGCCTACGAGTCCGGACCGATCGGAGAGGGCGTTCCGACCGCGGCGCCGATCCAGGTGCGCAGTCCTGAGATCATGCAGGGCGTCGGCAATATCGTGCAGAACGCCGTCTCGTTCGCACGGCGCCAGGTCCGGATCGCAACGCGCTGGACGAACGAATGGTCCGAGGTCGAGGTGATCGACGATGGGCCGGGCTTCTCCGAGGCGATGCTCGGTGAACTCGGCACGCCCTTTATTTCGACCCGGCAGGGGCAGGAGGGCCATATGGGCCTCGGTGTCTTCATCGCCAAGACACTGCTGGAGCGGACCGGCGCAACGGTAACCTTCGGAAATCGCACCGTTCTACACGGTGGCGCGGTGGTCTCCGTGCGCTGGCCAAACCCCGTCTTCAAGGCTACATAGCGGCCGATGCCGAAGGAGTTGCCATGAGCCAGGACGCAGGCGCCGGCCGGCCCATATCGCCCGTGATTGCCGGCACGACCTCGAACAAGGATCGGACGCTGCTGATCGCGGACGACGATGCCGCGTTCCGCAACCGCATCGCCCGCGCGCTCGAACTGCGCGGCTTTATCGTGACCGCGGTCGGGTCGGTCGCCGAGGCGCTGACGCAGACGGCCCGTCCCCCCGCTTTTGCCGTTCTCGACCTGCGGCTGGGTGACGGCAACGGCCTTTAACTCGTGGGCCCGCTTCGCCAGGCCCGGCCCGATATCCGCATCGTGGTATTGACCGGCTACGGCAACATTGCCACCGCCGTCGCTGCTGTAAAGGAAGGCGCGGTCGATTATCTCGCCAAGCCGGCCGACGCCGATGCCATCGAGCAGGCGCTGACCGCGCACGGCCGCAAGCTGCCGCCGCCGCCCAGCAATCCGATGTCGGCCGACCGGGTGCGCTGGGAGCACATCCAGCGCGTGTTCGAGCAGTGCGACCGAAACGTCTCGGAGACGGCACGCCGGCTCAACATGCACCGCCGCACGCTGCAGCGGATCCTGGGCAAGCACGCGCCCCGCGAGCACTGACTACGCGCGGCGGTTCGCGGCGTTCCAGTAGTGCTCGAGATTGGCGATCAGCGCCGGACTGAAATGGCAGTAGGCCTGCTCGCGTGCGTAGAGCGCTGCATAGCGGCGGAATTTGTCGAGTGGTTCGACCGCGAGGCGGAGCGCGCGGCGATTGCCGATCGCACCCACGACGCCCGAACCGGTCAATCGCTCGACGACATGATCGATGGTGCTGTCGATCGCGTCGGGTTCCACGACCTCGTCGCAGATCAGTCGGCCTTCCTCTGAATCACACTCGAAGCGGCGCTCGTACATGATCGCCTGGCGCGCGAGGCGATCGCCGAGGAAGCGCGCCAGCCTCAGGTTCGCCATCGCCGGGATGATGCCTTCCTTGCGCGCCGGCAGGGTCATGTAGGCATCGCGGGCGGCAATGTTGAAATCGGTGGCGAGCAGGATCTGGCAGCCACCGCCGATGGCGAAGGTGTCGACCGCGGAAATCCAGAGTTTTTCGATCGAGTCGCCCGCGACTTCATCCGGCGTCACGTCGGGACGCGCCAGTCCTCGGGTCATCTTGTTCACGAATCCCATGTCGCGGATCAGGAACCACAGATAGGGGATCTTGCCGTAGTAGAGATGCGTGAGGTTGATGCCGGCATTGAAGACGCGCCGGCCGGCGTACTTGCCTTCCGGTACGAAGTCGCCGCGCAAGACGGCAACCTGGCTCTCCGGATCGAGGATGCAGACATCGGCGCCGATCTCGGTCGCCGACTGGGTCGAGAGATCCTCCGAATTGAGGAAGCGTGGGTTGGCCAACAGCAAGACCGCGGCCTTGCCTTGGCGCTCGACCTTGGCCGTGCCGAGATCGAGTCTGCCGTCACGCAGGAACTTGGCAAGCGCCTCGGCGGATTCTTCGCGCGGCAGCAGCATCGTGTGGCAGAGATGCAGGCCGCAGGCCGGATCGGCGAGGAACTGATTGCACAGGATGCCCTGGTCGATCTCAACGCCTTCCTTCTCCGACTGGCGCAGTTGCGATTCGGCGGCGACTTCGGCCCGCGTCGGCGCCAGGCCGGGCACGACGTCGGCGGCCTCGTAGACCAGGCGTTCGAGACGCACGAACTTCCGCCGCCTGTCGGTCAGCCGGTCGTAGAGCGTGCTTGCATGCGTGCGCAGGAAAAGGAAGCGCGCCGCGCGCGCGGCCTGCTTGAGCGCTTCGGTGGGTTGCCTGTCCAGTTGTTCCCGGGCAGTGCGCCAGTAGGTGGAGAAGGCGGCCACGTCGGCCGCGAAGTCGCCGGTGGCCGCGACCGGCGCCGAAATCACCGCATCCATGCCGAATTTCCTGCCTGAAGCGAATATTGGAGCGGGCGACGGGATTTGAACCCGCGACCTACGGCTTGGGAAGCCGACGCTCTACCCCTGAGCTACACCCGCGTTGCCGGCATACTAGCCTGCGGTTGCGCCGCAGGTCCAATCGTGTATCTGAGGCCGATGCTGGATGAAGTCCTGACCGCCGAGGAACGCGCCGTCGTGGCGCGCGCCAAGGCTTTCGCCGAGGCGCATGTCGCCCCCAATGCCGCGCGCTGGGAATGGGAGCGGCACTATCCGCTTGAGACGATCAAGGCGGCTTGCGCCGCGGGCCTCAACACCATCGAGTTGGCGAAACAGCATGGCGGACAGGGGCTCTCCTTCTTCTGCAAGCTGCGCGCCTTCGAGGAGATTGCGCGGCATGATTTCGCTTTCGCCTTCGCGCTGATCAACCATCACAACGCCTGCGCGCGTTTTGCCCGGGACGGCAAGCCGGCACATGTCGCACGCCTGCTTCCGCGCATGATCACGGGTGAGGTGATCGGCTGCGCCGGCTTGAGCGAGCCCGGTGTCGGCAGCGACTTCGGCGGCCTCGAAATGGCGGCGGTGCGTGTCGACGGCGGTTTTAAGCTGAACGGCGCCAAGGCCTGGATCACCAACGCTGCCGTGGCGGGTCTTTCGGTGGCCTACGCCCAGACCGACAGGAGCCAGGGCTATCGCGGCATCGCCTGTTTCGCCATCGAAGCAGACCGGCCGGGTTTCCGGCGCGACAAGCCGTTCGAACTGCATGGCGGCCACGCCATCGGCGTCGGCGGGTTTCATCTGGTCGACTATTTCGCGCCCGACGAAGCCGTGCTGCACGAGCCGGGCAAGGCCTTCAAGGCGGCGCTCGCCGGCATCAACGGTGCCCGCGCCTATGTCGCGGCCATGTGCTGCGGCATGCTGCAGGCCTCGCTCGAGACGGCCGTGCGCTACACCCAGCAGCGCAAGACCTTCGGCCAGCCGGTACTGGAGCATCAGGGCGTGCGGTGGAAATTGGTCGATGCGGCGACCGACCTCGAGGCGGCACGCCTTCTCACCTATCGCGCCGCCCGCCTGATCGACGAGGGCGCCGATGCCGTGCTGCCGGCGGCCTATGCCAAGAAGTTCGCCACCGATATGGCCGTCAACCGCATCGCCGACTGCATCCAGGCGATGGGCGCCAACGGTTTGCGCGCGGAGTATCCGCTGGCCCGCCATCTGGCCGGGGCCAAGATCGCGGCCTACACCGACGGCTCGATCGAGATGATGAACGAGCGCATCGGCGCCGGTCTGCCGGCCGTGTTCGGAACGCCGACTTAGCCCCTCAGGCGTTGTCGGCGCGACGCAGCGCCTGATCGAGATCGTCGAACAGGTCACCGCTGTCTTCCACGCCGACCGACAGGCGCAGCAGGTCGGGCGGGCAGGGCGTGCCCGGTCCCTCGATGCTGGCGCGATGCTCGATCAGGCTTTCGACGCCGCCCAGCGATGTCGCGCGCTTCCACAGCGCCACGCGCGCCGCCGTGGCGATCGCCGCGCGCTCGCCGCCCTTGATGCGCACCGACAGCATGCCGCCGAAGCCACCCGTCATCTGCTTGCGCGAGATCGCGTGGCCGGCGAACGAAGGCAATCCGGGATAGAGTACCTCGCTCACCATCGGATGGGCGGCCAGGCGCTCGGCCAGCGACTGCGCCGAGCGGCAGGCCCAGTCGACGCGCGGGAACAGCGTGCGCATGCCGCGCATCAGCAGCCACGCCTCGGTTTGTCCGAGGATCGTGCCGAGCTGGGCGCGGATCATGCGCAGCTTGGCCCAATGGGCATCGTCGCGGGCGCCGATCAGGGCGCCGGCGATGATGTCGGAATGGCCGTTGAGGTACTTGGTCGCTGAATGCATGACGATGTCGGCACCAAATTCGATCGGCCGCGTCAGCACCGGGGTCGCCACCGTCGAATCGACGCCGAGCAACGCGCAGGCGCGATGGGCGATGTCGGCCGCCGCCGCGATGTCGGTGACGCTCCAGGTCGGGTTGGCCGGCGTCTCGATCCAGACGAGCTTGGTGGCGCCCGGCCGGACGGCGGCGGCGATGGCGTCGGTGCTGTCGGCATCGACGAAGTCGACCTTCAGGCCCCAATGGGTCGCGAAGTTGGCAAGCCAGTTGCGCAGCGACCAATACATGACCCTGGGCACGACCACGTGGTCACCGGGCGCAAGCGCCAGGAAGCAGGCGGTCGCCGCGCTCATGCCCGAGGAGAAGACCAGCGCCTTGGGTCCACCCTCCAACGCTGCCAGCGTCGCCTCGGCCTGGTCGAAGGTCGGATTGTCGGCGCGGGCGTAGATCCGGCCGGAGCTGTAGCCGTTATCCTCGTCGCGGAGGTAAGTGCTCGCCATGTGGATGGGGGGCACGACCGCTTTGGTCACCGGGTCGATCCAGCCCATCGCCTGCGCGGCGAGGGAAGCGGCAGTCAGTTTCTTGTCTGTCATCGGCACACCGGGACCTTACGAATGGCTTACGAGGGGCGGTATTTAATTGCTCTTCAGCAGGTTGTCTTCGGCGCAGCGTTGGTATCCGCTGCATTGCAGCGACGTTGATACATCAAAGCGCGGCGCCGGTCCTTGCCCAAGGAGAACGGCGGCGCAATCGCTGCAAGGCAGGGGGCTCATATGGATAGAATGGATATCGAAGTTCTGAATCGGCCGGTGACGTCGCACCCGGTCTTGAACGGCAGCCGGGTCACGCGGACTCGCGAAGCCATCATCTCCGCGGCGTTGTCGCTGGCCGAGACCGGCGACGTTGCGCCGATCGTCCGCGACATTGCCAAGATCGCCGGCGTGTCGGCCCGCACCGTATTCCAGCATTTCGCCGACACGGCCGAGCTCTATGTGGCAGTTCTCGAGCGCGTGCTCGCCGCCGACTTCGGCGACATGCCGGGACCCGGCGCGGCGCTGCCGTTGGATGGGCGAATCCAGCTCGTCGTCGACCGGGGCGCCGACCGCTACGAGCGGCTGCTGCCGATGTGGACGTTCGTCGAGACCCTCCAGCGCCGCTCGCCGCCGGCCGCCGACATGATCGCGCAGGTCTATGCTGCCAATCAGGCCAACCTGGCGCGCTGGTTCGACCGCGAGCTGGCGGCGTTTCCCGCCGAGCAGCGTGTGCGGGCGCAGAATGCCCTCGCCCTCGCCCTGGCGCCGGAAAGCTGGGTCGTTCTGCGCGAGCGGCTGGGCCTCACGGTCGAGCGGGCGCGCGACGAGCTGCGCTTCGTCATGGTCGCGGCCCTCACCGCCGGCGCACCCCGCCGCTAGTCCCTGGCCGCGGTCCACCGCGCCAATTCCTCCAAGGCGCGATCACGCAACCCGAGGTCGCGCAGATGCGCGACCGTGTTGCGGAGATAGTCGACATTGGTGCCGGTGGCGCCCCTGCCGCCCCGTACGAGGGCCACAGCTCGGCGGGCCGGCAGCTTGCCGGCGAATTGCCGGTGCTGGCGGTCGGCGAGATAGACCAGCGCCTCGACGGTGCGGCCGTCGTGCAGGCGGATCGGCCGGACCTCTTCCTTGTAGACGCCGTCATTGTCGATCTCGCGCGTCCGCAGGTAGCGCCGCACGGCGTCGTAGCCGGCACGCGGCAGGCGGTGGGCCAGGCCGCGGCAGGCGCCGCCCGGCAGCAGGCCCAGGATCAGGCCCGGACGCTTGGGCGTGCCGCGATAATGTTCGGAATAGATGCAGAAGGCGCGATGCCAGCCGTGCAGGCGGGCCGCCTGCGTCTCGGGCGTGGCGAAGCCCGGGTTCCACATCAGCGAGCCGTAGGCAAAGACCCAGTAGGGTTTCGCCGTGCTCACGCCTGGTTGAGGTGGATCAGCGCGCGGCGGATCTCGCGGGTGCGCGAAAACAGGTCGAACAGCTTGTCGCCCTCGCCCCAGCGGATGGCGCGCTGCAGGTAGAAGAGATCCTCCTGGAAGCGCTGGAGGACCTCGAGCACGGCCTCGCGATTGTTCATGAACACGTCGCGCCACATCGTGGGATCGGATGCCGCGATTCGCGTGAAGTCGCGGAAGCCGCCGGCGGCGAAGCGCAACACCTCGCTGTTCAGGTGACCGGCCAGGTCGTCGGCCGTGCCCACGATGGTGTAGGCGATGAGATGCGGCAGGTGCGACGTGATGGCGAGGATACGGTCGTGATCGGCGGGATCGATCTTCTCGACCGAGCTGCCCAGCGCCTTCCAGAAGGCTTCGAGCTTGGCCACCGCGCCGGCATCGCTGTCGGGCAGCGGCGTCAGGATGCACCAGCGGCCTTCGAACAGATCCAGCAGCGCGGCTTCGGGGCCGGAATTCTCGGTGCCGGCCACCGGATGGGCCGGCACGAAATGCACGCCCTTCGGAATATGCGGCAGCATGTCGGCGATCACGGTCTGCTTCACCGAGCCGACATCGGACACGATGCAGCCGGGCTTGAGCTTGGGCGCGATGGCCTGGGTCGCGGTCCCGCAGGCGCCGACCGGCGTGCAGACGATCACCAGGTCGGCGTCCTCGCAGGCGGCGGCGAGGTCGGTGCCGCAATGGTCGGCGAGCTTCAGCCTATTGGCCAGCGCCGCCGTTTCGGGGCTGCGCGTTGCCGCCACGATCGTCTTGGCCAGGCCGCGCTTGCGCGCCTCGAGCGCGATCGAGCCGCCAATCAGGCCGATGCCGATCAGCGCGATCTTGTTGAAGAGGGGCTCGCTCATCCGGCGGCCACGAACCTGGCGAGCGAATCGCGGACGGCCTTCACTTCGGTTTCGGTGCCGATGGTGATGCGCAGGTGCTCCGGCAGGCCGTAGCCCGCGACCATGCGCGGGATCAGCCCGTCGTTCATCATCCAGTCGTTGGCGGCGGCGGCCCGCTCCTTGGAGCCGAAGCCCACCAGCAGGAAGTTGCCGACGCTGGGCAGCGGCTTCAGGCCGAGCTTGGCGAGCTCGGTGCTGAGCCAGGGCAGCCAGATGTCGTTGTTGGTGCGGCTGGCGTCGGTGTGGGCGATGTCCTCCAGCGCCGCGACGCCGGCGATCTGCGCTGGCAGGCCGACGTTGAACGGCTGGCGCAGCCGGCTCATGACATCGACGATGCCGGCCGGGGCATACATCCAGCCCAGCCTGAGGCCGCCCAGCCCGTAGATCTTGGAGAAGGTGCGGGTCATCACGACGTTCTCGGCCTGATCGACCAGTTCGACGCCCGATTCGTAGTCGTTGCGGCTCACATATTCGGCATAGGCCGCGTCGATCACCAGCAGCACATTCTTGGGCAGGCCGGCGTGCAGGCGGCGCACATCGTCCTTGGTGGTGTAGGTGCCGGTCGGATTGTTCGGGTTGGCGAGGCAGACGATGCGCGTCTTGTCCGTCACCGCGGCCAGCAAGGCATCGACGTCGCTGCCGAAGTCCTTGGCCTTGGCCGCAACGGGCGTGGCGCCGACGCCCAGCGCGTTGATGGCATACATCAGGAAGCCGAACTCGCTGTGGAGCAGCTCGTCGCCGGGGCCGCAGTAGGCGCGGACCAGCAGGTTGAGCAGCTCGTCGGAGCCTGCGCCGCAGACGATGCGCGCCGGATCGAGGCCGTAGCGGCGGCCGATCGCCTTGCGCAACTTCTCGGCGTTGCCGTCGGGATAGCGGTGCAGCTCGGCCGCCGCCTTGGCATAGGCCGCCATCGCCTTGGGGCTCGGCCCCAACGCGCCCTCGTTGGACGAGAGCTTGGCGATGGTCTGCTTGCCCTCGACCGAGTCCTTGCCCGGCACGTAAGGCGCGATCTTCATGATGCCCGGACGCGGGGTGAGCGCGGTCATGGCAGTCTCCCGTAACGAGTGATCAGGGCCGCGTGCCCCTTAGAGTCGAAGATCGGACGGAACGGCATAGGCGCCGATCGCCGCGACACGGCCGGTCTTCAGCCCCAGGGCCTCACCGAGCTCGCGCAGCCGCGGGTCGCCATCGACGATCACGCCCGGCAGTTCGATGAGGTAGTGATGCACGCCGTCGACAATCTGGTCCAGCACCGAAGTGAAGGCCGGCAATCCCACCTTGACCAGGCCACCCGCGATGCGGTCGCGGCTGAGCCCGGCGGGTGTTTCCAGCGCAATGAGGGCGCGGTCGTCGCCGCTTTCCTCGGGCTCCATGCGGGCGAGCACGAGGGCCGAGATTCCGCGGGCCCGCGCGTTGGGCATGCCGAGAAACGGCAGGCGAGCCACGATGTTGGGCAGGGTCGAGTCGCCGCCGGCCAGCAGCGGCCACCACGGGGCCACGTCGGATTCGATGGGTGCCGGCACGATGCCGAGCGTCGTCGGGCCGCTGCGCACCGCCGCCAGTACCTGGGCGGGTGTGTCGTGGGCGACGAAGGGGATCTGGCAGCCGAAATGATCGCGCGCGAGGTCCCAGTAGCCGGGCTGCTCTGCCGGCCGGCAGATGGCGATCTTCAGTCCCGGCGTCTGCATCAGGGTGAGTGCACACATCATCTCGCGCCACATGCGGAAGACGGCCGCCACCGGGAAGGGCCCCTGATGGGTCGCCAGGCGCTTGCGCAAGACCCGGGCCTCGCGGCCTGGCCGTAGCGCCAGCCCACCGGCCGGCTTGGTGCCCGCGATCCGGCCCACCACGTCGGCACGCCGGCCGATCAAGCCGTGCAGTTCGCCGTCGATGGCGTCGATTTCTTGCCGCAGGCTGTCGAGGGTGGGTGCGTTCATTCGGTCGGTAATTCCTATGCGCAGCGGCGATACTACGTTCAGCCACATCGCGTAAAGGCAAACAAGCTTGAACGTGCTTGCACCCGCGTGGCGAGGTCCGTATACAGGCAATCCGTGGAATTTGAGCCGACCGGCTTGCGGCCACGTTAATCCCCGCTAAAAGGTCGGAGTGCTTTGAAAAAAGCCCCCGACTTCCGGTCGGGGGCTTTTTCGTTGGAGCGGGACTTTGCTCGAGGACCTGACCGATGCCGAACGGACGGCACTTGCGCAATGCCGCCACGCGGTTTTGGGCACGGAGCGGCCGCTTCGCCTCGACTGCGGCGTCGATCTCGGTCCCTATCGCGTGGCCTACCAAACCTACGGCACGTTGAACGCCGACAAGTCCAACGCCATCCTGATCTGCCATCCGCTGACCTGCGACCAGTTCGTCGCCGATCGACATCCCGTGACGGCCAAGGATGGCTGGTGGGAGAGCCTGGTCGGGCCGGGCAAGGTGCTCGATCCGGTGCGCTACTACATCATCTGCGTAAATGTGCTCGGCCACTGCATGGGAACGACAGGCCCGCTCGCGCGCGATCCCGCGACCGGCCAGCCGTGGAGCCTGCGTTTCCCTGTCGTGACCATCGCCGACATGGTGCGGGCGCAGGCGGCGCTGCTCGATCATCTCGGCATCCCCGACCTCTTCTGCGTCATCGGCGGCTCGATGGGTGGCATGCAGGTTCTCCAATGGGCCGCGAGCTATCCGGGCCGCGTCTTCTCGGCGGTGCCTATCGCTTGTGCGGCTCACCATTCGGCACAGAACATCGCGTTCCACGAAGTGGGGCGTCAGGCGATCATGGCCGATCCCGAGTGGAAGGGCGGCGACTACCGCCTGCACCAGACCGTGCCGGCGCGTGGCCTCGCGGTCGCGCGCATGACCGCCCACATCACCTATCTGTCGGAGCAGGCGCTGCAGCGGAAGTTCGGACGCGCCCTGCAGGACCGCAATGCGGTGGGGTTCGGCTTCGACGCCGACTTCCAGGTCGAGAGCTACCTGCGCCATCAGGGCTCGACCTTCGTCGATCGCTTCGATGCCAACTCCTATCTCTACATCACGCGGGCCATGGACTACTTCGACCTCGCCGGCGCCCATGGCAGCGTGCTGGCCAACGCCTTCAAGGGCACGGCGACCCGCTTCTGCCTGATGTCCTTCACCAGCGACTGGCTGTTTCCGACGCGCGAGAGCCGCGAGATCGTCCATGCGCTGAATGCCGCGGCCGCCAACGTGTCGTTCGTCGAGGTCGCGAGCGACAAGGGCCATGACGCCTTCCTGCTCGACGAGCCCGAGATGTTCCGTACGCTGAGCGGCTTCCTCAAGGGTGCGGGCGCCGTCCGTGGCCTGAAGGACGTGTCGTGAGCGCCATCCGTGTCGATCTCCAGCTCATCGCCGACATGGTCCAGCCGGGCGGTCGCGCGCTCGACGTCGGTTGCGGCGACGGTGCGCTGCTGACCTACCTGGTAAACTTCAAGGGCGTCGATGCGCGCGGCATGGAACTCAGCCAGGCCGGCGTGAACGCCTGCGTGGCGAGCGGCCTGTCGGTGATCCAGGGCGACGCCGACGCCGACCTGCGCGCCTACCCGGACAATGCCTTCGACTATGTGATCCTGAGCCAGACCCTGCAGGCGACGCGCGAGCCGCAGGAGGTGCTGCGGCAGATGCTGCGGGTCGGCAAGCGGGCGATCGTGTCGTTTCCCAACTTCGCGCACTGGCAGGTGCGCCTCCGGATGGTGTTCGGCGGCCGCATGCCGCAGACCACGTCGTTGCCCTACAAGTGGTACGACACGCCCAACATCCATCTCTGTAGCATCGACGACTTCCGCGCCCTCTGCCGCGACATGGGCGTGTGGATCGAACGCGCCATCGTGCTCAACAGCAAGAGCCGCCCGATCCGCATGCCACCGCCGCTCGCCAACCTGTTCGGCGAACAGGCGGTGTTCATGTTGAGGCGGGATTAGCCTTCCACGATCATCGTCGAGGCCGCGAGATTGCGCCCGAGGAACGCGCGGTCTTCAGGTCCACCTTGTCCGTGACCGACGCTCCAGTGTCCCGGCCAGTCCAGGCGTTCGGCGCCCCAGGCAGAGGCGGCCGACAACGACGACCACGGCGCGTCGGTCCCGAGGCGATACAGCAGGCCGCCCGGGCCCATGCCGGGATGGATCAGCAATTGAATGTCGAAGGACGCGCCGGCCGTGAGGGAGGGGCCGTGCCAGTAGTGCGGGCTGCGGCCGGGCTCCGGTTCCAGGATCACGGTCAGTCGCTGTTCTGGCCCGCGAAGGCCGATCCAGAGCGGTGCCCGGATACCGGGCCGGAAGGCCGAGAGAAAAGTCTGCGCCGTGCTCGTGCCGGGGGCTGCCGCCTGACCGGTGAAGCGAAACGCCACCAACTTGTCTTTGACGCCGGCGGCGTCACTCAATGCCTGCCACTGCTCCGGAGGCGGCGCCGATAGCGGCCACGACAGGCGTTCGCGGACGCGGCCTTCGCTATCGAATACCTGATACCGCAAGCCCTGCGCATCGAGCGCGGCCTGGACGGCGTGAAGATATTCGACGCCCTCCGGCATGCGGTGCGCGGTGCCGGCGCCAGCGGTGCAGATCTGAAGCACGCCACGATGGACCTGCACGTCGAACGCCAGGATATGGCCGCACAGGTAGGCGAGTACTCCGCCCTCGACCAAGACGTTCCAGAAAGCCGCGGCGTGCTCGGGACCGACATCGCGCTGATAGGCGCCGGCGAAGCCATTGATCGGATGGACCGGATGATGACCCGCGACGAGCTTGTGACGTGCATCAGCATGTTGGCGCAGCACCGAGCGGAGCCAATCGGTCTCGACGTGGCCCTCGCCGCCCAGGCCCGTCCACAACGTGTGAACGAAGATCAGCAGCAGGTCGCCGCGTCGCACCCAGTATGACAGGCCTTCCTGTCGGGGAGGGCCATTGCGCGGCAGGTGGTCGTGCACTTCCCGGAACACCGCCTCGCTCATGGCGTCGTAGGTCGCGTGGTTGCTGGTCGTGTGCCACATCGGGATCGCGCGCCGGTCGAGCCAGCCCATCTCGTGGTCGAGCCAGTGCCGCCATTGCTGGCGCAGCACATCGGCATCGGCCGTGTAGCCCGCGATCTCGTCACCGAGGAACAGGATGAACTCGGGCGACGGCGCGAGACGCCGGACGGCCGCATTGACGCCGGCGAAGGTGCGCTCGTGCGGGGCGCCAGCGACGCCGGAGCAGGCATCACCATAGAGGACGAACTGATGGCCTTGGCCGCGCGGCAGCACGGCAGGAATCGACCGGCCGCCGGCGGGCCGCTCGTATTCGCCTTCGATCTCGTCCTCCTTCAGCTTCACGAAGCCGTGGCGGAGATAGAAGCGATCGGCCTTGCTGCCGGTCAGCACGTCGAGCCGCACCGGCAGGCCTGTCGCATCGGCTTCGGCCAACAGGACCTTGAGGATGGTCGTTCCGAGGCCGCTATTGTGATAGCGGCGGTCGAGATAGAACGAATCGAGCTTGATCGCGTCGGCGCCTTTGCGAAAGCCGACGCAGCCCCCGAGCTCGCCCTCGATCATGATCGCGCGCAGGCCGGGCTCCGCGAAATGCTCGCGGAAAATGCGGCGCGCGCGCGAGGGCTTGTAGCGGAACACGCGCTTCAGATGCTCGCGCATCACGTCGATGCGGATCGCCAGCAACGGTTCGAAATCCTCCTCCGTCGCGTTGCGAAAGCGCCACTCGACCACGATCTCAGACCTTGGCGGCGATCTTCGCCACACGCGGCCGTGCGATGGCGATCCAGTCCCTGGTGTCGAGTTCCATCGAGCGATCGAGGCGGCCCGCATTGAAGAAGAGCGTCTCGTTGGCGAGCAGATCTTCCTCGACGACGATGGCGAGCGCGGGGTTGAGCGCAAAGGGCGGCACCGAGCCCATGACGCAGCCGGTCAGTTCCTGCGCCGTCTCCGGCGAGGCGAAGCCGCACTTGCGCGCCTCGAACAAGGTTGCCACCGCGGCGAAGTCGAGCTTGCGGCTGCCCGGCAGGATGGCCAGCACATGCCGCCGGCCACCGCCGCCGCCGCGCACGTCCAGCACCATGGCCTTGGCGGCCTGGTCGGGCCGGTTGCCGCGGATGACGCTGATCTCGGCGGATTTTCCCTCGGCCTCGTGCTCGATGACGCGGAACGTCGCCTTGGCCTCGCTCAGCAGCGCGACGAGCCGATCAAATACCGACGTGGCGAATACCGGCGTGTCGAAACCATCAGACGCCACGGACGACCTTCTCCGACAGAATTTTTAGCGCTTCGTCGAGGCTCGGCACCTGTCCGTCGGCCGGCGCGATGTGGGCATCGACTGTGCGGCGGTGGCTGCGCTCGATGGCTTCGGTCATCAACGGATCGACGCCGGTCTCGCGCAGGGTCTGTGCCACCAGGCCCATCTCTTCCCAACGCCGATGCGCATGCACGACATGTGTTCGCACCAGCATGGTGATGAAGCCGCGCAA